>JAEYXQ010000038.1 GCA_023431205.1 Pseudomonadota bacterium | reverse complement strand
GGCAGTCCAAGGCAACTCGGTCCGCGCCGGTCTGGCTGATCAGTTCAATGAACTGCGCGATCAACTCGACAAGCTCGCCGACGACGCCTCGTTTAACGGCATCAACCTGCTGCGCGGCGACAAGCTGACCATCACCTTCAACGAGACTGGCACGTCGTCCATCGACATCCAGACCAAAGATGGCGAGACAGTCAACGCGCTCAACCTGGGCGTCCCGACGCACCTCAAGGAAGAGCACCTCGACAGCGACGTCACCATCGACGGCCTGCTCGGCGACATGAAGAAGGCTCTCGACGAAGTCCGCTCGCAGGCTTCGACCTTCGGCTCCAACCTGTCGATCGTGCAGAACCGCAAGGCTTTCACCACCGCCATGATCGACACGCTCGAGACCGGCGCCGGCAACCTTACCCTGGCCGACATGAACACCGAGGCTGCAAACCTCCTGGCCCTGCAGACCCGCCAGCAGCTGTCGCAGAACTCGCTGTCGCTGGCCTCGCAGGCCGACCAGTCGATCCTGCAGCTGCTGCGGTAAGCGTCTCCTTCCCATAGACCGACCAAAGGCGGGCCCCGGCCCGCCTTTGTTGTTTTCGCCCCAATCCGGGTCTAGACAGGATCATCTATCCCCGTTCAGCGGAGTCGGACCAAATGGCGCTCAAGGTGGAGTTGAAGCCCGGCGAAAAGCTGCTGGTGGGCAACTGCGTCATCACCAATTCCGACCAGCGCACGCGGCTGTTCATCGACGGCAATGCCCCGATCCTGCGCGAAAAGGACATCCTCACCTCAGAGACTGCCAACACGCCGGCCAAGCGCATCTACCTGGCAGTCCAGCTGATGTATATCGACGAGGATGAGGAGAAGGCGAAGCACTCCTACCTGGCGCTGTCGCGCGATTTCGTCGAGGCGGTTCCCTCCTCCATCGCACTTATTGATCTAATCAATAATGAGATATTAACCGGGTCCCTGTACAAGGCTCTCAAGGCCGCTCAACGGCTTATCGAGTACGAACAGGACCTACTGGATCATGCATCAGCACGGCGCTCAGGCCTACCATCAGACGACCAAGGTCGTTGAGTCTCCCCGCGAGCGGGAGTCGGCATTGCTGATGAAGGCCGCTGCCGGCTTGCAGCGCGTCAAGGACGAATGGGAGACCTCGACCGCCGACGAACTGCGCTCCGCGCTCGGCTTCAACCGTAAGCTGTGGACCATCTTCATGTCGGCGGTCACGCAGGAGGATAATCCCCTCCCCCGCGAGATCCGCCAGAACATCGCCAATCTCGGCATGTTCGTGATGAACCAGACCCGCGAGATCCTCTACGAGGGCCAGCCGACGCCCGAGCAGATCACCGTGCTGGTGCAGCTCAACCGCCAGATCGCCGCCGGCCTGCGCGGCATGTGAGGCGAAAACGACGCTGAAACGAAAAGGCCCCGCACTGCGGGGCTTTTCTTTTGGGCGGTGCTGACCGCTAGAGGTAGTTCACGAGGCTGAGCTGGCTGACCATGGCGGTGACCTGGTAGCTGGCCGAGAGGCGCGTCTGCAGCGCCAGGATCTCCATCGCCACGTCCTCCTTGTTGACTGTCTCGACGTCGCTGAGGAGGTTCTCGAGCTGCGCCTCGTAGCTGGTGTGGCGGGCCGTGGCCGCGTTGGCGGCGGCGCGGGCGACGCCGAGCTCCATGGTGACCAGTTCGATCGAGCCCCGCTCGATGTTGCGGGATTCCGACAGTTCCAGCTGCTGGCGGCGCGCCATGGCGTCGAAGCGGGCCTTGACCGGGTTGAGGTCGACCGAGTTCGGGTCGGTGGCGTTGGTGAGCTCGGGATAGGTTTCGGCCGACATTGCCGCCAGCGAGCGCATCAGGCGAAGGTATCCGCTCTCATTGGCCTGCATGCCGTAGTAGACGCGGCCGCTGTCTTCCACCACGGCGCTGACGCTCTGGCGCGGGTTGCCCTCGGCATCGGCGGCGGCTTCGCTGACCGAGCGGATCAGGGCCTTCTCGAGATTGGCGGCGTTCTCTGCCTCCCGTGCCACCGGGTCCGGATTGGTGCTGATGGTGAACTGGCCCGGGCCGGCCTTGCCGGACACCGCCGTCAACGTGACCTCGCGGGTCTTGTTGCTCGGCGCCGGCTCCTGCAGCGTCAGCACGACCTTGTCCTGGTTCGCAGCCAGAGCGAAGTCGCTGTCGAAGGCGACCGTCATGTTCACCGGCGGGCCCGGGTTGCGAGCGGCGCTCAGCGAACCGGCATTGGTGGCGTTGAACGCGACGTTGGTGATGGCAAAGCCATGCGCCGGTGAGGCCGGCAGGTTCTGCGACAGTGTAACGGTGCCACCGGCGCGCTCCGGCGTCAGCCGGCCCATGCCGATCGCAGACACCGAGGCCGTCGTGCCGCTGTACCACATGACGGTGTCGGCCTTGTCGGCGACCTTCATGCTGGTGGCGGTGTAGAAGTCGATCGGTGTGCCGCCATCCACACGCAGGACCGGCTCGCCGGCGGCGTTGAAGAAGTTCTCGGCGGCGACGAAGGTCGAGGCGGCCTTCAGCTCGCCCTCGGCGGCCCGCTCCAGCGAACGCGTCAGCGCCCCCATGAAGGCGTTGCTGGTCGCGGTCGGATCGGCCCCGATGACGAACTCGTTGTGGACCGGCGGCGTGGCGGCCTGGGCCACAGCCTTCACCTCGACGGTGACGGATTCCCCATCCGGCATGGTGAGGCGCAGGCTGACCGTCGAGCCGGGCTCCACTGCAGCGGGCGCCGCGGGAAAGGTGAAGTCGAGCTTTGGGGGCGTGGCGGTCAGGCCCGCCTTGTTGACGGGGATGTTGCCGGTGACAGCGAAGGCATCGGCGGTGAGCTTGAACCCGAAGCTGTGCAGGCCGTCTTCCGCCAGGGAGACGGTGACCGCTGCGTCCGGGTCCAGCGGATCGGCGGAGAGGCTGGACAGCCCCAGCCGTCCGATGCCGTTCTGGCCAAGGTCGGCCATGATGCGTTCGTTGAGCACACCCTTGTAGCCGACGCGGCTGCCCGAACCCTCGAGCAGTTCGGTGGTGGTCGGCAGCGGCGGCTTGTCGGTGGTGGCTCCACCGAACAGGTAGCGGCCGGCAACATCGCTGTTGAGCATGGTCACCATCTCGTCCAGCCGGGCCTTGGACAGGCTGGGGATGGTGGCGATGTTGATGTTGTTGGTGCCGTACTGCCCCTGCACGGCCGAGTTGCGCACTTCGCCCTCGATCTTGTCCATGCGGCTGAGGGCATTGTCGTAGAAGCTGAGGCGCAGGTTCACCTGCTCGATGCTGGCATTGTAGCCGGCGATCGTGGTGAGCCGCGAGCGGACCGACAGCGAGACCGGCAGGTCGCGGCCCATGTCGGCCAGGGTCTGCGCCTTCACCCCGGTGCCGAGCTGCATCTGCAACTGCGCGAACTTGTCCTGCATCTTGGAGATGACGCCGAACCCGGTCTGCAGCGGGAACATCGACTTGTTGACGATCATCGGGGTCTACTCCGTCAGGTGGAGGCGAACAGGGTGTCGAGCAGTTCCTTGACCACCGACACGATACGGGCATTGGCAGCGTAGGCGCTCTGCAACTCGGTCAGGCGCGCCATCTCCTCGTCCATGTTCACCCCGTACTCCTGCTCCATCTGCGTGGTGATGGTTTCGAGCGTGAGCTGGCGGTCGGCACGGGCAGTCAGCGCCGAGCCGATTGTGGTGCCCTGGTAGTTCAGCACCTGGCCGATGAGCTGTTCGACCGTGCCGTTGAGCTGGTGCCGCCCAACGTTTGCCGAGGGACCGCCGCCCGTGATGAAGCTCATCGAGTTGAGCTGGTTGAGCAGGTATTCCGGCCGGGCAGCGTCGCCGAGGGTATGCCCGACGTCGAACTGCACCAGGCGGCCATTGTCGGCGATCACCGCAGGATTGACCGAGATGCGGCTGGCAAAGCCGCGGATCTGCGGCGGATCGGTATCGAGATTGCCGGTGAACGGAGAATTGCCCTGGTCGACAAACAACGCCATGGCGAGATCGCCGTTCTGGGTGCCGGAGGCCGAGGCGCGGGTGGTCATGCCCGTGACATCGCGCCCGCCCTTGTCGAGGACCCTCAACTCACCGCCCACAGCGGCGAAGTTCAGCTCCGGAGCTGCGAGGTTGAGAGCGGAGGCAAGCGCCGTGGGGTCAGGAGGACTGCCGAAATCGGCGACGATCACCTTCTGCCCACTGGCGTCGGTGTATTTTTCCGGAGTCGCGCCATTGACGATGCGGATGCGGTGCTCGACGCCGTTTTCGGCGTAGGTCACCAGGATGTCGTTGCCAGGCTTGAGGTTGGAGATGTCGGCCTCGAAGCCGACGTTTCCAGCCAGGGCGTCGGCAGGCGTGGTGATGGTGGAGAAGACGGAGGCAAGGCCAGCGGCAATCTCGTCGAGCTGGTTCTGGGTCTCGACCAGAATTTTGTCGCGCAACTGCACCAGGCCGGCGAGTTCACCGCCCTGCAGGACGCCCTGCTGCACGAGGTCGATGGACAGGCCCGATGGGGTCGTGAGGGTCAGCCTGCCGACCTTGTTTGCCTGGGCGTCCTTGTCCGCCAGGGTGGTCGGGGACAGCGCGCCCGCAGTCTCGAACTTGAAGGTGCTGACGCCGTTGTCGAGCAACCCCACGCCGGAGCGGGTCATCAACGCCACCGTGCCATCCTCGCGGTACTGGGCCTGGACGTCGATGATTTCGGCTACCGAGGCAACCAGACGATCCCGCTGGTCGAGCAGCGATGCCCGGGCGGTGTCGGTCATGCCCAGATCGAGCATGCGGGTGTTCACCTCGTTGAGCGAGGTGAGCATGCCGTTGATATGGTTGACGTCGTTGGCGATCCGGGTTTCGGTCTCCTGGCGCAGCTCCTGCACCACGCTCGACAGCGAATTCAGCCGCTGCGCCATGGCCTGCGCTTCGGCCACCACCTTTGCCCGGGTAAGGTAGTCGTCGGGGCTGGTGGCAAGCGCCTGTAGCGAGTTCTTGAACGAGCCGAACATGGTGTCGAGCGAGCCGGCACTACCGGGCTTGCCGAGAAAACCCTGCAGCTTGTTGAGGTAGTCGCCCATGACGGTGGACATCGAGGTGTCCGCCACCTGGCGATTGTAATAGGTCTGCAGGCTCTGGCTGAAGGCGCGGTTGACCCCCGCAGTGCGGGCATAGGTGCCGTTCTGCGAGCTGTAGTCGATGATGTTCAGCGACTGGCGGTGGTATCCCGGGGTGCCGGCATTGGCGACGTTCCGGCTCAGGATGGTGATCGAATCCTGGCTGGTACGAAGACCAGAAACCGCGTTGGAGAGAGACGATACCAAGCCCATTTGCCGTGCCCCACAACATCAAGAACGGCCCGGGTTAGTACCCGGGCCCGTCGAAGCATTCCGCGTCAGCGGACCATGTTCAGTGCTTCCTGAAGCATCTCGTCCGCCGTGGAGACGATGCGCGTGCCGGCCGAATAGGCCTGCTGCGTGATGATCAGCTTGGTGAACTCGTCCGAGATGTCGGTGTTGGACGCTTCCAGGGCGCCGCCGATGATGCCGGTGCCGGAGAGGTCGAGGATCGGCTCGCCCGACTCCGCGGTCGATTGATAGACACCGCCATCCAGCCGCTTCAGCGAATTCACGCCGTTGAACTGGGCGGTGACCACCTGGGCCATCTCGATGCGCTCGCCGTTGGAATACGTGGCGACCACACGACCGGAGTCGGTGATGGCAACAGACAGGAATTCACCGGCGCCATAGCCGTTCTGGTTCAGGGTGGAGACGCTGACGGTGCCGTTCACGTCGGCAAACTGGGACATGCCGTTGGTGTCGTGGGCCAGGATGACGTCCCCGACGTTGACGCCGTTGACCGTAAGGCCCTTGATTTCAACCGCAGCCTTGTCGCTGCCGATGATGGAGCCGTTGTCGTCGAACTGGTACTGGATCGGCTCTGCGGGCGTGCCCGAAGTGATCGCCTTCCATTCAGTACCAGTGCCGACGGCATTGCTGTCGCTTAAATAGAACAGCTGCCAGGAGTCCTGGCCGCCGGCGGCCTTGCTGTCCACCTTGGCCCAGCGCAGCTGAACGTTTGCCGGAGCGCCATTGCTGGCAAAGACCGTGACCGCGCCACCCGAGATCGATTGCGAGACGAAATTGCTGGCGTCATTGTGCGAGATATTGATGACGTCGGTGCGATCTGGCGGGCTGGAGGGGCCAGCAAACCCGAGAGTCGTGGCAGCCGATCCCGAGACCGAGAAGCTGGCGTGATGATCGGCGCCAAGGTTCATGGTGATGGAACCCCAACCGCTTCCCACCGCCAACTCTAGGGACGCAGCGGCGCCACCGGTTTCGCGCAGCTTGTTGCGGATTTCTGTCATTACGTTGGCGAGCGTACGCGGCGCGCGGACGTCAATTGGGGTATTCGCGCCGGCATAAGTGTCCACGTCGGCGTGGAGGAAATCAAAGGTCGTGCTCCGACCGTTGATGTTGAAGGTCATTGAGGTGTTATGCGCGATTTGCGAGTCGGCATCGCCGCCGCCATTCACCCATGGCTCCCCCCCGCTGAGGGCGGCGGGGGTTGAACCGGGAGCAAACCGGCTCGTCTGCAGCAATTCGCTGTTGTAGTCGGTCGGCTTGTAGTTCGCGGTCTTGGGCAGCTGCGGGAGGTTACCCTTGTAGTTGATGGTCGTGGTGCGGTTGGCCTCGAGGAAGGCGTTGGACAGCTGGATCGGCGCCGGGACGGAGCTCGAGATGTTGCCCGTACCCGGGTCGATCTTGAGGCCCTTGAGATAGTAGCCAGCGCCATTGACGAGGTGACCGTCCTTGTCGATCTCGAAGTCGCCGCGGCGGGTGAAGTAGTTCGAGCCGGCAAACACCGAATTGCCGTCCGACTGACCGACCTTGGGCTCCACCACGAAGAAGCCGCTGGTGTTGAGCGCGATAAAGGTTTCCATCGACGAGGTCTGGATGTCGCCCTGGACGTTGTTGGTGCCGCGCGACTGCGCCAACACCGCACCCGGCACCTGCGACTTCAGCGGCGCGTCGGGGATGAGATCGAGAAAGCTCGTCTCCATCCGCTTGTAGCCGGTGGTCTGCGAGTTGGCGATGTTGCCAGAGATGTTCTCGAGCGCATGAGATTGCGCCCGGAGGCCCGTCACCGCGCTGGAGAGAGCGCCATAAATGCCCATGAGATGCTCCGTGGTCCCGTACTGCGTCGGACAGACGCGTTCACCCCATGGATATGCAATCTCGGTGCCAGTCAGCTACGCTATTGAGTTCATTGGACAAAGCGGGAGAACGCGTCAGGGGAGACCGCCATGATGGGCAGAAGAGTCCGGCCCGGGCGGCAGTTTTTGCCGCTCCTTGTCGACCAGCCCCTGTTGCATTAAAGCCTGAGCGCTCTCTGGGCGTCAGGCAGACCGGTCGCAAATGCTGTTCAACACCGTCGATGAGTTCGTGAAGGCCCCGCGCCGCGCCGTCACCGTGTTCGGCATGGCCGGCGTCGGCAAGACGCGGCTGGCCTCGATGCTGCGCGCCTCGCACTGGTTTCACTATTCGGCCGACTACCGCATCGGCACCCGCTACATGGGCGAGGCCATCGTCGACAACTTCAAGCGCGAAGCGATGAAGGTGCCGTTCCTGGCCGAACTGCTGCGCTCGGACTCGATCTACATCTCGTCCAACATCACCTTCAACAATCTCGACCCGCTCTCGACCTATCTCGGCACCCCCGGGAATCCCGACAAGGGCGGGCTGCCGCTGGCCGAATACCAGCGCCGGCAGGAGCAGCATCGCGTCGCCGAGATCGACGCGCTCAAGGACGTGCCGCACTTCATCGAGCGCGCCGAGGCCCTTTACGGCTACTCCAACTTCATCGCCGATACCGGCGGCTCGCTAATCGAGGTGATCGACCACAACGACCCGGAAGACCCGGTGGTGAAGACGCTCGCCGGCTCCACCGCCCTGCTCTACATCCGCGGCACCGAAAAGGATGCCCAGGAGCTGGTGCGCCGCTTCAAGCAGTCGCCCAAGCCGATGTATTACCGGCCCCATTTCCTGGTGGAGAAGTGGAACGAGTACAAGCTGATCAACGGCATCGTCGAGGATGACCAGGTCGACCCCGCCGGGTTCGGTGCCTGGGGCTTCGAGGCGCTGCTGCACGACCGCCTGCCGCGCTACCAGGCGCTGGCGGACAATTTCGGCTATGTGGTGGAGGCCTCGGACCTCGCCATCGTGCGCGATGGTGACGAGTTCGTCGACCTCATGGCGGCGGCAATCGAGAAGCGAATGCGCTAGCGCGTGCCCTCCGGGACGCGCGCAACGCTTGAATCGCCTTCTCACCGTCGCCAGTTAAGGGGCTGAAATGCCTATTCGTATTCCCGACGACCTGCCCGCCCGCAAGACCCTCGAAGGCGAGGGCCTCTATGTCATGGATTCCGCCCGCGCCTCGCGGCAGGACATCCGCCCGCTCGAGATCGGGCTCCTGAACCTGATGCCCAACAAGGAGCGGACCGAGACGCAGTTCGCCCGGCTGATCGGCGCCACGCCGCTGCAGGTGAACCTGTCGCTGGTGCGGGTGACCGACCACAAGAGCAAGAACACCTCGGAAGACTACCTCAACAGCTTCTATCGCACCTGGGAAGAGGTGCGGGGGCTGAAGTTCGACGGCTTCATCATCACCGGCGCGCCGATCGCGCACATCCCCTTCGAGGAGGTGCGCTACTGGCCCGAGATGGTCGAGATCATGAACTGGACGCGCACCAATGTGCACCACACCATGTTCATCTGCTGGGGCGCGCAGGCCGCGCTCCACCACTTCCACAACGTCCGCCGCTACCGCATGGACAACAAGGCGTTCGGCGTGTTCCGCCACGACATCGTCAACCCGCGCGTGCCGTGGCTGCGCGGCATGTCGGACCGCCCGATGATCCCGGTGTCGCGCTACAACGACATCGACCGCAGGACGGTGCCCGCCGGACTGGACGTGCTGATTGACAACCGGGACATCGGCCTCTGCATGCTCGAGGACCGCCCCGGGCGCGCGGTGTTCTTCCTCAACCACCTCGAATACGACAACCGCTCGCTGGCCGATGAATACGAGCGCGACGTCAAGGCCCGGCTCGACACCGCCCCGCCGGTGAACCTGTTCCCGAACGGCGACACCAGCCAGGTGCCCGAGAACCGCTGGCGCAGCCACGCGCACCTCTTGTTCCAGAACTGGATCAACGAGATCTACCAGACCACGCCATACGATCTAGCGCGGATCGGCGAATAGAAGAAGGGGCCGACTGGATCGGCCCCTTCGTTCATTCAGACGGCGATCTTGCCGCCCCCTTGCCGGGTGATCGCCACCACCGAGGGGCGCACCGGCATATCCGGGTTGAAGTCCGGCCAGCGGGTGGACAGGTCCTCGTAGTAGGAGATGCGCCCGAAGCCTTCCCAGTCGTCGCCGCCGTCAGCCGGGTGCTGTACCGCAACGAAGGCCGTCTCGTCGTCCGGCGTGAACAGCGGCCCGCACATCTCGGCGCCGACCGGTACGCGGAAGAAGAGCTTGGAGGTAGCGCGGGCATCGCCCTCAGTATCCACCGCCCACAGACCGTCGGTGCGGCCGGTGTCGGACGGATTGTTGCCGTCGGTCGAGACCCACAGCCGGCCGAGGGAATCCACCGCCGCGTTGTCGGGCATGCCGAACCAGCCGTTCTCGGTCGTGGCGCTGGAGAAGGTGGCGCCCACCTCGGCGATCGAGGGATCGCCGCATTTGAGCATCACTTCCCAGGTGCCGGTGGTGGCGGCGAAATCCCCGTCGGTCTCGGCGATCTCGATGATGTGGCCGAAGGCGTTCTCGGCGGTGGGATTGGCGGCGTCCACCTGCTCGGCCGTGCGGCGGGTGTTGTTGGTCAGCATGACGTAGACCTTGCCGTTGACCCCGTTCGGCTGGATGTCCTCGGGACGGTCCATCTTGGTGGCGCCGAGCAGGTCGGCGGCGCGGCGGGTCTCGATGACGATGTCCGCCTGCGACTCGAAGCCGTTCTCCGCCGTCAGCGGACCTTCGCCGTGGACCAGCGGCATCCACTCCATGGTGCCGTCTTCGGCGAAGCGGGCGACATAGAGCGTGCCCTCGTCGAGCAGGTCCATGTTGGCGGCGCGGTCGTCGGGATTGTAGGTGCCGGCGGTGACGAACTTGTAGACGTAGTCGAAGCGCTCGTCGTCGCCGAGATAGAACACCACCCGGCCGTCCTTGTTGACGATGGACTCGGCGCCCTCGTGCTTGAAGCGGCCGAGCGCGGTGCGCTTCTTCGGCACCGAGTTCGGGTCCATGGCGTCGACCTCGACGATGTAGCCGAAGCGGTTGGGCTCGTTCGGCTCCTTGGCGATGTCGAAGCGGTCGTAGAAATTGGCCCACTCATACGACCCTTCCGGGATGCCCAGGCGGTCGTAATTGGCAAATTCCGGGTGGTCTTCGGTCAGTTCGCCGGTGAAGTAGCCGTGGATGTTCTCCTCGGCCATGATGTAGGTGCCCCACGGGGTCACGCCGCCGGCACAGTTGTTGATCGTGCCGAATACCTTGGTGCCGGTCGGGTCGGCATTGGTCTGCAGGCGCGCATGGCCGGCAGCCGGGCCGGTGATCTCCATCTCGGTGTTGACCGTGATACGGCGGTTGAGGGCACCGTCCTTGACCACCTGCCACTTGCCGTCGACCTTGCGGATCTCGACGATGGTGCCGCCATGGGCGGCCATCTCCACGTCCACCTGCTCCTTGCTGAGCGGGTTCATGGTCATCTCGCCCTCGACCAGCGTGACGAGGCCGGGGAACATCAGGTGCGGATTGGTGTACTCGTGGTTGACCACCAGCAACCCGTGCTCGGACGAGCCTTCCAGCGGAATGTAGCCGACATAATCGTTGTTGTAGCCGAACTGGCGCTCCTGGGCGGCGGCGGTCTGCGCCGTGGGGTCGAATTCCGGCGCATCGGGGAACAGCCCATCGCCCCAGCGCAGCAGCACGTCGGCGTCATAGCCTTCCGCAACGTGGTGGGTCTCGTCGATGCCGGCTTCCACCTCGGTGAACGAGAAGGCGGAGCCTCCCTCCTGCGCGCGGGCCGGGCGGGCGCTCAGCAGCGCCAGCGGGCTCACGGTCGCGGCGATCGCCGACACCGCCAGCGAGCCGGCGAGGAAGCCGCGGCGCGAGAAGCGGGTGCTGATCAGCTCCCCCATGGTCGGATTGGTGCTGTGGTTGCGCGGTTCGGCGTCGGCGGCCTCGAGTTGCGAAGTCTTGAAGATGGGGGTGTGGTCGGTCATCGCGATGCTCCTCAACAGCATGTTCGGTGCGGACTGGGAGCGGATGTATTGGCGGCCTTCGACAGCCGGGCGACAGTCCGGTGACGGTTGGGCGACAATGCACCGGCCCGGCCGCACGGCCCCAAGCCCTTGCAACGAGCGCAGAACCGCCTACCTTCCACACACAACCCGGGAGACGACTGCGCTTGCCCCAACCCCCGACCACGATCGTCGACGAGCTGGGCATAGCTCTCGCCAACCTAGCCGACAACGCCACCGGCGCCTTCGTACCGACGCTGCGGCTGGGCGTGACCGGGCTCAGCCGGGCCGGCAAGACCATCTTCATCACCGCGCTCGTGCACAACCTGCTGACCATGGGCCGGTTGCCCGGCTTCGCCGCCGCTGCCGAGGGCCGGTTCATCGGTGCGCGGCTGGCGGAATACCCGGACGCCACCATTCCCCGCTTCGCCTATGAGCAGCATCTCGCAACGCTCACCGGCCGTCCACCGGAATGGCCGGAGGGCACGCGGCGCATCTCCCAATTGCGGCTGGTGCTGAAGTTTCAGTCCGGCAAATGGCTCACGGGCTGGCGCGGGCCGGCAACGCTCAACCTCGATATCGTCGATTATCCGGGCGAGTGGCTGCTCGACCTGCCGCTGCTCGGCCTCAGCTATGCCGAGTGGAGCCGAGAGGCGCTGGCGCGGGCAGAGGGGCATGGCGCGGAGGCCGCCGGCTTCCTCGAGGCGCTGGGCGGTGTCGACCCGCTGGCCGAAGCCAGCGACCTGGCAGCCGAACACCTGGCCCTCGCCTTCACCAGCTATCTGCGCCAGAGCCGTGAACTGGGTGCCATGTCGACGCTGCCGCCGGGGCGGTTCCTGATGCCGGGGGACCTCGAAGGGTCCCCTGCCCTGACCTTTGCGCCGCTGCCGCCGCAGCAGGCCGCCCGCAACGGCACGCTCCATGCCATGCTGGAGCACCGCTACGAAGCTTACAAGGACCGAGTGGTGCGCCCCTTCTTCCGCGATCACTTCGCCCGGCTCGACCGGCAGGTGGTGCTGGTGGATACGCTCAAGGCGCTGAACGCTGGTCCCGCCGCGGTGGCCGACCTCGAGACGGCGCTGACGGCGGTGATGGCGTGTTTCCGCCAGGGCGAGGTCAATCCGCTGCTGCGGCCGTTCAGCAAGCGCATCGACCGCATCCTGTTCGTTGCCACCAAGGCCGACCACGTCCATCACACCAGCCACGACCGGCTGGAAGCCATCCTCAACCGGCTCGTCGCCGACGCCGCTCGCCGGGCCCGCTTTGCCGGTGCCGAGAGCCGCTCGCTGGCGGTTGCCGCCATCCGGGCCACGGCCGAAGGCACCATCAACGAGGATGGCGAGACCCTACCGGCGCTGATCGGCACCCCCGTCGCGGGCGAGCGGCTGGAGGGCACGAGCTATGACGGCAGGACCGAAATCGCCTTGTTCCCCGGCGACTTGCCCGCCGACCCGGACTCTGCACTGAAGGGTGAGCCGCCGGTAATGCTCAATTTCCTTCGTTTTGCGCCGCCGCAGCGGCTGGAGCGCAACGCCGCCGGTGACGTGGTGCTGCCCCATATCCGCTTTGACCGCGCGCTCGACTACCTGATCGGAGACTGGCTGGCATGAAGCGTCCCGTGGCTCGCCCCGTCGGCAACAGCGACACCGCCTCCGCCGAGCCGGCGCGAGTGCCGCGGGCCTTTGCGCCCGAGCGGGCGGAGGTGATCGAGACCAGTTTCGATCCGGCCGAGGAAACGCCGCTGGTGTCCCCTCCCATGCCGAAAATGGGGTGGTTCGGCCGCATCGCCTGGGGCGCGGGTAGTGCGCTGGTGGCCGCCGGCATTGGCCTCGCCGCCGACCGGCTGATCCGCGACTTGTTCGCGACCAACCCCTGGCTCGGCTATGTCGGCCTTGGCCTGCTGGGCGCGTTCCTTGTGGCGGTGCTGGCGCTGGTGCTGCGGGAAGCGCTGGCGTTGCGCCGGCTGCGGGTGCTCGACGCCCTGCGCGCGGACGCGGAGAAGGCGATCGCTGGAAACGACCGCAAGGGTGCTGGTGCCGTCGCCGACACCCTTCTCGGCATCTATGGCGGACGGCCCGATCTGGCGCGGGCACGCACCGAGACCGAAGCCCACCTGCCACACCTGTTCGACGGCACCGAGGTCGTGGCGCTGGCGGAGCGCAGCCTGCTGGCCCCGCTCGATGCGCGCGCCCGGGCGCTCACCGCCGCTTCGGCGCGCCGGGTGGCGCTGGTGACGGCCGTGTCGCCGCGGGCGCTGATCGACGTGGCATTCGTGATCTATGAGAGCGTGCGACTGGCCGGCGCCATCGCCCGGCTCTATGGCGCCCGGCCGGGTTTCTTCGGCTCCTGGCGACTAACAGGCGCGGTGCTGAGCCATCTCGCCGTCACCGGCGGGCTGGTGCTGACCGACGGGCTGGTCGAGCAACTGGTGGGCCAAGGGCTTGCGGCCAAGCTGTCGGCTCGCCTCGGTGAAGGCGTGGTCAACGGGCTGATGACCGTCCGCGTCGGCATCGCCGCCATCCGCGTGGTGCGGCCGCTGCCCTACCATACCCAGAAGCCGCCGACGGTGCGGGATTTCATGCCGGCCCTGACCAACCTCGCGCAGGAAGCGCGCTGATCATTCCGCCGCCTGCCGGACCGGGCGAGCTGTCGCCACTCGGCCCTTGCGCGGTGGAACGGCGCCGGGGTTTTCCGCGAGGTAACGCTGGCGGGCCGCGAGCACATGCGGACGGTTCTCGACCGCCCATTGGCTCAACTGGTTGAGCGGGCGCTGCAGGTCGCGCCCGAGGGCGGTCAGCTCATAGTCCACCCGCGGCGGAATGGTCGGGGTCACCCGGCGGGTGACAAGACCGTCCATTTCAAGGCTGCGCAGGGTCGAGGTCAGGACCTTCTGGGTGATGCCGCCGATGTCGCGCTTGAGGTCCGAGAAGCGCAACGGCCCGGCGTTCAGCCGGTTGATGATCAGCACCGTCCACTTGCCGCCGATCTGGTCCAGAATCTCTCCGACCGGACGGCAGTCATGGGGCAGCAGGTCCTGCTCGGGTATCATTTAAGTGCCTCGCGTATGGAAAAAGTGCCGTCTTGTGAGGTGCAGACCGGTTATTCATATAGCGTCAGTTACCAACGAATACCAAGGGGTACTGACGTGAAAACCATCACCGTGCTGCT
Organism: Pseudomonadota bacterium; assembly: GCA_023431205.1. Classification (GTDB taxonomy): domain Bacteria; phylum Pseudomonadota; class Alphaproteobacteria; order Rhizobiales; family Devosiaceae; genus Devosia. The sequence goes on along the minus strand of JAEYXQ010000038.1, from coordinate 1,833 downwards.
CGGCAGCCTCAGCGAAAAATCCGTCAACAAGGCCTTTGCCGGGGCGCTGGAGAAACTGGCCGACGGGCGGCTGCGCTTCGACTATCTCGATATCGCAGCCCTGCCCTTCTACAACGACGACCTGTGGAACAACCCGCCCGACGCGGTCACCGCGCTGAAGCAGCGCGTCGAGGCCGCCGATGGCGTGCTGATCGTGACGCCGGAGTTCAACCGATCCTTTCCTGGCCTGATCAAGAACGCTCTCGACTGGGGATCCCGGCCCTGGGGACACAACTCATGGGCTGGTAAGCCGCTCGCCGTGGTGGGGGCCTCGCCCGGCAACATCGGCACCGCTGCCGGCCAGGGCCATCTGCGCTCGATCGTTCCGGTCCTCGGCTTCATCCAGATGGGTCAGCCGGAAGTCTACTTCACGGTGAAGCCGGGGTTGATCGACGACCACGGCGAGGTGACAGATGACCAGACGCGCGGCTTCCTGGTCGGCTTCATCGAGGACTTCGACCGGTGGATTGACCTGCACGGAACACGCCCGGCCCTAGCCACTGCCATAGCGGCTGAATGACATCGAACAGGCTGGCGGCCTTACGCCGCCAGCCTGTCCGCCATCGCTTCGCGCGTCTCGAAGCTCTCGAGTGCGGGCTTGGCGAAATAGTAGCCCTGGAACAATTTGATGCCGGCCGCGCGCAGAGCCGTCAGCTCCGCCTCGGTTTCCACGCCCTCGGCCAGCACGCTGATGTCGAGGGTTCGAGCGATACCGACGATGCCCGCAACGATTGCCTGCCGCGCCTGGGACGCATCAACGCCGCGGATCAGCTCCATGTCGATCTTGATCAGGTCGGGTTGAAAGCGGGCCAGCAGACCGAGACCGGCATAGCCGGCTCCGAAATCATCGAGCGCGGTCAGGAAGCCCATGCGCTTGTACTCGGCGACGATGTTGGCAACGTGGCCGACATCGTCCATGCGCTCGTTCTCGGTGAATTCGAACATCAGCCGGTGCGGGTTGAACTGCATGCGCGCAGCAGCAGCCAGTGTGGCGCGGATGCAGGCGCGTGGCTCGTAGACAGCGTTGGGCATGAAGTTGATCGACAGGCGGGCGTTCGATGACGCCGGCAGGTTGCTGCCGGCCAGTTCGATCGCCTTCACCCGGCAGGCCTGGTCGAACACATAGCGGTTCGCCTCGGTCACCGCGGAGAGGACCGCGCCTGCCCCCTGCCCTTCGGTGCCGCGAACCAGCGCCTCGTAGCCCCATACCTCACCCGCAGCGAGGTCGACGATCGGGTGGAACGCCATGGTGAACGGCACCGGGAAGTCTTCGCCGTCCCGGCAGCCCTGGCATGCAGTGCTCATCTGAGTAACCTATGTTTCTGGCACAGCAGGAAATTTCCTGCCAGTGTGGCTCACAGGTCTTAACGAAGCGCCTCAGTCCTTGCTGGCGCTGGCAGCCAGGGTGAGCTTCAGACCATCGAGTTCATCGCTGCACAGGATCTGGCAGGAGAGGCGCGAGTTGGAGCGAACGTCCCCGACACTGTCGAGCATTTCCTCCTCCTCGTCGCTGGGCGCGCCGTCGGTGCCGTACCATGCCTGGTCGACATAGACATGGCAGGTGGCGCAGCTCAGCGCGCCGCCGCACTCGGCCTTGATGTTGAGGCCCCAGTCGCGGATGACCTCCATCACCCGCCAGCCCTCGAGCCCTTCGAGCTCATGGGTTTCGCCGGCCTGGTCGGTGACGTGGATCTTCATCGGGCGCTCCTCAACAGCAGGCCGTGGTTAGCTGTGCGAGGTCGGCGGGGCAAGTGCGACCTCAAGCTCAGCGGACTATGAAATGCTCTTGTCGAG
>JAEYXQ010000118.1 GCA_023431205.1 Pseudomonadota bacterium | reverse complement strand
GGGCCCCGAGGCGGATGCCGCCTCTGAGCATTTATTTAGTGAGACGTCACCGCCTCGGGGCGCCGGGATTTTAGAACGGGGTGCGACGACTCCATTTCGGACAGGGGGATGGAAGATCCATCCTCGCCGAACCTGAGCGGACCACCCACGAGCCCAGGGAAAGAGCGACCTTCCCTGCCCGGCCGTCCTTCCGCCACTGGTCGCTGCAGGCCGCCCCGCGCGGAAGAGATGGGGGGAGTATGCAGGAGGTGGAGGGAGAGGGGATAAGCGGGATAGATTTGTGGGGGTCGCTGTTTGCCGGCCCCCACCTAACCTCCCCCGCGAGCGGGGGAGGGACCAGGCCGGTGGGTGCCGAGGTGCCGCGGCAAACTCGATGCGGCCCCTCCCCCTTCAGGGGGAGGTTGGGTGGGGGGTGATGAGGGTGGTGAAGGAGCGGAGAGACCGCACGTGCAGTGTTACCGACCTCGTGGTTCGACAGGCTCACCACGAGGTCTATGGAGCTTCGGTGCGACCGCTCTCTCATAGACCTCATCCTGAGCTCGTCGAACCACGAGGTCGCGGGCACCGATGCGCTACCGGGCTTCGCGGCGGAGTTCCCTCGCCAGCGTCAGGCAGCGGGCGAGGCGGCTGGCCCAGCGGGTGACGCCGCGCGGCTCGAGGATTTCGTCGTGGCGCATCTCGATCATGGTGGCCTCGATCCCTCGCCCATCGCCGTGCCGCTCGAGGGTGAGGGTCACGCCCTTGAGCGCGGCATAGGGCTCGTTCCAGCCGACATTGAGCGTGGGATCCTCGGCCTCGAGGGCGCCGTAGAGCGCCTGGGTGAAACCGGCATCGAGGCCGTGCAGCAGGCCGATCGGCCAGGGCCGCTCGACGCCATGGTAGACCGGCGTGAACGAGTGCACGCACACCAGGATGGTTTCCTGACCGGCATGGCGGCGAGCCTCGAGCAGGGTCTCGATCGAGGCGTGGTAGGGCCGGTGGTAATGGGTGATGCGGAATGCGCGCTCCGCCTCGTCGAGGCCTTCATTGGCGGCGATGCGCGTGGCTTCCGACAGCGTCCAGATCAGGTCGGGGGCGTCGAGTTCGCGGTTGCAGTCGATGATCAGCCGGCTGACGGTGGACTCCACCAGCGGCGCGTCGAGCAGCCCCGACAGCGCCCGGGAGAGCGCCAGGGCACCGGGATCCCAGGCGATATGGCTCAGCCGCTCGATCGGCGTCAGCCCCAACGTACCATAGCGCTGGGGGAAGCGGTTGCTGGCATGGTCGCACACCACCACGAAGGGCGAACTGCCCCGCGCATTGGAAACCAGAACTGCCTTTTCGCGCCAGCCGTCCGTCTGCATCGCGTGCCCGGTGATTCGTGTTGCCCGCCGTCCGTCGCGGCAGCTTGCCCTTACTCGACTTCCCTGAGGTCAAGGAAGTCCGCCGCGTGCATGCGGATATTGGGATCGATGTCGCCGATGGCGGCCGGGTCCTTGCCCTCGTAGTCGAGCCGGTCGAGCACGGTCTGGATCACCGCCAGCCGGGCCCGGCGCTTGTCGTTGGCCCTTATCACGGTCCAGGGGGCATGCAGCGTGTCGGTGCGGCGCAGCATCTCGTTACGGGCATCGGAATAGTCGTGCCATTTGCCGAGCGCCTCGAGGTCCATGGGCGACAGTTTCCAGGTCTTGAGCGGATCGTGCCGGCGGTCGTGGAAGCGCTTGAGCTGCATCTCCCGGCCGATCGACAGCCAGAACTTGAACAGGTGGATGCCGTCCTTGACGATGCGCTTCTCGAATTCCGGCGCCTCTTCGAGAAACAGCGCCACCTCCTCCGGCGTGGCAAAGCCCATCACCCGCTCGACCCCGGCGCGGTTGTACCAGGAACGGTCGAACAGCGCCGCCTCGCCGGCGGCCGGGAGCCAGTCGACATAGCGCTGGAAATACCACTGCGTGCGCTCGCGGTCGTTGGGCTTGGGCAGGGCCACGACGGTGTTGTAGCGAGGGTTCAGGTTCTGCAGATACGCCTTGATGGCCCCGCCCTTGCCGGCAGCGTCGCGCCCCTCGAACAGGATGACGATGCGATCGCCATGGCGCGCCATGTGCGCCTGCAGCCGCACAAGTTGCACCTGCAGCCGGTGCATGTGCTCCTCGAACTCGTCCTTGCCCAGCTTCTCGGTGTAGGGGTAGTCGCCGGATGTAAGGGCATGGTCCTTGACCGCCTTGGGCAGATGCGGATCGTTGATGTCGAACTGGTCGAGAATGTCGCTCACGGCGGTGCTGTCGCTCCCCTGTCATATGGGCGATGATATAGACCCGCCCCCAGGCGCCGAGGGAGCCCATTCTGGCTGATCTGTCGAAGCAGGACCTGTCCCCTACAAAGCCGCGGCCCCGGTCGTGGTTGCGGGCTGCAGCAGAGCGATTGCTGGCCCAGGGCGCAGTGCTGGCAGCCGTGGCAATCGTCTTCGCGGCGCTGGTGGTGCTCGGCAACCTGCCGCTGGGCTGGGCGGCCCTGGGCCTTGCGGCGGTGCTGGTCTGGGCGGCGGTGGTGCCGTTGGCGGGGCGCGCCGCCTTGCCCGCGGTGCCCGAGGCGACGGCATCAGCTTATGGCAACGCCGAAGCCATTGCCGCCTTTGCCGATGCGCTCAATGACCCCTGCTACGTGCTCGACCGGCGGGCGCTGGTGATCCACTCCAACGGCGCCGCGCTGCGCCGCTTTCCCGCCGTGGCGCCGGGGCGGATGATTACGCTGGCGCTGCGGCACCCCGACTTCATCCAGTCGGTCGACGTGGTTCTCCGGGATGGCACGCCGCGCACGGTGGAAGTACACGAGACCGTTCCATCCGAGACCTGGGAGAAGGTGCTGGTCGCTCCGCTCCGCCGCCCCGGCGTCGATTGGCTGGCAGATGATGGGCGGCAACTGATCGTCACCTTTCACAGCCTCACCGAGCTCAAGCGCGTCGATGCGCTGCGCACCGATTTCATCGCCAATGCCAGCCACGAGTTGAGGACACCGCTGGCCTCGCTGATGGGGTTCATCGACACCCTGCTCGGACCGGCAGCCAAGGATGCCGAGGCCCGGGCGAAGTTTCTCGGCATCATGCGCGGCCAGGCCGAGCGGATGAGCAAGCTGATCGACGACCTGCTGAGCCTGTCGCGCATCGAGATGCACCAGCACCTCCGGCCCACCGGCAGTGTCGATCTGGCGGGGCTGCTGCGCGAGGTGCGGGACGGACTCCAGACCCAGGCGCAGGTGGCGGCGCTGGACGTGGTGCTGGTGGTGCCGGACGGGCAGGTGCCGGTCACCGCCGACCGCAACCAGCTCTACGAGGTGTTCGAGAACCTGCTCGACAATGCCCTCAAATACGGCGCCGGCGGCGGGACGGTGGAGATCGTTCTCGAGCCGTCTGACCGCCCGGGCTTCCAGCATCGGGTGTCGGTGGTGGATCACGGGCCCGGGGTCGCGCCGGAGCACGTGCCGCGCCTCACCGAGCGCTTCTACCGCATCGATGCGGAGACCTCGCGCAAGAAGAAGGGCACCGGGCTCGGCCTCGCCATCGTCAAGCACATCGTCCACCGCCACCGCGGCGACATTGCCATCAGGAGCAAGCCGGGCGAGGGCATGCAGGTGGATGTTTATCTGGCGTGAAGGTGTCCCGTAGCCGCGACCTCGTGGTTCGACAGGCTCACCATAAGGTCTACGGGAGCGCCGAATTTCCATGGGCACTAGGCAGGCACATTCTCCACCCGCCGCGGCGGGTGCACCAGGGTGACCAGCACCACCGAGATCAGCATCAGCAGGTACCAGGAGACCAGCTTCTCGACGCCGACCAGGGTCCAGCCATTCTCCTGGCTCGGATAGAGCCAGGCGCCGCCCCAGGTGGCGATGTTCTCGGCGATCCAGATGAACAGCGCGACAAGGAAGAAAGCCAGCAGCATCGGCATCGAGTGGCGGAAACGGAAGACGCGGTAGTGCATGAAGCTCGGCCCGTAGAGCACCGCCACGGCGGCAAGCAGCACCCAGCGGAAATCGAACAGGAAGTGGTGGGTGAAGAAGTTGAGGTAGATCGCCGCCGCCAGCAGCGCCGTCATCCACACCGGCGGATAGCGGGTGAAGGTGATGTCGAAGATGCGCTGGATGCGCGCCATGTAGGAGCCGACACAGGCATACATGAAGCCCGAGAACAGCGGCACGCCAGCGAGGCGGAACAGGGCTGCCTCGGGATAGATCCAGGAGCCGACGGCGGTCTTGAACAGTTCCATGCCGGTGCCGACCAGGTGGAAGATCAGGATCACCCGCGCTTCCCCGAGTGTTTCAAGCCGGAGCAGCAGCATGCCGGCCTGGATGGCGAGTGCGGCAAGAAACCAGAAGTCGTAGCGGTGGAGGCCGACCTCCGGCCACCAAAGGCGCGTCAGGAGAATCATTGCCAGCATCAGCCCGCCGAACAGGCACGCCCAGGCCTGCTTGAGGCCGAAAACGACGAACTCCACGACGCCATCGGCCAGCCGGCCGCGCGGCAGTTGCCGGAGGATCCGGTGCGCTGCGGCATCGATCCGCGCCTCGACACTGGTGAATCGCATGGCCATGGTTGCCCCCGTTGCCCTTGCTCGATATGCGGCGGCGAACTTTTCCGAATTGTGGCAGTTTCGACTCCAGCAACATCAGGACACCACATCCCTCATGGCCCGACGCCGTCCCACTTCGCTGCGCACCTCGGTCGAGGACGTCGCCGCCTCCAAGCGCGCACCCTCGACCCCGCAGACCGAATCCGCTGCCTTCCGGCTGGCCTTTGCCGATGACGAGTTCCTCACGTCCGAGGACCTCCGCGGCATCCGCTTCCAGCTCGAATATCTCAAGCCCGAACTGCGCCTGCGCGAGCGCGGCATCAACTCCACCGTGGTGCTGTTCGGCGGCGCCCGTATTCCGGCGCCCGGCCAGCCTGCGTGGGCGGCCAAGAACGAAACGCAGAAGCGCAATCTCGAGGCAGCCTCGCCCTACTACGAGGAGGCGCGACGGTTTGCGCAACTGGCCTCGAGAACCTCGAAGTCGCTCGACTACGCCGAATATGTGGTGGTGACGGGCGGCGGACCAGGCGTGATGGAAGCCGGCAATCGCGGGGCTGCCGATGTCGGGGCCCCCTCGATCGGGCTCAACATCGTCCTGCCGCACGAGCAGGCGCCCAACCTCTATGTGACGCCGGAACTGAGCTTCAACTTCCACTATTTCGCGACGCGCAAGATCCACTTCCTGCTGCGCGCCAAGGCGGTGGCGGTGTTTCCCGGCGGCTTCGGCACGCTCGACGAGTTCTTCGAGACGCTGACCCTGATCCAGACCGGCCGCATGGCGCGGGTGCCGCTGTTGCTGTTCGGCGGCGAGTTCTGGCGCAAGGTCATCAATTTTGAGGCGCTGGCCGAGGCCGGCACCATCGCGCCCAACGATCCGGAACTGTTCACCGTGGTCGACACCGCCGATGAGGGTTGGGAAGTGGTGCGCCGGTTCTACGACCTCCCCGTCGTCGACGAGGTCCTGCGCGGGGACTGACCCTCGCAAGGCTGCCTTTCGTTTCTGCCTGTTGTGCCACCCCGGCAGCGGTGCGAGTTACCGCCAAGGGTGGCCGACGATCTCAACGGAGTTCCCGACGTGCAGCAATACGATCTCGTCGTCATTGGCAGCGGACCGGCCGGCCGTCGAGCCGCCATCCAGGCCGCCAAGCTGGGCAAGTCGGTGCTGGTGGTGGAAAACCGCATGCGGCTGGGCGGCGTTTCCGTCCACACCGGCACCATTCCCTCCAAGACCCTGCGCGAAACCGTGCTCAACCTCTCCGGCTGGCGCGAGCGCGGCTTCTATGGGCTCGCCTACCGGGTCAAGAAGGACATCGAGGGCAAGGACCTCGGCGCCCGCCTGCGCAAGACGCTCGACTACGAGATCGAGGTGCTGGAACACCAGTTCGCCCGCAACGGCGTGCGCACTTTCGGCGGCAAGGCGAAGTTCCTCGACACCGCCCACATCTCGGTCACCGACCATGACGGCGAAGAGCACGTCTTCGGCTTCCAGTTCGCGGTGATCGCGGTGGGCACCATGCCCTACCGGCCGCCCAACATCGTCTTCGATGGCCACACCATCGTCGACAGCGACAGCCTCGTTTCCGACCTGCGGGTGCCGCGCAGCCTCACCGTGGTGGGGGCAGGGGTGATCGGCATCGAATATGCCACCATCTTCTCGGCGCTCGACGTGCCGGTGACCGTAGTCGAGCCGCGCGATGCGATCCTCGATTTCATCGACCGCGAGATCATCGAGGAATTCACCCACGACCTGCGCCAGCGCGGCATGACGCTGAGGCTCGGGGCAAAGGTGGAGTCGGTGGACAAGGACGAACAGGGCTGGGCCATCGCCCACCTGGCGGATGGGCGCCATATCCGCTCCGACATGGTTCTCTATGCCGCCGGCCGCGTCGGGGCCACCGCCGATCTGGGCCTCGATGGCTGTGGCGTGGTGCCGGACGAGCGCGGCCGCCTCAAGGTGGACCCGGTGACCTTCCAGACCCAGTGCCGCAACATCTATGCGGCGGGTGACGTCATCGGCTTTCCCGCGCTCGCTTCCACCTCGATGGAACAGGGGCGGATCGCCGCGCTCCACGCGTTCGGCGCTGCCATGCCGCCGGCGCCGCAGTTTTTTCCCTATGGCATCTATGCGGTGCCGGAAATCTCGACGGTCGGCCTGTCGGAGCAGGAGGTGCGGGCGCAGGGCACACCCTATGAGTGCGGGGTAGCGCGGTTCCGCGAGACCTCGCGCGGCCACATCATGGGGCTGCAGTCGGGCATGATGAAGATGATCTTCTCGCTCGACGATCGCCGGCTGCTCGGCGTCAGCATCGTCGGCGAGGGAGCCACCGAGTTGATCCATATCGGCCAGGCGGTGCTCAACCTCGGCGGCACGCTCGACTATTTCGTCGAGAACACCTTCAACTACCCCACTCTCGCCGAGGCCTACAAGATCGCCGCCCTCGATGCCTGGAACCGCATGCCGCGCACCACCCAGGTGGCGCCAGTGGAATGATCGGCGGCTACGCCGTTTTGCCTGCGCAACCCGGCTGGACAATCGGGCAAGCGAGCCTAGACTGATCCTGCCATTCGGTAACGAGTCATGACCGAGAGTTTCGATGCCATCGTCATCGGCGCCGGCCAGTCCGGCCCCTTCCTTGCCGCACGCCTGGTCGGGGAGGGCAGGCGGGTTGCGTTGGTCGAGCGCGAGCACCTGGGCGGCACCTGCGTCAACGATGGCTGCACGCCCACCAAGACGCTGGTGGCAAGCGCCCGCGCCGCCTGGATGGCGCGGCGGGCCGGTGAATACGGGGTGCAGGTCCGCACCCCCGTCACCGTCGACATGAAGGCGGTCAAGGCGCGCAAGGATCGCATCGTCGGCGCTTCGGTGCAGAGCCTCACCGAATGGCTGGGTGGCCTCGAGGGGCTGGAGGTGATCCGCGGCGAAGGCAGTTTCGTCGGGCCGAGGACAGTGGCCGTTGACCGCCGCCGTCTGACCGCGCCGCAAGTCTTCATCAACACCGGCGCCCGGCCGATGGTGCCGGACTGGCCGGGCATCAAGAGCATCACCTACCTCACCAACAAGCAGATGGTGGAGCTCGATACGCTGCCGAGCCATTTGATCATTGTCGGCGCCAGCTATATCGGCCTCGAATTCGCGCAGATGTTCACCCGCTTCGGCTCCAAGGTCACCGTGATCGAGCGCGGTTCACGGCCGGCGTCGAAGGAAGACCCCGACATTTCCGCGGCCATTCGCTCTATCCTTGAGGCCGAGGGGGTGACCTTCCTGTTCGGCACCGAGGTCGAGGCGCTGCATCAGGCGGGGCACGGAGTGTTCGTGTCGCTCAAGTCGGGCGAGCGGCGCTCGTCCATCGAAGGCACGCACCTGCTGGTGGCGCTGGGACGCCTGCCCAACACCGAGGCGCTCAACCTTGCCGCTACCGGCGTCAAGACCGACAAGCGCGGCTTCATCCCCGTCGACGATCACTTGCGCACCAATGTCGAGGGCATCTGGGCCATGGGCGACGTCAATGGTCGCGGCGCCTTCACCCATACCTCGTACTTCGAGCACGAAATCGTCGTGGACAACCTGCTCGAGCGCTGCACGCGCTCGCTGGCCGGCCGCATCCCGACCCACGCGCTCTATATCGACCCGCCGCTGGGCCGCATCGGCATGAGCGAGGCTGAGGTACGCGCCTCAGGTCGCAAGGCGCTGATCGCCACCATGCCGATGTCGCGCGTGGCGCGCGCCCGCGAGCGGGGCGAGACGCAGGGCCTGATGAAGGTGCTGGTCGATGCCAGGGACAAGACCATCCTGGGGGCAGCGATCCTCGGCATCAACGGCGACGAGGTGGTGCAGTCGCTGCTGCAGCTCATGGCCTCGGGCATTCCCCACACCAGGATGGTTGAGACCATGCACATCCACCCCACGGTGACGGAATTGCTGCCGACGCTGTTCGGTGAGTTGAAGCCGCTGGAATAGGCAGGAACCGGGGCGCGCGGCCCGGCCTACAGCTCCCCGAACGCCACCACCGTGGCACGGCCGCGCGCCTTGGCGGCGTAGCAGGCGGCGTCGGCTTCGCCCATGGTGCCGAGCGGGGAGGGCGCGTCGCGGCTGATCTCGGCAATGCCGACGCTGGCGCCGATCCGGTAGGTCCGTCCGGCCCACATGAACTCGAGAGCGCCCACCGCCCGGACGATCTTTTCGGCCACGGTGCGCGCATTGGCGACGGGACAATCGGTCAGGAGCACGGCGAACTCGTCGCCGCCGATGCGGGCGGCCATGTCGTGGTTGCGGCAGCAGCCGCGAATGGTCTTGGCAACCTGCTGCAGCAGCGCATCGCCGGCGGCGTGGCCGGCACTGTCATTGACCGGCTTGAAGCGGTCGAGATCGACATAAAGCAGGCTGTGCCGCCGCTGGCTGTCGCGTGCCGAGGCGGTGGCGGTGGCGAGCGCCTCCTCGAAGGCGGCGCGGTTCGGCAGGCTGGTCAGCGGGTCGTGCGAGGCGGAATGGGCGAGCTGGCGCTGCATGGCCCGGCTCTGCGTCACGTCCTGGAACACCAGCACGGCGCCCACCGCGGCGCCATCGGTCATGCGCACCGGCGCGGCGGTGCAGCGGATGTCCCGCTGCGTGCCGGATTGGCTGACGAGCACCATGTCGTCATCACGATGCACAGTGCCCTCGGTCTGGAGACACTGCAGCACCGGGCAGGCACAGGCCTTGCCAGTGGTCGCGTCGCGCACGGCAAAGATCTCGTGGGTCGGCCGGCCGATGGCCTCGGCCGAGGTGAAGCCGGTCAGTTGCTCGGCGGCGGGGTTCATGAAGGTCACCCTGCCATCCGCGTCGGCGGAGATCATTCCGTCGGCGATGGATTCAAGGGTCAGCCGCAGCCGTTCCTTTTCGGCGGCGAGTTCCTGCTCGATGATCTTGATGCGGGTGATGTCGGTGTCGGTGCCGATGGTGCGCACCGGCCTGCCGTGCTCGTCCCACTCCACCGGCTTGCCGCGCGACAAGATCCACACAAAGCTGCCGTCGGGGCGACGCTCGCGATATTCCAACGCATCGAAATCGCTGTCGCCCTGGTCCTGCTTGTCGATATTGGCAAGCACATGGGCGATATCGTCGGGGTGGATGCGGCTCAGCCAGGCTTTCTGGTGTTCCTCCGGCACCGGCAGGTCGGGCGGCAGCCCCCGCATGATCCGCCACATGCGCGAATAGAACATGCTGTCGGTGCGGATGTCGTGATCCCACACTCCCTGGCGGGCGCTTTCCAGTGCGAAGTTCCACCGGCTTTCCGAATAGGCCAGCGCCTCCTCGGCTTTCTTCTGCCGCTCGATGCTCGACGCCTGCAGCACCACATATTCCGGAGCGCCGTCGGCCTTGTCGGTCAGTGCGGTGGCGACGAGGCTCACCCAGAGCGGGCTGCCATCGGCATGGCGCACGCGATGCTCGGCACGGTAGTCGCTGGTTTCGCCCCGCCGCAGCCGTTCGAGCTGCAACCGTCCTGCTGTTGCCTCGTCGTCATGGAGAAGGTCGGAAAGCGAGGGCAGCACCGCGTCGGGCAGGTAGCCCAGAAGGTCGGCAAAGGCGCGGTTGGCATAGACCGGCCGGCCCTCGAGATCATAGAGCGCCGTACCGATTGCTGCCGTCTCGACGATGCGGGCCAAAAGTGCGTTGTGCCCTTCCAAGCGGAAGGGCCCGGACACAACGGTCGGAACATTGTTCGACGGCGCGGACATGGCGCTAACCATGCGCCACCCAACGTTAATAACAGCCTAGCTGGCCGCGCGCTCGCGCAACAAAAAATCGCGTTCTGTGCGCAGGCCAGCCCATTCGGCCGGAACCTCGCTGTCGAAGATCAGCGTATAGGGCCCGCGGTAACCGGCGCCTTCCGCTGCGGCGACACAGGCGGAGTAGTCTGCCTCGTCGAGGTCGCCGTCGATGAAGTTGGCCTTGGCGTGGCAGAGCTCGGCGCGCGCGAAGATCGAGGCGAGGTCCTGGTACTTGTTCGGACCCTTCCAGTTGCCGTAATCGGCGAGCAGTCCAACCCGCCCATCCAGGCGATCCAGCAGGGCGTGCACCTGCTCGGGACCGGACAGCAGGCTATGCCAGTTTTCCGTCACCAGCCGCACCGGCGAGCCGGCATTGCCGTCCGCCAGCCGCCGCAGGGCCGCAGCCGAGCGGTCGAGCGCCTCCGGGGTGGGCGCCTGCAATCCGGCAACGATGCGGGCGTGCTCGGCGCCAAGCTCGTTGGCGATCTCGATCCAGCGGGCGATCCAGCGCTCGTCGCGGGCGCCGTGCTCGGGATGGGTGACGTCGCCGGCATCGATCAAGAGCGTCTGCAGCCGGACATTGGCGACCTTCAACTGGTCGCGCAACTCGCCGAGATAGACCGGATCGAGGCTGCGCAGGTGGAACGAGACGATCTCGAGTCGGTGGTAGCCGTGGTTGGCGAGAACCGACGGGAGCCCCAGCAGCGACTCCTCACCCTCGCCATAGGTCTGGTGTTCCGGCCCGACCTCGAAGCGGGTGAGGTCGTGCGGATAGGTGGTCCCCAGCAGCCGGTGCAGCGACCAGGTGGATACGGCAATGCGGTCGGCGGTGATGGCGGCCATAGCGAGTCTCCCTTGTGGGGCCAAGACTTCCACGCCCCTGCCGGGCTTTCAACCCAGGCGATAGAGGCGTTCGGCATTGCGGTGGAACAGCCGCGCCTGCTCGTCGGCGCTGGCGCCGCCAACGATCTGCCGCGTCGCTTCCACCCAGAGGGTCAGCGAGCCGTTGCGGGTCAGCACCGGATGGTCCGAGCCCCACACCACCCGGTCCCAGCCGAACACCTCGATCAGGTGCTCCACATAGGGACGGAGATCATCGAGGTGCCAGCCGGCCCGCGCATTGGTGGCAATGCCGGAAATCTTGACCGCGACATTGGGCCGTTCCGCCAAAGCTGCGGTGTCGGCGCGCCACGGATCGAGGCCGTTGCCGGCAATGTCGGGATTGCCGCAATGGTCGAGGATGAACTGCAGTTCGGGCGCGGCATCGACCAGCGGCAGGCCGATCGGGCGCAACTGGTCGGCCCGCAGGCAAAGGTCGAAGCTGAGGTCATAGGCGGGCAGCCGCCGCAGGTTCTCGGCGAACAGCGCGGTCTGGCTTAGCGCATTCGGCGACTCGTGGAGGATGCGGCGTACGCCACGGACCCGCGGCTCGGTGCTCAGCCGCTCGACATGTGCCGCGAAGCCTTCGTGTTCCGGACGGCAGGCGGCGATGGCGCCGACCAGGCGCGGCAGTTCCAGCACGAAGGCGGTCTCGGCCTCCATGTCGGCCTCGGCAACATCCACTTCCATGTGGAGCGCGGACTCGATCCCGAGCGGCACGGCTTCGGCGAAATAGCTCTGGTGGCTCCATTCGCGAGCGAGCGGATGGCCGGGCCCGATCCAGGGATAGCTGAAGCGGTCGGGGTAGATCAGGTGGAGATGGGTGTCGAGAATGCGCATCGTGCCTCCGGGTGGCGATTGGAAACCTCTCGGCCCGCGTCTTTCAAGGGTGAAAGAACTTCCCGAGCTTCAGAGCGTCGCCAAATCCTGCCCTCTAGCCCGGCTGCATACTGACATGTTAGTCATGTCCGCAGACATCACCGGTGAACTCACCGATGGTCTGGGGGCGCGGCAACGACCCGCGCGAGGGAAGGAGATCGACCGCCATGCGGCTTGCCGGCAAGCGCATCTTCATTTCGGCTGCGGGTCAGGGCATGGGACGCGCCAGCGCGATTGCCTGTGTGCGCGAAGGCGCCCAGGTGGTCGCAACCGACATCAACGCGGACTTGCTGACAACGCTGCCGGACGAGGTCCCGGGGATCGAGACCGCCGTGCTCGACGTGCGCAGCAGCGAGTCCGTGAACGCCTTTGCCGCCGCTCAGGCGCCGTTCGACGGCATTTTCAACTGCGCCGGCTTCGTCCATAGTGGCGATATCCTCGCCACCAGCGAGGACGACTGGGATTTCAGCTTCGACCTCAACGTCAAGTCGATGTATCGGGTGACCAAGGCCCTGCTGCCGGGCCTGCTGGAGCGGGTGCCGCACAATGGCGGCAGCGTCATTCTCAACATGGCCTCGATGGCCGGCTCCATCAAAGGCTTTCCCAACCGGCTGCTCTATGGCTCCACCAAGGCGGCGGTGATCGGCTTCACCAAGGCGATGGCGGCGGACTATGTGACGCGCGGCATCCGCTGCAACTGCGTCTGCCCCGGCACCGTCGACACCCCCTCGCTGCGGGCCCGCATCGCCGCTGCGCCCGATCCGGTGCAGGCCGAGAAGGACTTCATTGCCCGCCAGCCCATGGGGCGACTTGCCACCGTCGACGATATCGCCCCGCTGGTGGTGATGCTGCTTTCCGACGAATCCCGCTTCATCACCGGACAGCCGGTGCTGGTGGATGGCGGCGTGATGATTTGACCGCCGGGGCTATTCCCGCTGGCCCGGTGCCCTCCTTCTCCCCTTGCGGGAGAAGGTGCCCGAAGGGCGGATGAGGGGCCGGCGGCCGCCACGTCTTGGTTCGACAGGTTCACCACGCGGTGCACGAAAAGGCTGAAGGGCACGCCGCCCCTCAGCCCTGCTCGCCGTCTTAGAGCGCGTTCGCCCACTCGCCGCCGCGCATCACCGGTTCGGTCGATCCATCGGCATTGACGCCGTCGATGTCGATCTTGTCCGAGCCGATCATCCAGTCGATGTGGATGAGGCTCTTGTTGCCGCCCTGGGCGTAGATCTGCTCGGGGGTCAGTTCCTTGCCGCCCTCGAAGCAGTCGGCATAGCACTGGCCCATGGCGATGTGGCAGCTGGCGTTCTCGTCATAGAGCGTGTTGTAGAACAGGATGCCGGAGGCCGAGATCGGGGAGGAGTGGGGCACCAGCGCCACTTCGCCGAGGTGCCGGGCGCCCTCGTCGGTGTCCAGCACCTTGTTGAACAGGTCCTGGTTCCTGGATGCCTTGAACTCGACCAGCCGGCCGCCTTCGAAGCGCGCATGCATGTCCTCGATCAGCGAGCCGTTGTGCGACAGCGGCTTGGTGCCCGAGACATAGCCCTCGGCCCGCAGCCGGTGCGGGGTGGTGAACACCTCCTCGGTCGGGATGTTGGGGTTGCAGGTGACCCCGTTCTTGGCTTCCGAGGCGCCACCCTTCCAGCGGTGGCCGTCGGCGAGGCCGATGGTGAGATCGGTGCCGGGACCGGAATATTTCAGCGCCGAGAAGCGCTTGCCGTTGAGCCAGCTCCAGCGGGCCTTGAGGTTGGCGTTGTGCGCCTTCCAGGCGCCGATCGGATCGTCATTGTCGACGCGCGAGGCCCTGAAGATCGCATCCGCCAGCTTGCCGACCGCAACGTCTTCGGGATCGTCGGGGAACACCAGCTTGGCCCAGGCTGGGGTGGGGTAGGAGACGATGTTCCAGTTGATGTCGAAGCCGGTGATCAGCTCCAGCGCCGGACGGTAGGCGGAGGAGTTGGCGCGCATCGCCCGCGACACCTTCTCGGGGTCTTGGCCGGCCAGCATCATCGGGTTGTCGCCCGAGATGGCGAGCCGCGCCGCATTGCTGCGGAAGGCCTCGGCCATGCCGGCATAGAGCCAGCCGGCGGAGCGGTCGAAGCTCCCGTCGTTGGCGTATTTGTAGCGGGCGAGGGTGGCTTCCTCGTCCGAATAGATGGTGGTGACCAGCCCCGCCCCGGCCTTGTAGGCGTGCTCGGTGATGCGGCGGACCAGCGGCGCAGCCGTCATCGGCGCGGTGATGATGAGGTCCTGGCCTTCGGCGAGCTGCAGGCCGACCTTGATGGCGACCTGGCCGAGCTTGTCGAGCTTGTCGGGATCGATGGGAGAAGTCATCGGGCGTCTTGCCTCTTGGTTGGAATTCGAGGCGCGAGCCTATCGACCACAACTGCGCCGCGCCACCGCAATTGCGAGTTGATTTCGGTCAAGGCGGCGCGATCGGGCAGGGCGCATAAACCGGGCATCAACACCGGGAGCCTGCCATGAGCCTCACCATCATCCTTGCCGCCGTGATCGCGATCCTTGCCGTGTTCGCCGTCGCGCTCAACTACGCCCAGTTTGCGACCCGGGACCTCTTCGTCGCGGACTAGCCCGCCCACGGCCTGTGTTGCGCCAGCGCATCACTCAACGGCCTCGCATGATCTTGACCATTGGCAACGGCGAACGGTTTGGCTACAAACCGTTCGCCGCTTTCGTTTTTCGTTCCAGCAAGGGAGGCGCAGTGTGACAGCACCCATGTTCGCTTCCCCATCGGGCAAGTCGCGACTCTAGGTCCGTCCTGCTCCCCGCGGCCCGCCGATCAAGGCCTGCCGCCCGCGGTTCAATCCCAAACTCTATCCAGCAGCCGACCCGCCACACGGCCGTTTTGCCTCTGGTTCTGCTGCGCTAGCCATGATCAGATCAGAAGGACCGGCCGTCGGCCTGGCGCCGGACACCCGCAATGACTCGCAAGAAGTTCGATTTCCGCGCCGACGCCTATCGTAGCGTGCTCGGCTTCACCTTTCGCCACTGGGCACGCCAGCCCGGTCGCCTCGCAGCGCTGTGCTTCTGCGTCGTTCTCGACACGCTGGCCCTGGTGACGGTTCCGTTGTTTTCGGGTCGCATTGTGGATGCCATTGCCACCGGCGGAGCCAGTGCCGCTTCCGAGGCCTTCGGGGCCTTCGGCATCGTCGTGGCGCTCGGGGCCTTCGCCATTTTCGTGCGGTGGTTCACCTTCCGGAACATCATCTCCCTGACCCTGCGGATGATGGCCGACATCGCCAACAACGGCTTCGAGCGTGTGCAGCGCTTCTCGACAGACTGGCACGCCAACAGCTTCGCTGGATCCACCGTTCGCAAGATCACCCGCGGCATGTGGGCGCTGGACCAGCTCAACGACACCCTTCTGGTCGCGCTGCTGCCGTCGGTGGTCATGCTGGCCGGCGCGACGGTGATCCTTGGTGCATTCTGGCCTATGATCGGTGCGGTGGTGGGATTGGGCTCGCTGATCTATGTCGGGGTGACTGTGACGCTCTCCATGGGGTTCGTGTCTCCGGCGGCCACGCTCGCCAATGCCTGGGATACCCGCCTGGGCGGTGCCCTCGCCGATGCGGTCAGCTGCAACTCTGTGGTCAAGGCCTTTGGCGCCGAAACGCGCGAGGAAAGCCGGCTGCACCATGTGCTGGGCAAATGGGACCGGCGAACCCGCCGGACCTGGAACCGGGGCAACCTGAGCGGCGCCATCCAGGGCTTCATGATGGTGGGGATGCAGGCGGGCATCCTCGGCACAGGGCTGTATGTGTGGAGCCAGGGGCTCGCCAGCGCCGGCGACATCACCTTCGTGCTGGCGATGTTCTTTACCCTCCAGGGCAACCTCCGCGAGGTCGGCATGCACATCCGCAACCTGCAGCGCTCGGTCAACGACATGGAGGAACTCGTCGCGCTCGAGCGGATGCCCTATGGCGTCGAGGACAAGGCCGGAGCAAAGCCGATCACCATCCGCGATGGCAGCATCGAGTTCGACCGGGTGACCTTCCAGTACGGCGCCCATCCGACGCCGCTCTACCAGGACTTCTCGGTGTCGATCCGGCCGGGCGAGCGAGTTGGGCTGGTGGGGCATTCCGGCTCGGGCAAGACCACCTTCGTCAAGCTGATCCAGCGCCTCTATGACGTCAAGCACGGCGAGATCCGAATCGATGGCACCGACATCGCCCTGGTGCCGCAGTCGAGCCTGCGGAGCCAGATCGCCATCGTCCAGCAGGAGCCGATCCTGTTCCACCGAACGCTGGCGGAGAACATCGCCTATGCGCGCCCGGAAGCCAGCCGCGCCGAGATCATCGAAGCGGCACAACAGGCCAACGCCCATGATTTCATCCTGAGCCTGCCCAAGCAGTACGAGACGCTGGTGGGCGAGCGCGGGGTGAAGCTGTCGGGCGGTGAGCGCCAGCGCGTCGCCATCGCGCGGGCCTTCCTGGCGGATGCACCGATACTGATCCTCGACGAAGCCACCTCGAGCCTCGACAGCGAGAGCGAGGTGCTGATCCAGGAGGCGATGGAGCGGCTGATGCAGGGGCGCACCACGCTGGTGATCGCGCACCGGCTGTCGACGGTCCGCTCACTCGACCGGCTGCTGGTCTTCGACAAGGGCCGCATCGTCGAGGAGGGCAACCACGAACAGCTGATCCGCCTCAACGGCGGCATCTACCGGCGCCTGTTCGAACGCCAGGCGCTGGAGCTCACCAAGGGACTGGTGGCGTAAACGTAAAGGGTGGGGGCAGGGCACACCCACCCGCCCCTCCCCCTGAAGGGGAGGGCGCTTTGCACTGGATGGTGCCCCACTCGCTGAGCGGTCCCTCCCCCGCTTGCGGGGGAGGCTAGGTGTCGAAGCTATGAAGGTTGTTCACTCGGGGGCGCGGTGAGAAGCTGGGGTTGCGAAGCCAACCAGCGATCAGCGAGGTCCCCGAATGAACGTCCATAAGAATGCGCGTTTG
>JAEYXQ010000130.1 GCA_023431205.1 Pseudomonadota bacterium | reverse complement strand
CCTTTGTTTATGACTAGACGTACGGCCGGCAATAGCACTGCAATGAAGACGCCGAAGTGCGCAAGAGTGTAGCGGCGGTGGCTATACTGGTGCATTGATGGGTTTTCCGGGACGGTGAACGGTACGTCCTTTCTTGAGGGCACCCTTGTCCATCGCGCGCCGCCCGCCGGCGGATCATCACCTCGTGGCAGGACGCTTCTCGGTGGCTGCCCCGACCGTAAGCCCGGTGCCTTCCAACAAGAGGCTCGCTCTCCTCGCTATATTTGGGTACCCACGCTCCACATGCCAGGACAATGGAGTCGCCCCCTTGAGGTCCCATATCGTCGTAGCGTCACTCGTGGCCGCGCTTGCCATGGCCCCAGTAGCTCCCGAGGCAGGCAACATACTGTTTCTCGCCGCCGGTGCAGTGGCGATCTTGTTGCTGCGGCGCGTTGACGTGCACGTGATAGGACGACCCTCAGTGTGGATGTCCCTGCTCGGCCTGGTTCTTCTGGGGCTCGCGTATGCGCTCGCGTCGGGTGCACCGGGGCTGGCCGGCTTGATGTTTGTTGTGCCGCTCGCCGCGACGACCCTGCTGATCGCAGCCGCCCAGCGTTCGGACCTGCAGCCCTCCTTGGTGGGGCTGCTCGCTCTTTGCGGAGTGGCAGGTAGTGCGGCCATAGCGATCGCGGAATTCGCAACCACCGGGACCCAAAGAGTTGGGATTTGGGTAGCCAACCCTATCCACTTTGCAGACCTCTCGCTTTCGGTTGCGTTCCTGGCGCTGATAGCGACTCTGCTCGGGCGTGGCCCGGATCGCTGGCTCTTTGTGGTCACCCCCTTGCTGGCGGCTGTCGCAGTTCTTCTGTCTGGTACGCGGGGCGCGGTGGTCGCTCTCGCCATCATGGGGGGCACTGCGCTAATCACCAGCGTGGCCGTTCGCATGATCTCCCTGCGCAACCTTGCCGTAGGATTGGTTGTGCTTGCAATCGTGCTGCCTGCCGCCTGGTTTGCCGGGGTTGGACAAACCTCCGGTGTGCAGCGGGTGCTTGCCGATGTTGCCGACGTGTTCCGAACCGGTCTGCCGACCGACGAGTCGACGGTGCTGCGGCTTCAGATGTACGAAGGGGGCCTCAACGCATTCCTCGCCTCGCCCCTCTTCGGTCACGGCCCCTTTGCCTTCGTCGAAGCAGCGGCAAGCCGCGCCAGCACTCCATTCGAGGGAGCGCCGCATCTACACAACGATCTTGCCGACTTTGCTGCCAGCGGGGGTATCCTCGGCCTTGCTGCCTACATGCTGTTCCTGTTGGCGCCGCTAGTCGAAGCATTGAAAGCGCCGAATACCTCGCGCCGTGCGGGGCTCGTGGTCGTCAGCGCTACTCTTGCGGTGGGTTACTTCGTGATGGGATTGACCAACGCCATGTTCGGTATCCTCAATCTCACCGTGTTCTACGCGGTGGCGACCCTTGTTGTCGCACTCCTGGCGCAGAATGTGGAACAGCCCGAACGGGATCGGCCCGACGAGGCTTCGGATGGTACACCACGGTCGGCTCCGGTCCCGTAGTCCCTTTCCTTCGGCCCGACACCAATCTCGTCCCAAGGAGAGAGCTGCGCCTACCTGGCCTTCTGCAGCAGCAGGTCTCTCGCCTGGTTGATCTTGGCGGCGAGGTAGCTTGAGCCGCCCTGGTCGGGGTGCACCGCTTTCATCAGGTCGCGGTGGGCGGTGCGGATCTGGTCTTCGGTGGCGCCGGGTTGCAGGCCGAGGACGGCGTAGGCCTCTTCCAGGGGATCGCGACCGGTTGTCGGCCCGTGGCTCTCCCCGGCGTCCTGCTCGGCGAAGTATTCGCGCCAGCCGCTGCGGTTGGTGTCGAGCCAGCTCTCGAGCAGGCTGAGGCTGTCGGCGTCGCCCTCGACGTCGGCAAGGAGGATGCGCATCTCCGCTTCGCCGAGATCGAGCAGGTCCATGCCGGCGAAATCGCCGTTGAGGACACGGCCCGAAACGGCGCCGGTATCGTGGTCGAGCTCCATGGCAAAGCGATAGCTCCGCACCTTGGAGATGTTGCCCGCCCCGCCAAGCGGCCCGTCCAGTGAAATCGGCCCCAGACGGCCGGTGCGCAGCACGGCCACACCGGCAGCGCCCGCGAACAGGGCAAGATCGAAGCGGCGGGCGAGCAGCAGAAAGGCCGCGAGGGCGACGCCCAGGCCGCCGACCAGCCAGCGCAGGCTGCGTCTCACCAGGCGCGGGTCGAGTTTACGAATCTGATTGTAGAGGGCGAAGCCAGCCAGGAGGGCGAGGGCACCCAGCAGCACATAGGTCATGACGGCAACTGCGACAGCAGCGCCTTGGCCTGATGGCTGCCCTGCAGCTTCAACAGGTCACGCCCACCCGCAGCGAAAGCGGCCACCGCCTTCAGCAAGGCCGCCAGTTCCTGCGGTGCAGAAGCATCGAAGCGCGCATAGGCCCCTTTGCTGAGCCGGGCGAACTCGCGGAATGCAGCCTCGACCTGAGCGTCCTGTCCCTCCTGGAAGACGAACAAGGGCAGGCCGAGCAACCCGAGTTGCCCGGCTTTCTCCGCCAGCAGATCGGCGTCCTCTTCGAGGGCATCGCCGACATAGATCACGGCATTGATGCGCCGCTTGGCGTGTTCGGCACGGGCGTGAGCGAAGACCTTGGAAATCTGCGTCCGGCCCCCCTGGCACTGGATGCCGCTCATGAGCCGCGCCAGGCTGTCGCCGTTGAGCACCCATTTGCTGGCCCGGCATTCACCGAAGCCGCGGAAATAGAGCAGTTGCACCTGCAGGGCACCGGACTTGGGAATGGCCTTGAACATCTCGGCCTGCAGCGAACAGGCCAGATCCCAGGTGGGCTGGCGGCTGAGGGTGGCGTCCAGCGCGAAGAGGAGGCGCCCGTCCTCTGCCGCGTTTGGCCGCGCCACCGCGCCCACCTGCTGGACGAAGGCGGCAACATCGTTGCTGACGCCTGCCCGGATGGAGGTCCCCGGCGCGTTGCGAGTCGTTGGGTCTTTCGCTGCCATGGTCCGAATATGTGGGTGAGGGCGGCTTGCCGCAAGGGTTGGCTGGTGTGGCGTTTACTCGGCCTCACCGTCGATCATGGTTTCAAGCAGAACTCGGATCTGCTCGGGGGTGAACACGGCGTCGGCAGTGGAAATCCACGGATGATCGCTCTGGTGATCTGCGCTCGTCCGAGCGGAGATCAGTGCGTCCCGCATGGACGGGAAGCTCCTGGCGCTTGCCACCTCGAAGGCGGGTGCATGCGGCACCTCGCCGGGCGGCATCCAGATCAGGATTGCGGTTTCGGTTTGCATGGCAACTCCTCCGGCCGACCAACGCCGGCGGGCACCCTTAGATGCACTGATGGTGTTGCCGCGACCCAGGCTCACCCCGACGCGCTGCGTCACATCAGCTTCACACGCGGCACCTATGCAGCGTCCGAACGCGTCGGGGGGCTCCCGTGGCGCGCTCACCCCACAGCCTTTCGCTCGCTCGCCTGTTCACTTGAACATTTTAGCTTTGCGTTCGAACAAAGCATTGCTACCACTGAGACGAGCGGGGGCACCAAGATCCCTGCCACACCCGGAGGAATACTATGAACAAGCTAGCCCTGCTGCTGTCGACTGCCGTTACGCTCGGCATGTCGAGCGCAGCCTACGCCCAGACCGAAATCGCCTGGTGGCACGCCATGTCGGGAGAGCTGGGCGCCAAGCTCGAGGCGATCGCCCAGGGCTTCAATGACACCCAGAGCGACTACAAGATCGTCCCGGTCTACAAGGGCAATTACGGCGAGACGCTGACCGCTGCCATCGCTGCCTTCCGCGCCAATGAGCAGCCCGCGATCGTGCAGGTCTATGAAGTCGGCACTGGAACCATGATGGCCGCCCAGGGCGCCGTCTACCCCGTCCACCAGCTGATGACCGACCAGGGCAAGGCCTGGGATCCGTCGATCTTCATTGCCCCGGTGGTCGGGTACTATTCGGACCCCGAGGGCAACATCCTGTCGCTGCCCTTCAACTCCTCGACCCCGATCATGTACTACAACAAGGACATTTTTGAGGAAGCCGGGCTCGACCCGAACAAGCCGCCGGCAACCTGGGAGGAGATGGAAGCCGCCTTCAATCAGATCAAGGAATCGGGCGCTTCGGAGTGCGCCTTCACCACGGCCTGGATTTCCTGGATCCACACCGAGAACTTCTCGGCGCTGCACAACCTGCCATATGCCACGCGTGAGAACGGCTTTGGCGGGCTCGATGCCGAGTTCACCATGAACAACGAGCACCTTGCTCGCCATTGGGACAACCTTAAGCGCTGGCAGGATGAAGGCCTGTTCCGCTATGGCGGCCCTGAGGGTGGCCCAGACGCCCAGCCGGCATTCCTGTCTGGCGAATGCGCGATCTTCATGAACTCCTCCGCCGGCCGGGCCGCGGTGGTGGCCAATGCCGACTTCGAGGTCGGCTTTGCACCTCTTCCCTACTACAGCGACGTGATCGATCCGCCGATGAACTCAATCATCGGTGGCGCGACGCTCTGGGTGCTTCAGGGCCGTCCCGACGGGGAGTACCCCGGCGTGGCCGCGTTTTTCGATTATCTGAGCCAGCCCGAGGTCCAGGCCGACTGGCACCAGGACACCGGCTACCTGCCGATCACCAGCGCCGCGTACGAGCTTGGCCAGGAGCAGGGCTACTACGAGGAGAACCCGGGCTCTGACGTCTCCATCAAGCAACTGACCCGCGTGGAGCCGAACGAGAACTCCAAGGGCCTCCGCTTCGGCAACTACACCCAGATTCGCGCCATCATCGACGAAGAGTTCGAGCAGGTACTGTCGGGTGCAAAAACCGGCCAGCAGGCTCTCGACTCGCTGGTGCAGCGCGGCAACGACTTGCTGCGTGAGTTCGAAGCAGCCAACGGCTGACCCTTCCTCGTCGGGGGCGCTTCGGCGCCCCCGTTTCCTGCCTGCCGGGGCTCTTCATGCAATCCAAGCGAACGACTTTTCCCAACAAGGTACTGCCGTACCTGCTGGTCGCGCCGCAGCTCATCATCACTTTCGTCTTTTTCCTGTGGCCCGCGGCCCAGGCCATCAAGTCGAGCTTCGAGCGGGAAGACCCGTTCGGCATGCGCACCAGCTTTGTGTGGTTCCAGAACTACCAGCGGCTCTTTGCTGATCCGAACTACCTCAACTCCTTCCAGGTCACGCTGGTCTTTGCCGTCAGCGTCACGGCGCTGTCCATGGGGCTCTCCTTGTTGATGGCGGTGGCGGTCAACCGGTTGATCCGGTCGGGGCGCGCCTACACCACCCTGCTGGTGTGGCCCTATGCCGTGGCCCCGGTGGTTGCCGGTATTCTGTGGTGGTTCATCTTCAATCCGTCCATCGGCATTCTCGCCTACGCCCTTCGCCAGATGGGAATCGATTGGAATCACCGGGTGGACGGCACCGACGCCATGATCCTCGTCGTGATCGCCGCTGCCTGGAAGCAGATATCCTACAACTTCCTGTTCTTCGTCGCCGGCCTGCAGTCGATCCCGCAGTCGCTGAACGAAGCGGCGGCCATCGATGGCGCCGGTCCGTTCAAGCGCTTCTGGACCATCGTGTTCCCGCTGTTGTCGCCGACGACGTTTTTCCTCCTGATCATCAACATCAACTACGCCATGTTCGACACCTTCGGCATCATCGATGCCACCACCCAGGGCGGACCAAGCCAGGCCACCAACATTCTGGTCTACAAGGTCTATGCCGACGGGTTCCTGGGGCTGAACATCGGCTCCTCCTCGGCCCAGTCGGTGATCCTGATGGTGATCGTGCTGGCGCTGGTCTTCGTGCAATTCCGGTTCGTCGAGCGGCGGGTGGCCTACTGACATGGTTGAAAACCGTCCCTGGCTGAACGTCCTGACCCACCTGGTGCT
>JAEYXQ010000082.1 GCA_023431205.1 Pseudomonadota bacterium | reverse complement strand
GCTTCGATCTTTTCGAGGATTTCCTTCTGCACCGGATCCAGCCCGAGCATGCGCTGCACCACGTCCATTGCCAGCTCTTCCGGCAGGACAGAAAGCACCTTGCTGGCGTGGTCGGTGGCGATCTTGGACAACACCACGGCAATCGTTTGCGGGTACTCGTTCTTGAGATAGGCCGCGAGCACGTCCGCCTGGACGTTGCTGAGCTTCTCCCACATGTTGCGCCCGGCCGGACCGCGGATTTCCTCCATGATCGCGTCCACGCGATCCTGCGACAGGTAGCTGAGCAGCAGCCGTTCGGTCGAGTCGGTATTGCCCGACAGTGAACCGTTGGAGGAAACGGTGGTGACGAACTCGATCATCAGGTCGTCGAGCATTTCCTGGGTTATCGGGCCAAGGCGCACCATGGCGCGCGAGAGCTGCTTGATCTCCAGTTCGTCCAGTTCGTCGAAGATCGGACGTCCATAGTCGGGCCCGAGCGCCAGCAGCAGGGCCGCTGCTTTCTCATCGCCTTTCAGGACACGTTGATTGGCGGCATCGTTGCCGATCGTCAGCTGCTTGCCGGCGAGGCCCTGCGATTCGGGTTCAGCGGATTGAGAAACAAGGGCCATAGGGACTACGCAGCGCTAGAGAGCCAGTCGCGCACGATCAGCGCGGCCTGCTTTGGGTTTTCTTCGACCAGCGTGCCGACGGTCTTGAGCGTCTGCAGCTGGGTTTCGCCCATGGACTTGGCGTTGGCGACCCAGGCGGGGGTCTTGTCCTTGGGTTCCTCGACGATCTCGGGGACCACCTCGCCATTGGGAGCGAGGACGCCGTGGTGGCTCAACTCGGCGGCGGTCGGCAGGGCCAGCGGCGCCGGTTCGGGCGTCAGCACCTTCTTGAGCAGCGGCCGCATCACGAACAGGATCAGAGCCAGAGCGATCAGCAGGGTGACGGCCATCTCGGCGCCGTTCATCAGGTCGTCGCGGGTGAAGTCGAGCAGGCCGGCGCTGGAGTCGGTGCCCGGCGGGGCGAGTTCCGGCCGCTCGGCGAACTGCATGTTCACCACTTCCACCGTGTCGCCGCGGGCGGCGTCATAGCCGACGGCGGAGCGGACCAGCGTCAAGATCTGCGTGATCTCGTCGGCCGAGCGCGGTGTGTAGGTGGTGTTGCCACCCCCGTCGGTCACGTAGCTGCCGTCGACCACGACCGCCACCGACAGGCGCTTCAGCGCACCGGCCTCGGTCACCGCGGTTTCGGTGGTCTTGTTGATCTCGTAGTTGACGACTTCCTCGCTCGACGTGCCCTGCTCGGACGGGCCGGCGGCAGCATTCTGGCTGGCCCCGGGCAGTTCGTTGGCAACCGTCACCTGGCCGTTGGCGCCGGCCGACAGGTTCTCGCTTTCACGCGTCTGGGTCGAGCGCACCACCTGCGACTCGGGATCGAACTTCTCCGACGTGGTGGTGGAGCGGTTGAAATCGAGTTCGGCGGCAACTTCCACGCGGGCGCGACCGGCCCCGACCACATTGGCCAGCATGTCTTCGAGCCGGGTGCGGAGGCGGTTCTCGTAGCCCAGGGTCCGCTCGTCGGCTTCCCCGGCGAGGAGGCCGGCGTTGTCGTCGCCGGTGCCGGCGGCAAGCAGGTTGCCGCGGTCATCGACAATGGCGACGCGCGCAGGGGAGAGACCCTCGATGGCGGAGGACACCATGTGCTGGATGGCCCGAATCTCGCCGGCCGAGAGCTCGCCACGGACCGACAGGACGATCGAGGCGGAGGGATCCTTGCGCTCGCGGCGGAACAGTTCGCGCTCGGGCAGGACGAGGTGGACGCGCGCCGCCTTGATGCGGTTCAGCGAGGTGATTGTGCGAGCCAGCTCCCCTTCCAGGGCACGGATATTGTTGACGTTCTGGACGAAGCTGGTGGCGCCGAGGGTCGACTGCTGGTCAAAGATCTCGTAGCCGACCTGGCCGCGCGTCGGCAGGCCTTCGCCGGCCAGGCTCATGCGCAGGGTGGTGATCTGGTCGCGCGGCACCAGGATGGTGTCGCCCTCGCCGCGGAGCTCATAGGGGATGTTGAGGGTCTGCAGCTCGGTCAGGATTGCCGAAGAATCCTCGAGGCTTAGGCCGGTATAGAGCGGGGAGAGGGTCGGGGTCTGGGCGCGCAGGATCAGAAAGGCGAAGAAGCCCAGCATCAGCACCGCCACCGTTGCCATGGCAGCAAGCCGCGGCAGGCCTATGCGGTTGATCAACTGGGTAAAACTGTCCACGCCCCGTCCCACTTCACCGCCCCGAAGCGGGGCTCTGCTGGTGGGCAAGAATTACCTAGTGGATGGTAAACAAGCTCTTAACCGACCGTTGCGCTTTGCAAAATCCGGGCAGAAAGTGCCGCATAGAGCCACCGTTTCGGCCGCAAAAATGAACAGAGGTGAACGAAGGATGAAGGTTCTCGGGCGGGTGACCTCGATCAATGTGCGCAAGGTTCTGTGGGCCTTGGACGAACTGGGGCTGCCCTATGAACGGGAGGACTGGGGCCTGCCGTTGCGCGATCCCAAGGTGCCGGAGTTTTTAGCCCTCAACCCCAACGGACAGGTGCCGGTGATCCGCGATGGAGAGGTGACGCTGTGGGAGAGCACCGCCATCCTGATCTACATCGCCGACCGCTACGGGTCCGGGCTGCTGCTGCCGACGGATCACGCCCGGCGCGGATTGGCGCTGCAGTGGCTGGTGTGGCAGGCGACCGAGCTCAACCCCACCTGGGGCTATGCGGTCAATGCGCGGCTGCGCAACACGCCGGGATATGACGATCCCGCCAAAGTGCGGGAGTCGATCGATCGCTGGGCGGCAAAGATGCAGATCCTCGAGCAGCATATGGCCAACCGGGAGTTCGCCGACGAGGCGTTCTCGATCGCCGACATTGCTCTCGGGCTGTCGCTCCATCGCTGGTCTGCAATGCCCGACGAGAAGCCGGATTTTCCGGCGCTGTCGGCTTATTGCAGGCGGCTGAAGGAGCGACCGGCGGGAGCGAAATGGATGGGGGCGGAGACGCCGTAGCCTCCACTCCTGCCACACCCCTCACCCGTCTCGGGCTGCGCCCGATCCACCCTCTCCCGCAATGGGAGAGGGGAGGCTCCGTGGTTGCGGCACGCTCAGCAAGGAGAGGGGAGGCTCGGTGCTTGCAGCACGCCCCCGAGGGGAGAGGGGAGGCTCCGCGATGGCGGCACCCCCGATGCTCCCTTCTCCCCTTGCGGGAGAAGGTGCCCGAAGGGCGGATGAGGGGTGCTACTCACACCCCTCGCTGGAGGACTGACACGGGTCGGTGTGCGTGTCGGGCTTCAGCAGCGCGGCGGTTTTGGCAAGAGACACGAACTCGTTGCGATAGCCGCCCTGGTCCTCGCCGCGGGCGCCCAGGGCCAGGTCGACGATGGCGTCCCAGCTCATGCCGGCATGGATGCTGCCCCGCAGCTTCTGGCCGAAGGCGGCGACGGCGGCGGCGAAGCGGACGTCTTCGCTGACGTCATCCACATCGGCTGCAACGAGATCCTGCGTGATCGGGTGCTCGATCAGCCTGCTGGTGGTTTCGCCCGGCTGCTTGTAGCGGATGCGGAGGAAGGCGATCTCGTCGCTTGCCGCGGCAACCGGTGTTGCTCCGGTGCCGTAGCGGAGCGGGTCGACAAGGGCAGCGTCCGAGCCGACGGGGGTGATCTCGTAGATCGCCGTGACCGTATGGCCAGCGCCGATGTCGCCGGCATCCACCTTGTCGTTGTTGAAGTCCTCCCGGTTGAGGGCACGGGTCTCGTAGCCGATCAGCCGGTACTCGGAGATCACGGCGGGGTTGAACTCCACCTGGATCTTCACGTCCTGGGCGATGGTCTGCAGCGTACCGCCGATCTCTTCCACCAGCACCTTGCGGGCCTCGCTGAAGCTCGAGATGTAGCTGGCATTGCCGTTGCCGTTCTGGGCCAGCGCCTGCATGGTGTCGTCGCCGAGATTGCCCTGCCCGAAGCCGAGCACCGACAGGCTCACCCGATCGCGGCGGGCTGCGATGAAGCGCTCGAGCTCGTCGGGATCCTCGATGCCGACATTGAAGTCGCCATCGGTGGCGAGGATGACCCGGTTGACGCCGCCCTGCACCATATTGTCCTCGGCCAGCCGGTAAGCGAGCTCGATGCCTTCGGCGCCGGCGGTGGAGCCGCCGGCCCACAATCCGTCGAGAGCGGCAAGGATCGTTGCCTTCTCCGTTGCCCGCGTCGGCTCGAGCACCACCCCGGCGGAGCCGGCATAGGCCACGATCGAGATGGTGTCGTTGCCCGAGAGCTGTTCGACCAGGAGCGAGAAGGCGCGCTTGAGCAGGGGCAGCTTGTCGGCCTCGTCCATCGAGCCGGACGTGTCGATCAGGAAGACCAGATTGCTGGGGCTGTCCTCCGTAGCCGGGGGTTCGTAGCCCTTGATGCCGATATGGATCAGTTGCGTCGCCGGGTTCCATGGCGTGGAGTAGACCGCCAGCGACGGGCGGAACGGTACCTCGGCGTTTTCGGGGGCCGGGTAGTCATAGGGGAAGTAGTTGATCAGCTCTTCCACCCGCACCGCGTCGGGTTCAGGCACGGTGCCGTCCTCGAGCATGCGGCGGACATAGGAATAGCTGGCCGTGTCGACGTCGACGGAAAAGGTCGAGACCGGCTCTTCCGCAACGACCTTGGGCCGCTGCTCGTCGAAGCTGGTGAAGCTGTCGCCGGCCGGCTCAGCCGGGGCCATGAGGTCGGCGCTCCGACCCATGCCAACCAGCGGCGGACTGGACGGCGCGGGCATTGCCGCAGTCATGCTCTGCGGCGCCATTTCGCTTTCCATCAGCACCGGTGGCGGCGGCGGCGCGGCGTCATCGATCTCCGCCGTGCTGGTTGCGGCATCGGCCGCCGGCTCGGGGGCCCGCGGCTGCACTTTTGCGGGCGACGGCTGGGGCTGGGCCGGGGCCTGCGCTACCTCTTCGCGCACCGGCTGCGGCGCGACGACCCCCTCGGCGGGGCTGAGCGCGGTGCTGGAATAGAGCTGCCAGCCGAGCGGCAGGACCAATAGGGCAATGGCGGCGGTGCCGACCGGAATACGCATGTCCATGATCGAAATCCCTCTGAAGGACGAAACGATGGACGTGAGACGGCGGCGTCGGCCGGCACCTTTGGTTGCGGGTGCAGATTTCTTTGCCTGCTCGGCCTCGAAGGCGGCGCGGGCGGCAGCAAGGGCGGCGGCACGGGCATCGGGGCGCGGCGGCGGCGGTTCGGACCCGGCCAGTTGGCGAAGCGGATCGTCGGGATGTCCGGTGCTCATAGGAGCCCCCTCAAAGTCTTGCGCGCCGCATGCACATGGTAGGAAACGGTCGCCTCCTTGATGCCCATCACCTGGGCGGCATCGGCGTGGCTGAGTTCTTCGGCGTAAACGAGCAGCACGGCGTCGCGCTGCTGCTCCGGCAATTGCCGCACCGCCGCCCATAATTGCCGGCCGGTGGCGGAGGCCTCCTGGTCGGCCGGCTGTTCCGACGGCGCCACCTCGGCATAAGCATCGACGTGCCGGCTGCGGCGGGAGCGGGCCCGCTGCATGTCGCGCACGGCATTGAGCGTGATGCGGTAGAGCCAGCTCGAAAAGGCGCTGCGCCCGTCAAAGCCGGCAATGGCGGCGCCAAGCTTGATGCAGACCTCCTGCGCCACGTCCTCGGCATCGCTCGGACTGCCGCACCAGCGCCAGGCCGTGCGGTAGATGCTGTCGTAGTGCCGTTCCACCAGTTCAGCGAAGGCTTCGGGGTCGCCATTGCGGGCACGCACCGCCAGCGCGTCCAGTGCGGGCGCCGGCGGGTCGATCGTGGAAGCGGCGGTCTCGGCAGTCACCTTCGGGTCAACTCGCGCCTTACTGTGAGCGGCATTGTAGTGCTAAGACGCCGATGCCCGAGCAGGCCTTTGGCCCTTTACGCAGGAATTTTTGCCGTGTCCGAGGACAAGCCCACCGATAGCCCCTTCAAGCTCAACCGTGGCCGCATCCTGTTGCTGGTCCTGGGTGCGGTGCTGGTGCTGATCGCCATCTCGACGGCGTTGGGCAGCATCAATGGCTACCAGCAACTCAAGGAAGCCAATGCGGAGGCCAAGGCTGCCGCGGAGACCCCGGCGCAGTAGCGCCACCCCGAATCTCCAAGACCTCATGGTGACGGTTCCCCCCATAGACCTCATGGTGAGGGTTCCCCATAGACCTCATGGTGAGCTTGTCGAACCACGAGGTCGCGGCCGCTGAGGCTGCGGTGCCCGCGACCTCGTCCTTCGACAGGCTCAGGATGAGGTCTACGGAAACTCCGCGTCTGCAGCTCTGCTCAGGCCACCAGCGACTGCGGTACGGCTTCGGCGATGAAGCCGCCGCCGAGCACTTCGCTGGTGTCGCTGTCGTCGGCATAGAACACGCAGGCCTGGCCGGGCGAGATGCCGTATTCGCCGGTGACCAGCGTCACCATCACCGCGCCGTCCACCATCTGGATCACCGCCGGCTGCGGTCCGCGGGTGGAGCGGACCTTCACTTCAACCGGCGCGCCATTGCCGGCGGCAGCCTCGGCGAGAGGCACCGCACCGAGCCAATTGACGTTGCGCAGCCGCACCGTGTGGGTCTTCAGCGCTTCGCGCGGCCCGACAATGACGCGACCGGTGCGGTGGTCGAGCTTGACCACGTAAAGCGCCTCGCCGGCGGCAATGCCGAGGCCCTTTCGCTGACCGATGGTGTAGTTGACGATACCGTCGTGCTTGCCCAGCACCCGGCCGTCCATGTGCACGATCTCGCCCTCGGCGACGGCCTCGGGGTGCATCTTGCGGATGATGTCGGTGTACTTGCCCTGCGGCACGAAGCAGATGTCCTGCGAGTCGTGCTTGTCGGCGATCTCGAGCCCCATCTCGCGCGCCAGCGCACGCACTTCCGGCTTCGACATGCCACCGAGCGGGAAGCGCAGGTAGTCGAGCTGCTCGCGTGTGGTGGCGAACAGGAAATAGGTCTGGTCGCGGTCCCCGTCGACCGGCCGCAGCAGCTGGCGCCGCCCGTCGGGCCCGAGCCGCGACTGCACATAGTGCCCCGTCGCCAGCGCATCGGCGCCGAGGTCCTGCGCCACCGCCATCAGGTCGACGAACTTGACGCTCTGGTTGCAGGCAATGCACGGCACCGGCGTTTCGCCCTGCTGGTAGGCATTGGCGAAGGGCTCGATCACCGCGTTGCGAAAACGCTGCTCATAGTCGAGCACATAGTGCGGAATGCCGAGGGCGGCCGCGACGCGGCGGGCATCGTGGATGTCCTGGCCGGCGCAACAAGCGCCCTTGCGGTGTACCGCCTCGCCATGATCGTAAAGCTGCAGGGTCACGCCGACTACCTCATAGCCCTGGCGGGCAAGCAGGCCGGCGACGACGGAGGAGTCGACGCCCCCGGACATGGCGACAACAACGCGCGTGTCCTCGGGGCGCTTGGGCAGATCAAGCGAGTTCAGCATCACCAAATTCCATCCGGTTGGGGTCAAGGGCCAGCGGACAAGCGTCGCTCATAGCGGTTTTGCCGCCCCGCCGCAACGAAACTGCCCGGGAGGCGGCAGCTTTTGCCGGGCAGGGGCAGGGGGCGGAGGGTTCGGGTCCGAGCTAAGTGTAGCGCCTGTATCACTTTTCCCGCTTGGCACCGTGCTTGCATCGAAGCGGGTGGATTCATCTGTTCTGTGAGGCCGCTGCCGTGGCATCCGCGCTTACCGTCACTCCCGCCGCAACCGGCACCGCCCGCGCCTTCGGCGCCAGCGATCCCGCAACCGACGCCCTGGGCGGTTTTGCGGCCTTGCTCGACGGCAAGGAGCCGGCGATCGGCACCACGAGTTCGGCCACCCGCAGTGGCGGTGGCCTGCCCACGGATCTCGCAAACCTCGTCAAGCTCGCGCTCGGGTTTGGCGAGCCCGGGGATGGTGCCGAGGACAACGAGCCGGAAACCGGCGACGCGGTTGCGGCGGTGATCGCGGCGCCCGCCCAGGCGGAGCCGATCGCCATCGGCGCGGACCTGACCGAACTTGTCGACAGCCTCACCGCCCTGAAATCGGCACTCGATGCCGGCGAGCCGATCGACCCCGAACTGATCGAACAGATCGACGGCCTGCTCGCCAGGCTCGGCGAGGCCCTGGGCCTTGACCTCGATGCTCCCGCCAATCCCGGTGACGCCGATGGCCCGGCGGGCCACGGTCTCTTCCAGCAACTGGCGGCGGCGCTGTTGCCGCTCGGCCAGGAGATGGCCGAACAGGCAGCGACGCAGCAGGATGCCGCCGCCATGGAGGCCGCACGCAAGCTCGGCGTCCGCCTCGAGGCGCTTGCCAATGCCCTCAGCGGGGCCGATGCCGACCTGCCCGAAGCGCTGCAGAACGGGGTTGCCGCCAGCGACGAGCTTCGCCAGGCCATCGAGCGCCTGCTCAAGAGCGCCGCTGCCGCCGAGGTGGTTCCGGATGAACCCGAACTGGCCGCGCCGGTGTTGAAACTCAGCGAGCCGGTGCTGGCCGGCAAGCCCGCGACGGATTCCGAAAAACCGGCCGCGGCGCAGCCGGCACCGGTGGCGGAGGCAAAGGTCCAGTCCGCCGACGATCGGCCGGAGCCTGTTCCGGAGCGTCCGGTGCGTGCTGCCGAACCGGCCCCGCGGCCGCCCGCCGCGCCTGCGGCGGAGCCCGCGACCCCGACCGCGGTTGCCGGGGCACCCGACACCAGCCTGCGGATCGATCCGGCCCTGCAGCCGCGCGTGGTCCAGGCGGGCTACCAGACCAGCCAGCAGCAGCTGAACCTGCCGCAGCTTGCCTTCGAGATCGTGCGGCAGGTCACCGACGGCAACACCCGCTTCCAGATCCGGCTCGATCCGGCCGAACTGGGCAAGATCGACGTGCGGCTCGACATCGACCGCAGCGGCCAGGTGACGGCCCGCCTGACGGTGGAAAAGGCCGAAACCCTCGACCTGATGCAGCGCGACCAGCGCGGGCTGGAACGGGCGCTGCAGCAGGCCGGCCTCGACGGGCAGAAGACCAACCTCGAATTCTCGCTCAAGCAGAACCCCTTCGCCGGCCAGGGCAACCACGGCCAGGACGGGCAGGGGCAGGGCAAGGGCGGCTTTGGCGGCGCCGCAACCGATGCGACCGAGGAGCCCCCGGCGCCCACCGTCAACCTCTACCGCGGCAGCCTGACGGCCAGCGGCGTCAACATCATCGCGTGAGGAACTGAACCATGGCCGTCAACGGCGTTTCCGGCACTTCCGGCACTTCCGGCACTTCGGGTCTCGATACCTCGCGGCGCACCATAGCGGGCAATTTCGACACCTTCCTGTCGATCCTGACCACCCAGCTCAAGAACCAGAACCCGCTCGATCCGCTCGACACCAACCAGTTCACCGCGCAGCTGGTGCAGTTCACCGGCGTGGAGCAGCAGCTCAAGACCAACCAGTTCCTCGAAACGCTGATGCTGTCGAGCCAGAACACCGCCAAGTCGGATGCGGTGAGCTATATCGGCAAGCAGGTGACGGCCTCGGGCAAGACCGGCGAACTGACCGACGACAAGGCCGTGTTCTGGAGCTACAACGCCGCCTCCAACGTCGCCAATGCGGCGGTGACCATCAAGAATGCGCAGGGGCAGGTGGTTTATACGGAAATGGGCTCGCTCAATTCCGGGCCGGGCACGTTCCGCTGGGACGGCATGGGCAGCGACGGCAACATGCAGCCCAACGGCATCTACACCATCGAGATCGCCGGCACCAACCTCGCTGGCAAGCCGGTGGAAGTGAGCACATCGTCGGTGGGCATCGTCACCGGCGTCGACTTCACCGGCAGCGTGCCGGTGCTGCAGGTCGGGCGCTCCAAGGTCGCGATCACCGACGTCACCGATGTGCGGGTGCCCGAAGCTGCCAGCCCGCCGCCGCCGGACGGCGACGAGGATGACGACGAGGAGGCCTGACGGCCTCCGTACGGCTCGGCGTGGCCCGGGGGCACAACTGGCCCGGGCCGGTACAGTTTAAATCAATTCCTTGAATTCCATGGCTTTTCTTAACGGGTTGTAAGCAACCCCTTAGCCGAATTTTAAGCCCGCTCCCGTACTCTTCTCTGCATATGGTCAGGTTGAGTAGAGAGTAAAATGACCGTACAAATGCGTCCACGCGTTAAGTACGTTATCGGGCCGGACGGCAGTCCGTTGACGATTGCCGATCTTCCACCCGCGAACACCCGCCGCTGGGTCATCCGCCGCAAGGCCGAAGTGGTGGCCGCCGTTCGCGGCGGGCTGCTCAGCCTCGAGGAAGCGTGCGAACGCTATACCCTCAGCGTCGATGAATTCCTCAACTGGCAGGCCGCCATCGACAAGCACGGCCTCGCCGGATTGCGCACCACATGGATCCAGCACTACCGCGAAAGCTGAAGGTTTTGCGCCAAGTTCATGCAAGAGAGCCCGCCGGGAAACCGGCGGGCTTTTTGGTGTTGGGGGTAAGCCAAATGCCCGCTTCCGACCCCATCTCGGTCGTTGAATGCTGCCTCGCTGCATCCTGAAAGCGGACGCCTATTTCGTTCTAGGGCGGCAGCGCCTCCCATATGGATAGGCGCGCTTATACGAGGTAAGCGGATATCAATATCGTAGGGTCAGCAATTGGACTTGGCCGCTGCCGGAATCTGTAACAACAACCGTATCTCCAAATACCGAAGCACCGCTAGGAAGAGCGAACTTGCCTTCCGCTCCTTCTTCGCCGCCAAACTTCTTAAGTAGTTCACCCATTGGGCTGACAACGTAGATCGCGTGCTCATAGCCAACGGTATAAATAAGGTTCCCCGCCTGATCTAGCTCTAGCGGGTCGGGGCCGGCGTATCCGAGTTTGTCAAAGTCCAATTCTCGGATAACCAGCCCATCAGGACCGTGCAATGTAGCGCGGTTGTTTGCGAGATCGGCGACCCATACAGGGGGGGGGGGGGGGGGGGGGGGGGGGGGGGGGG
>JAEYXQ010000015.1 GCA_023431205.1 Pseudomonadota bacterium | reverse complement strand
CACCCCTGCGGCATAAGGGCCCTCATGACAGACTCCGCGAACTACCAGATCAAGCTCCGCCGGACCGGCGGCATGGGTGCCAACGCCAACTGGCACTGGGAAATCCACGATGCCGACGGCAAGGTGGTCAAGACCGGCAGCGCCGTCGGCCCCGAACACAAGGCCTTCGCCACCGCCCGCATCGCCAAGGAAAAGCTGGAACAGTCCGCCCGCTGAGGCGGGATGGTGCTCCGCGCCCCACCCGTAGGCGGTGTCCCTGACTCCACCCCACCCTCTATCCCTCCCCATCGAGGGGAGGGAGGCGTAGGAGCCGAGACGCCGATGTTCATCGTCTCCCTCCCCCTTGTGGGGAGGGATCAAGGGTGGGGGTGTCGGCAGCTCCCTGGACAGCGCGCTATCTATGACCCCCACCAGAACCCAGCCCCTGCGCGGCATTGCCCTCAAGGTGCTCTCCGTCTGCGCCTTCGTGGTGATGGCGACGCTGCTCAAGGCGACGGCGACCATCCCCGCCGGTGAGATGGTGTTCTTCCGCTCCTTCTTCGCGCTGCTGCCGGTCTTTGCCATGCTGGCCTGGCAGGGCCGCATGGCCGACGCTTTCCGCACCCGGCGGCCGGTGGGCCATTTCGTCCGCGGCCTGATCGGCGTGACCTCGATGGGCAGCGGCTTCTATGCCCTGACCCGCCTGCCACTGCCCGAGGCCACCGCTATCGGCTACGCCTCGCCGCTGCTGATCGTTGCCATCGGCGCGCTGCTCCTGCGCGAGCGGGTGCATGCCTTCCGCTGGACGGCGGTGCTGGTGGGGCTTGCCGGTGTGCTCATCATCCTCGTGCCGCGCTTTTCGGTGCTGACCTCGGGCGCTGCGCTGGATGGTGAGGCGGTCGGCGCCCTTGCCGCGCTGGGCGGCGCCGTCCTTTCCGCCTTCGCCATGCTGCAGGTGCGCAACCTGATCCAAACCGAGCGCACCGAGGCCATCGTCACCTACTTCTTCATCAGCGCCAGCATCCTGTCGCTGTTGACCCTACCGTTCGGCTGGGTGTGGCCGACCCGCGAACAGACGGCGCTGCTGATCGGCGCCGGCATTGCCGGTGGTGTCGGCCAGCTGCTGATGACGGCGTGCTACCGCTATGCCGACATGTCGGTGATCGCCCCGTTCGAATATGTCTCGCTGCTCCTGACCATCATCATCGGCTTCGTCGTCTTCGGTGACGTGCCCACCGTCGCCATGCTAGTGGGTGCCCTGGTGATCGTCGGCTCCGGCATCGCCGTGATCCTGCGCGAGCACTATCTCGGGCTCGACCGGCGCAACGCCCGCAGCGTCGCGCCCCCGCAATAGCCGGTCAGTCGAAGCGGTAATGCAGGCGCACGCAGCCCTTGCTGACGTCCCTGGCGGAGATCAGTTGTGGCGAGGCCCTGAAGCCGGTCGCCGGAAACAGCGGTGCGCCGCCACCGATGATCTCGGGGATCACATAGATCTCGAGTTCATCCAGCGCCCCGCGTTCCATGAACGCCATCTGCAGCCGCCCGCCGCCGAGCATCCACACATCGCCATCGTCCAGAGCCCGCAGTTCGGCCACCAGCGCATCGACGTCCGACCGGGTTTCGAGCGGTCCCTTGGGATCTTCGATCGGGGACTGCGTCACCACGACGGTGCGCTGGTCGGAGTAGGCCCAGGGGCTCGGCTCCGCCGCGATCCAGTCATAGGTCGCGCGTCCCATCACCACCGTGCGGATACGCTTGATGAAGGTGCGGTAGTCGTGCTCGCCGAGGTCCATGTCGTCATATTTGAACAGCCAGTCGAGGCTGCCGTTCTGGTCGACGATGAAGCCATCGAGGCTGGCGGCGATGTATCCGAGAATGTGGGCCATGTGCGTGCTCCGTGTTGGAGGCGCCCTCTAGGCCCGGCCGCTGTCAGCCGCTGTCAGGAGGGCAGCGGTCAGCCCGCCATCGCCATTTCCGCCCAGCTCTGGCGCTTGCGATAGATGGTGGAAGGACTGATTTCGAGTGCCGCCGCGGCCAGCGAGATGTTGCCGCCAAAGGCCGCAATCGCCTCCTCGATGATGCGCTGCTCCTGCTGCCACATCGGCTGCACCGCGCGGCGGGATACGGCCGGCGCCGGCTCGCCGCCACTTGTGGGTCGGCGCGATTCGATATCGGCCGTGTCGAGCATGTCGTGCCCGATCTCGCCGCCATCGAACATCACCACCAGCCGGCGAACCAGGTTCTGCAACTGCCGGACATTGCCGGGCCATTCCGCGGCGCACAGCCGCGCCTCGGCCTCGCGCGAAAAGCCGGTGAAGCTCTTGTGCTCCTCGCGCGCGTAAAGGGCGAGGAAGTAGCGCGCCAGCGGCAGCACGTCGCTCGGGCGCTGGCGCAGCGGCGGCAGGTGGATGGGCAGCACATGGAGGCGGTAGAACAGGTCTTCGCGGAACTTCCGTTCGTGGATCAGCTGCATGGGATTGCGGTTGGTGGCGCAGATCACCCGCACATCGACCTTGCGCGTCCCCGATTCGCCCAGCCGGCTGAGCGTGCCCGTCTGCAGGAAGCGCAGCAGCTTCGATTGCAGCGACAGGTCCATCTCGCCGATCTCGTCGAGAAACAGCGTGCCCCCGTCCGCCAGTTCGGCGGCGCCCTTGCGGTCCTCGTGGGCGCCGGTGAAGGCGCCGCGGGCGACGCCGAACAGTTCGCTTTCCATCAGGTCGCGCGGGATCGCCGCGCAGTTGACCGCGACCAAGCGCTTGCCAGCGCGCGCGCCGCGGGCATGCAGCGCCTCGGCGCAGACATCCTTGCCGGTGCCGCTCTCGCCGGTGATGAACACCGGGGCGGAGGATGCGGCCACCCGCCCGATCTGCTCATAAACCACCTGCATGGCGCTCGACCGGCCGACAAAGCCGGCGAAATCCGGTCCGGTCTGGGCCGGAGCGGCGGGTGTCGTGCTGGAGCGAGGGCTGCGGCCATGCCGCTGCCACAGGTCCCAGAGCCGCGTCTGCAGCAACTCCCCGTTGACCGGCTTGGCCAGGTAGTCATGGGCGCCGGCGCGCATCGCCCCGACGGCCGCCGACACCGAATCGCCTTCGGCCAGGGCAATGATCAGGGCGCCTTCAGCAAGGCGTACCGTGCGGGCAACCGCGTCTTCCGCCGAAGCGGCGATGTCGGCCAGGCTGTTGAGGTCGGCGAGCACGATCTCGAACCGGCCGCCGCGCAGGATCTCGAGGGCCTGCCGCCCGTTCGCTGCGATGGCGACGCCGGGATAGATCGACTGCGCCCGCAAGGCCTCGGCGAGCGCATGCGCATGCGCGGCGTCGGCATCGACCACAAGGAGGCCGGCACCGTCAGCTTCTTCACCGATACCCGACTGTCTTGCCATGCGGTCCATGCCCTCTGTGGTGCCCCGGCTGGCGCCGCCGCGCGGCCGTCCGGTGTTCTGTCCACCGCAATTGTCATTCCGTTAGGGTAAATAATCCGTTCCGCCCGTCGCCTCGCTTTGGCAGCCCCGCCGGGCGATGGTATGAACGGAAGCCGATTCCCACGCGTCCCGAAAGGCAGCGACACACCTCGTGCAGGCACTGGTTTACACCCTCATCGGCCTTGCCGCGCTCGCTGTTGGCGCCACTGCGTATTTTGGCCTCGCCTTCACGCCCACCGAAGCGATCCTTGCGGCCATAGTGTTCGGCTGCGCCGCCGTGGTGCTGATGGAGCGCCGCTTGCGGGTTCGCGCCGAGAATCGGCTCGAGCGCGCCATCGAGGACCTGTCGCGCCTCCTCGCCACCGATGCCCAGGCCGGGGCGGTGCTGGGGCAACGCATCAATGCCCTCACCGATCTCAATGCCGGCCAGCGGCTCGAAGGGATGGAGGCGGACATATCCGTATTGGGCACCGTGATCCGCCAGGTGGCCGAGGCCGTCGCCGAGATCGAGGATCGGGTGCCGGTCAAATCCGCTCCGGCGGCGGCGCGCCACATCACCCCGCCGCCGCCATCGGCTGTCGCGGCGGAGCAGGAGCCGCGCATTTCCGCCGATGGGCTGCGTCAGGCCATGGCGGAGAACCGCCTGCTGTTCCATGTCCAGCCGGTGGTCACGCTGCCGCAGCGCCGCACCTACGGCTTCGACCTGGTGCCGAGGCTGATGCTCGGCAATGGCGAACTGGTCGACAGCGCCGACTTCATGCCCCGGCGGGGCAGCGAGGAACTGGTGCGCCGCGCCGAGGGCATGGGCCTGGCCGAGGCCATCACCCTGGCCCGGCGGGCCCGCAGCAACGGCCAGCCGCTCATGCTGTATATTCCGCTGTCCCGCGCCACCCTGGCGAACCATGTCGCTGCCGAGCAGCTGACCGCCAGCGTGGAAGGCAACCGGGCCGTTGCGCCGAGCTTCTGCTTCGTCGTGCCCCATGCGCAGTGGGACGAGCTGACCACCGGCGAGCGGGCGCTCACCGACGCGCTGGTCAAGAAGGGCGCCAGCTTCTCCCTGTCGGGGGTCTCCAGCCTGCGCATGGACGTCGCCGAACTGGCCGGGCAGGGCGTGCGCTCGCTGCGGATCGACGCCACCAGCTTCATCGACATGCCCGAAGCCTTCACCGATTTCCACGCCACCGACATTGCCAGCTACGTCGCCCGTTCCGGCGTGGTGCTGCTCGCCAGCGGCATCACCGGCGAGCGGCAGATCGTTGAACTTCTCGATGCCGGCATCGCCCTGGCCCAGGGGCCGTATATCGGCGCCCCCGGTCCGATCCGGCCCGATCTCGCCTCCGAAGCACCCGGCATGGTCGTGACCCAGCAGTTGCGGCGGGTGGAGGGCTGAGGCGCCTGCGGACGGTTTGGGCTTGATCGCCGGCGGCAAGCTGCCACATACAGGGCCCACCTTTGGCTGGACCCCACCGATGACCGCACCGCTTCCAGAAATCGACGGACTTTCTGATCTTGCCGGCCGCTACGATGCGGTGCTGAGCGATGTCTGGGGCGTCGTGCACAACGGGGTTACGGCTTTCCCGAGTGCCGTCGAGGCGCTGGTCGAGTACCGCAAGGCGGGCGGCAAGGTGGTGTTCATCACCAATGCGCCGCGTCCGTCGGGTCCGATCGTTGCCATGCTGGACCGGCTCGGCGTCGGCCGCGACGCTTATGATGCCATCGTCTCGTCGGGCGACGCTACCCGCGCCATGATCGCCAAGTACCGGGGCAGGGCCATCCACCATGTCGGCCCGCCGACAGAGGACGACTCGCTCTACGAAGGACTCGACGTGCGCCGCACCGGGCCGGAAGAGGCCGAGGCGGTGGTGGTGACCGACCTCGACACCGACGAAGATCATCCCGAGATGTACCGCGAACGCGCCAAATTCTGGCTGTCGCGGCGGCTGCCGATGATCTGCGCCAACCCGGACCGGGTGGTGGAGCACGGCGACAAGATCATCTATTGCGGCGGCTCGCTGGGGGACCTCTATGCGGCCATGGGCGGCATGGTGCTGATGGCCGGCAAGCCCTACCAGCCGATCTACGAGGAGGCCTTCCGCCTCGCCGAGGAAGCGGCCGGCCGCCCGCTCGACAAGTCGCGGGTTCTTGCCATCGGCGACAGCGTGCGCACCGACGCGACCGGCGCCGCCCAGTTCGGTGTCGACCTGCTGTTCGTC
This sequence comes from Pseudomonadota bacterium, assembly GCA_023431205.1. GTDB lineage: Bacteria > Pseudomonadota > Alphaproteobacteria > Rhizobiales > Devosiaceae > Devosia. The sequence continues at coordinate 1,254 of JAEYXQ010000015.1, read as the reverse complement.
ACCGGTTCCATCCACGCGGCCGAACTGGATGCCTTCGGCCAGCCTGACCCGCAGGCCATTGCCGACCTCGTGGCACCGAGCCGCGCCCGAGTCGCCGGCTTCCTGCCGCGGCTGGCGTGGTAAAAGATGGCCTTTCAGCGGCTTGATTCCCTCGACAGCGTCCCGGCCTCGCTGCGCGGCGCCTATGTTGCCATCGGCAATTTCGACGGGGTGCATCGCGGCCATCAGACCGTCCTCAACACACTGCTGGAGCGCGCCCGCGCTGCCGGCGTCCCGGCACTGATGCTGACCTTCGAGCCGCATCCGCGCGACGTCTTCGCGCCGGCTCCGTTCATGTTCCGCCTCACCGACGGCACCGCCAAGGCGCGTCTGGCCGAGGCTTTCGGGCTCGATGCCGCCGCGGTGCTCCATTTCGACCGCGCGTTCTCGCAGATCGAGGCCGAGGACTTTGTCCAGCGTTTCCTGGTCGAGGCGCTGGGCGTCACCGGAGTGATCGTCGGCGCCGACTTTCACTTCGGCCGCCAGCGCCGCGGTACGCCTGGGTTCCTCAAGGCTGCCGGCGAGGCGCATGGCTTTGCCGTGGAGACCCTCGACCTGATGGATGAGGGCTACGAGCCGATCAGTTCCTCGCGCATCCGCGCGGCCCTGTCGGAAGGCGCCGTCACCGCCGCCAACCGCCTGCTCGGCTACCACTGGTTCTTCACCGGCTGCGTGGTCAAGGGCGACCAGCGGGGCAGGGAGCTCGGCTACCCCACCGCCAACACCATGACCCCGACCGGCTTCCACCTGGCCCAGGGCGTCTATGCCGTGCGCGCCCGCCTCGGCGAACGGCTGTTCGATGGCGTCGCCGCCTATGGCAAGCCCATGTTCGACAACCAGCGCCCGCCCTTCGAAACGCACCTGTTCGATTTCGACGAGGACATCTACGGCCACACCATCGAGGTGGCCTTGATCGCCCACATCCGCGGCCAGGAGGTGTTTTCCGGCCTTGACGCGCTGATTGCCGCCATGGACCGCGACAGCCGCAAGGCCCGCGAAGCCATCGCCGCCGCCCGCCCGCTGACGGAACTGGATGCCCGGCTGGGGTTCTTCGGCTAGCCAAGGGTGCCCAAACCCTTTGCCCCATCCGCCTTGCCTTGCTAAAAGGCCGCCAACCTCCCCCATCCCGATTGCCGTGCGATGACCGATACCGCCGTGAGCGCCGAGACCGACTATTCCTCGACGCTGTTCCTGCCCGAGACGAACTTCCCCATG
>JAEYXQ010000166.1 GCA_023431205.1 Pseudomonadota bacterium | reverse complement strand
CTCCACCGGAGCAGGCTCGGGCTCCGGTTCCGGAGCGGGTTCTTCGACCGGGGGAGCGGCTTCGGCCGGGGCTGCGCCGGTGGCGGCAGCGATACATTCGTCGACGCTGGCAAAGCCGGCCACGATGCAGGCTTCGTTCAGCGCGGTTTGCGCGGCTTCGATGGCGGCAGCGTCGCCGGAGGCCTGGGCAGCCGCGTAGGCCTGATAGGCCGCGACTACCTGACCGTCCTGCGCACGCACGGACATCGGCACCATGGCCATGAGGCCGATGCTGGTGCCGGTAAGGAGCCAATTTCTAAGGCGCATATTTTCGTCCCTTTTCGTGGGCGTTGGAGCTTGTCGTCGAGCATCGCGACCCGTTCCTGAACTCAAACTGAACGGTCGGTAACTCGATCTGAACTGGCGGTACCCCCCGCAATCCCGGCAACGCGGGGTGCTTCGGCATGGTTCCGTCGCGGAGGCTCGGGTTCGATGATGTCGCGATTGTGGCGGTGGACGGTTCGCGGGTGAGCGGGCTCCCCGAGTCGGCGCCGGGCGTGCTAGCCAGAAGCATGCACCAGCGCATCGACACGCTCACCATCGGAACCAGCGGACAGGGTCTCTACGAGTTCACGCGACAGGCGCGGGTTTTCGTAGCCTCGTCCGGAGTGGGGACGGGGCTGCTTACCGCCTATGTCCGGCACACCTCGTGCTCGCTGCTGATCCAGGAAAATGCCGACAACGACGTGAAGACCGACCTCGGCGGCTTCTTCCGGCGGCTGGTGCCCGAGGGCATGGACTGGCTGGTGCACACCACCGAGGGGCCGGACGACATGCCTGCCCATATCAAGTCGGCCCTGACGCAGACCTCGATCGGCATCCCGGTTGCAGAGGGGCGGCCGGTGTTCGGCACCTGGCAGGGCATCTACCTTTCGAGCACCGCCGCCGCCCACACCGGCGCGAAGTGGTGCTGCACGTGATCGGAGAAGAGTGATGGAGTGGGGCGAGATCGTGGGCTACTGGCCGTTCGTGCTGGGGTTGATGGCCACCGGAGTGGTGTCCGGCATTGCCGCGGGACTGCTTGGGATCGGGGGCGGCGCGATCATCGTGCCGGCGCTCAGCAATGCGCTGCTGCTGCTCGGCTACGATGCCGAGGTGGTGCAGCACGTGGCGGTGGGCACTTCACTGGCCATCATCATTCCGACCGGGATCATGAGCGCGCGCTCGCACCACAAGCGCGGCGCCGTCGACATGAGCGTGTTCAGGCTGTGGGTGCCGTTCATCGTGGCGGGGACCTTTATCGGCGGCCTCATGGCTGGCTGGTACTCGGGCGACGTGCTCCGCATCGTGTTCGCGGTGATGGCGTTCGTGATCGCCCTCAACATCGTCACCGGGCTCCAGACCAAGGTGATGGGACACCTTCACGGCTCAGGGCTGACGCACCGCATCTCGGCTTTCGTGGTCGGCTATATCTCGTCGCTGATGGGCATTGGTGGCGGCTCGCTGACCGTACCGACCCTGGTGGCGTTCGGATCGAGCATGCACACGGCGGTCGGCACCTCGGCCGCGATCGGGGTCGCCATTGCCCTGTCGGGCACGTTGGGCTTTGTGATCTCGGGCTGGGGCGAGAGCGCTTTGCCGCCGATCAGCCTCGGCTATGTCAACCTGATGGCGCTGGTGCTGGTCGGGGTGCTGGCGGCGGTGTTTGCCCCGGTAGGCGCGGCCCTGGCGCATCGGCTGGACCAGAAGACGCTGAAATACGTGTTCGCCGCCTTCCTGGTGGCGGTCGGGCTGAACATGCTCTGGAAGGTCCTGGCCGGCTAGGACCAAAGAGCACGGTGGGGACGGGTGACTACGGTTATGGTCCGCCCCCACCGCCAAGCCCCCTCAAGGGAGGGGAACCGGATCAGTCGTTGCCGAGCTCCCACTCGACATCGACGGTGATGGAAAAGGTCAGTTCGCCAGCTTCGACGGGAACGGGCGTGCTGACGGCTTCGGCGCGCGCATACATGGCGTAGGGCTGGGGCGCGTCGAAGTTCTGGGATTCACGGATGGATTCGAGATCGCCGAGCGTGGTGCCGGCGGTTTCGGCATAGAGCTCGGCCTTGGCGCGGGCGTCGGCGAACGCTTTCTTGCGCGCCTCGTTGAGGAGCTCGGTGGTGTCGGAAACCGAGAAGGTGACGCCGTTGACGGTGTTGGCCCCCACGGTGACCGAGCGGTCGAGGATGGTGCCGAGCGCCTCGAGATCGCGCACGATCACGGTGACGGTGTTGGACACCTGGTAGCCATTGATCTTGGGCGCCTGCGAATAGCCATTGCTGTCGCGCTGGTCGGAATAGACGTAGTTCGGGTTGACCGAAAAGCCGGTGGTCTGGATGTCGCGGGCTTCGATGCCGGCGGCCTTGAGCTCGTCCAGCAGTGCGGTCATGGCGGCGGTGTTGGCATCGAGCGCTTCGCGCGCGGTCGCTCCCTGGGAGGTGACGCCCGAGGTGATCATTGCCATGTCCGGCGCGGCCTGAACCTCACCGCGTCCGGCGATGGAGACGGTGCCGGCCCAGGCGGGCAGGGTGGTGGCGAGCAGGGCGAGGGGGGCAAGGGCCAACAGTTGACGCATATGAGACACTCCTTGAGGTGCCGCGGACAGTTCCACGGGCATCGTGTCACTATTGCGGCGCAAATGAACCGCAGTTGAACGGAGCTGTGGACGGCCCATCCGCGCCAAAAGTATGACTTATCGAGCTTGCGCCAGCAGGATCGGGGGGTTAGTCAAAGGGCCAAACCAGAAGAGGCGGCAATGAGCGGCAGGCATTATCCCGAGGGCGTGCTGATTGGGCGGGCATTTGTGCCCGGACAGACACACCCCGCATTGGTCACAGTGCGCAATGGCGCCCTGGTGGACATTACCGCCAAGGGCATGGCGACGGTGCGCGACGTGGCCGAAAGCGGGCGCGCGACCGAGCATGTGCGGACGGCGCCGGGGCGCGAGCTTGGCGATGCCGATGCGGTGGTCGCCAATTCCGTGGCCGGCAAGACCGACCGATCACGGCCGCACCTGCTGTCGCCGATCGACCTGCAGGCGATCAAGGCTTCCGGCGTGACCTTTGTGGTGTCGCTGCTGGAGCGGGTGATCGAGGAGCAGGCGCGGGGCGACAAGGCCAAGGCGGACTCGCTGCGCGGGGAAATCCTCGGGCTGATCGGCACCGACCTGTCGGAACTGGTGCCCGGCTCGGACACGGCGATGAAGGTCAAGGCCGCGCTGATCGAGCGTGGCGTGTGGAGCCAGTATCTCGAGGTCGGTATCGGTCCGGACGCGGAGATCTTCACCAAGGGCCAGCCGATGAGTTCGGTGGGTTATGGCGCCGAGGTCGGCCTTCATCCGGTGTCGAGCTGGAACAACCCGGAGCCGGAAGTCGCGCTGCTGGTGACCAGCAAAGGCGAGATCATCGGCGCAACGCTGGGCAACGACGTCAATCTGCGTGACGTCGAGGGCCGGTCGGCGCTGCTGCTCGGCAAGGCCAAGGACAACAATGCTTCGGCCTCGCTGGGGCCGTTCGTGCGGCTGTTCGACGGCGACTTCACGCTGGACACGGTGAAGAACGCCGAGATCGCCCTCAAGGTCGAGGGCGAGGACGGCTTCGTGCTCGACGGGCACTCCAACATGGCGCAGATCTCGCGCACGCCGGAATCGCTGGTGGCCGCGACCATCGGCGGGCATCACCAATATCCGGATGGCCTGGTGCTTTATCTTGGCACCATGTTTGCCCCGGTGAAGGATCGCGATGGCGCCGGCAAGGGTTTCACCCACAAGCTCGGTGACACGGTTTCCATTTCGAGCGAAGCGCTTGGCACGCTGGTGAACCGGGTCAACCTCTCCACCCAATGCCCGCCCTGGACCTATGGCGCCAGCCACCTGCTGCGCGACCTGGCCAAGGCGGATTTGCTCTAATTGAAAGGCACTCCAGATGACCGAATTGTTCAAGAACCTCATCGATGGGGAATGGGTCGGCGGGGAGGGCGTGGAGAACGTCAATCCGTCCAATCTCAAGGATGTGGTGGGCGTCTATGCCCGTGCCACCGTGGAAGACACGCAGCGCGCGATCGCGGCGGCCACGGCGGCGTTTCCGGCGTGGTCGCGTTCGGGCATTCTCGAGCGCCATGCAATCCTGCGGAAGACCGCCGACGAAATCCTGGCCCGCAAGCAGGAACTGGGCGAACTGCTGAGCCGCGAAGAGGGCAAGACGCTGCCCGAAGGCATCGGCGAGGTGACCCGCGCCGGGCAGATCTTCGACTTCTTTGCCGGTGAAGTGCTGCGCCTCTCGGGCGAAGTGCTGCCGAGCGTGCGGCCGGGCGTGGGCGTGGAAATCACCCGCGAACCGCTGGGGGTGATCGGGCTGATCACGCCGTGGAACTTCCCCATCGCCATTCCGTCCTGGAAGATCGCGCCGGCACTTTGCTACGGCAACACCGTGGTGATCAAGCCGGCCGACCTGGTGCCGGCCTCGACCTGGGCAATCGTTGATATCCTGCAGCGGGCGGGCCTGCCCAAGGGCGTGCTCAACCTGGTGATGGGCAAGGGTTCGGTGGTGGGGCAGACCCTGCTCGACAGCCCCGATGTCAATGCCATCAGCTTCACCGGCTCGGTGGGCACCGGCCGCCGCGTGGCGGAGGCTTCGGTGAAGGTTGGCCGCAAGTACCAGCTCGAGATGGGCGGCAAGAACCCGACCGTGGTGCTGGACGATGCCGACCTGAAGGTGGCGGTGGAGTCGGTGGCGCAGTCGGCGTTCTTCTCGACCGGACAGCGCTGCACCGCCTCGTCGCGGGTGATCGTGACCGAGGGCATCCACGACCGGTTCGTCGAGGCTTTGGCCGAGCGGACGCGGGGCCTGCGCGTGGGCGATGCTCTTGATAAGAATACGGAAATCGGGCCCGTGGTGGATCCCGGCCAGCTCAAGCAGGACACCGACTATATCGAGATCGGCAAGCAGGAGGGCGCCAAGCTGGTGGCCGGTGGCGAGCGGGTCAACAAGGATACGGAGGGGTACTTCCTGCAGCCGGCGCTGTTCACCGAGGCGACCAACTCGATGCGGATCGCGCGCGAGGAGATCTTCGGGCCGGTGGCGGCGGTGATCCGGGTGAAGGATTACGACGAGGCGCTGGCGGTGTCGAACGACACCGAGTTCGGGCTAAGTGCCGGTATTGTCACGACTTCCTTGAAGTATGCGACGCACTTCAAGCGCAATGCCGAGGCCGGCATGGTGATGGTCAACGTGCCGACCGCGGGGGTGGATTTCCACGTTCCGTTCGGTGGGCGGAAGGGTTCGAGCTTCGGGCCGCGCGAGCAGGGGCGGTATGCCCAGGAGTTCTTCACGGTGGTGAAGACGGCCTATACGGCGGCCGGCTGACGGGAAAGAACGGGGCCTTAGGGCCCCGTTTCGTTTGCGTTCCGTTACCGGCGGCGCTGGGTCAGGGCCATTCCTGCAAAAATCAGCAGAACACCGAGCCCGCTGGCCCACAGCGTGACCGGAATGCCGCGTGCCCAGTCGAAGAGGACGCCGGAAACCATCTGCCCGGAGATGACGAGCAGGGTGGAATTGACCGCACCGATGCGGGTGATGAGCCAGGAGCCGGCGGCGACGAAGACGACGCCGAGGGCGCCGCCGGTGAACACCCACCACGGGATCTCGCCCAGGTTGTCCGGGATGAGGCCACCGATGGCGAGGCCGAGGACGGTGAGGAAGACGAAGCCGACGAGGTGGTTCCAGAAGGACGAGACCAGTGGCGTGGTCGACAGCGACAGGCGGCCGTTGACCTGCCGGCTGAGGATGACGAGGACGCCGGCGGTGAAGGCGAAGAGGATCGGCACGATCATGAGGCGGCTCCGAGGCCGAACAGGATGATCAGGAGGCTGCCGCCAGCGATCAGCACCACAGCACCGGCATCGCGCCAGTCGAGGCGGCGGCGCGGCAGGCCGAGCAGGCCCCAGAAGTCGGCAGCAAGGCTCAGCACCACCTGGCCCGCGAGCCCAAGAGCAAGAGTGCCGGCAAGGGCAAGCGGGGTGTTCACCGTGGTCGAGGTGAGCATGACGGTGGCGGCGCCGATGATGCCGCCGAGATAGGACCAGAGCGGGGGCTTGCCGTGCTCGGCGCGGGCCGCGGCGGCCTCCCGGCGCTGGTGACGCCAGATCAGCGCGAGAAAGACGAGGGCGACCGGCGTGCCGACGCCGTGCGCGAGCCAGGACGAGAACAGGGCGCCACCATAGCGACCGGCCTCACCATTGATGAAGACGGCAAGCGTCAGGAGGCCGCCGCTGGCAAAGGCGGCAAGAAGATGCAGCGGGTTGGGCCGCTGCGCCGTGGGCAAGTTCATTGATTTCGATCCGACTCGGAGGCGCCGCCGAGCTTAGCGCAAAAACAAGGGTGCCGGCTGAAACGGTGTTCGGCCCCGCTCGTTGCGATCAAGGGCGCGGGGACTGGCGAAGCAGCCATTTCTTTCGCATGGTGCCGGGGTGATCTGGCGGCGCGGGCCGCCGCAGAGTGGTGAGGTGCAATGGCAGAGCGCATGTCCGTGCTGGCGCCGTTTCGGCATGAAACGTTCCGGCTGTTGTGGGCGGCGACACTGGTTTCGAACCTGGGCGGGCTGGTGCAGTCGGTGGGTGCCGGCTGGATGATGACGACGCTCACCGACTCCCACAACATGGTGGCGCTGGTGCAGGCCTCGACCACCTTGCCGATCATGGTGTTTTCCATCGCCTCGGGTGCGCTGGCCGACAATTTCGACCGGCGCGTGGTGATGCTGATCGCGCAGACCGGAATGATGCTGATCTCGGTGATGCTGGCGCTGATGGCGTTTCTGGGCCTGCTCAACCCCTGGCTGTTGCTGTTGTTCACCTTCCTGATCGGGTGCGGCACGGCGCTGTTCAACCCCTCCTGGCAGGCCTCGATGGGCGATATCGTGCCGCGGCAGGACCTGCCGGGGGCGGTGACGCTCAATTCGATGGGCTTCAACATGATGCGCAGCGTCGGCCCGGCCGTGGGCGGGCTGATCGTGGCGCTGGCGGGAGCGGGCGCGGCATTCGCGGTCAACGCCATCTCGTACGGGCCGCTGATCGGCGCGCTGTGGCGGTGGAAGCCGGTACGGCCGCCGCGGCAATTGCCGCGGGAGAGCTTCGGCAGCGCGATGTGGGCGGGAGTGCGCTATGTGTCGCTGTCGCCGAACCTGACGACGGTGTTGTTCCGCAGCTTCCTCTTCGGCGTGTCGGCGATCGCCATCCTGGCGCTCCTGCCCTCGGTGGCGGCGGAATATGTGGGCGGGGGCGCGCTGGCCTATGGAACGCTGCTGGGCTCGTTCGGGC
>JAEYXQ010000149.1 GCA_023431205.1 Pseudomonadota bacterium | reverse complement strand
GCGTGAAGTGCCGTACGGTGACGAGGTCATCCAGCAGGCCGGGAATGTAGCGATCGTTGAGGTACTTCAAGATCCGGTCCCGGTATTTCGGCCCCGCAATCGACCAGTCGATATCCGCAGTCCCGAGATGCGGAACCGGTGACAGGACGTAGTAGGCGCTGTGCCCGGGAGGAGCGAGGCTGTCATCCGTCACGGACGGCGCATGCAGGTAGAGGGAGAAGTCGTCGGCCAGCCCGTCGGACTTGAAGATTTCCGCGATCAGCTCGCGATAACGTGGACCAAACAGCACCATATGGTGCTTCAGTTCGGGGTGGGTCGCCTTGAGCCCGAAATAGATGACGAACAGCGACATCGAGTGGCGCTTCTTGGCAAGCGCCTGGCCGTTCCTGCGCCCGCGTTCGATGCCGCGCAGGAGGTCGCGATACGTGTGGACCACATCGGCATTGGAGGCGATCTGGTCGAACTGGTAGCGCCGGCCGTCCTTTAGCTGCAGCCCCGTGGCCGTGTTGCCGGAAGCGTCTATCGCGTCGATTTCGGCATTCACCTCGAGGTTCCCGCCGAGATCTTCGAGCAGGCGCACCATCCCGGCGACCAGTGCCCCGGTGCCGCCCTTCGCGAACCACACGCCTCCCTTGCGCTCCAGGGCATGGATCAGCCCGTAGATGGACGAGGTCTCGAACGGATTTCCGCCGACCAGCAGGGTGTGGAAGCTGAACGCCTGCCTCAGGTGCTCGTCCTTGATGAACTGGCTGACCTTGGAATAGACGCTGCGGTGGCTTTCGAGCCGCACCAGTTGCGGCGCCGCCTTGATCATCGAGCCGAAGTTGAGGAACGGCACCGTTCCGAGCTTCTGGTAACCCTCGCGATAGAGGTCGTAGGAATAGGCCAGAAACCGCCGGTAGCCCTCGACGTCATCGGGTGACTTGGCTGCGATCTGCGCGTCGAGCCGATCCTGGTCGTCGGCATAGTCGAACCGGTACCCGTCCTCCCAGCAGAGTTGGTAGAAGGGCGACACCGGCAACAGCGTCACATAGTCCGACATGCGGCGGCCCGACAGCGCCCAGAGCTGCTCCAGGCAGTCGGGGTCGGTAATCACCGTAGGGCCGGCGTCGAAGGTGAAGCCGTCGTCATGGTAGACATAGGCGCGGCCGCCCGGCTTGTCGCGCTTCTCGAATACGGTGGTCTGGATGCCGGCGCTCTGCAGGCGAATGGCCAGGGCCAGGCCGCCGAAGCCGGCGCCGATCACGGCCGCAGTCTTTGGGGAACTCACGTTTTCTCCGGGGTAAGCAGCGGGGACTCGCGCAGGCAGGCCAGGGCGCGGTGGATAGGGACCGGCGGCTTGCCCACCAGGATACGAACCATGTCGGCCGGGGTGGTGCGCCCGGCATAGAAGCGCTCGATCAGCGGTTCGGGCAGCCGGTAGAACCGCTGCAGCACGAGATGTCGCCGGTTGGGCGCCGCAGCCAGGAAGAGCATGCGATTGAGCAGCCTGAAGAAACGCTGCTCACGATGCCGACGCATCGCGTGCTTACGGATCTTGCCGGCCAATTCCGCGCTGCCGACCGGCCAGGCCTGTGCCACGAGATTGGCGAGACGGACCGCCTCGGGCAGGCTGTATCCCGTCGTTGGGTGAAACAGCGCCGCGCGCATCCCGGCCTGCGGCACGTCTTGTGGCACTTCGGCCCAGAAGCGCTCCGCGTCATGGGCCAGTGAAATCGGCAACACCCCGCGCTCGCGGCGGATCACCTCGGTGATGGTCCAGCCTTGTTGCGCCGCGTAGTCAAGGATGTCGCGCTCGAGTTCGGCTTCGTCCAGCATCTCGCCATCGGCATACCTTGTGTCTTCGATCAGGAGCCGGGTCCGCGAAAATGGCAGCAGGTAGACGAACCTGTACCCATCGCGCTGGTCCACCGAGGCGTCCATGATGACGGGCAGGTCGACGCCGTGGGGCGACGCGGTCTCCACCTCGAGCCCGGCGAACTTCTGGTAGCCCAGTGCCAGGGCAGGACTGGGTCGATATCCACGCGCGTCGACGACGCAGTCAGCCGACAGCGTCTGGCCGTCGGCGAGTTCAACGTGGTTCGGGCCCAGTGAAACAACTTGGGACAGAGGGGCAATTTCGACATGGGGAAGCCGGTCGATAGCCTCGTGGACCGATTTTGACGTCAGGCTCGCATAGCCCGAGGCAAGCTCCCGCTTGTGATCTCGGAAACGAACCGACTGGCCTGGCCATTGATGCGCAATCATCGGCTGGATCCATGCCTGGTCCTCTGCCGCGAGGTCAGGCAGGTGGAATGACCAGGTGTGTTCGCCGAATGGCTGCTCGCCACTTTCCAGAAGCACGATCGGGTCGTCCGCCACCATGCTGAGCCGCTGCGCTATGAGAGCCGCCACAAGCCCGGCTCCCGCCACGATCAGTCGGGGGCGATCCGCCGGCGGGGCAACAGCATCTATGGGCACTACTTCGACCAACAGGACCTTCCACTAACCGGTATCGCGGCACACTAGCATCATCAGGCGGCCGCGGGATATTCCCGCTGCCACCTGCGCCGCAGATACGGGCTCAGGCTGCCCGAAGTTGCACCTGCGTGGACGAATTGGGGACCCAGGTCTGCCAGCCGACTGCCGATCCGGTGTGACTATTCGGGCGTGTTGAGCTTGCGCCAGGCCTCGTACTCCTCGTTGGCGTCCGGATGGAGCGGATAGTAGCGCTGCAGCGGTGCGCCCTCCATCAGCTTCATGCGTGAGAACACCTCCCACTCGGCGTGCTTCTGACCTTCTTCGATGACCTGTTCGGCCATAGAGACCGGCACCACGATGGCCCCGTCATCGTCGGCAACGATGATGTCGCCCGGCACCACCGTCACGCCACCGCACGCGATCGTCACATTGACCGCATTCGGGAAGATGTCTGTCTGCACGTGGTAATTGGGCGACCAGCCCTTGAGCCACAGCGCCAGGTCGAGCTTCTCGACATTGGGACGGTCGCGCATCACGCCGTCGATGATGATGCCGGCGCCGCCGCGGCCCTTGAAATAGGTCGACATCATGTCGCCGAAGATGCCGGAGCGCATGTCGCCGCGCGCATCCACCACCACCACGTCGCCTTCCTGCACGTGGTAGAGCACATGCCGGTGCAGTTGCGTCTCCGGGTCCGAGTACTCGCCCTCGCTGAACAGGTCAGGGCGCTGCGGCAGGCACTGCAGGGTCAGCGCCGGTCCGCAGATCGACTTGCCCTTGGTCTGGGGCAGGATGCCGGTCATGTGCGGGTTGCGAAAGCCCATGTGCCCCAGCGTGCCGGCGATGGTTGCGGCCCCCAGGGTCCTGAGCCCCTCGATCAGGTGCTTTGGCGGTCGATTGATGTCCGCGGTGGTTATCATTCAGGTCTCCTCCAGGGCGTTGCCGCCGGTTCGCTCAATCGAAGAATCCGTGGTCTTCCTCGAGTAGATAAGGTTTCGCCGCCTCCGCATCGATGTCGAGGCCCAGCCCGGGTCCCGGCAGCAGGTCGATATGGCTGTCGTTGACGATGCGTCCCTCCGGTAGGCCGATGATGATGTCTTCCCACCAGGGGTCGGAGGCGCTTGGATACTCGAAGGCGATGTAGTTCGCGGGCAGGGTGGCGCACACATTGATCAGCGCGCCAAGCCCCAGCAGGCCATTGGCGGTGCCGTGCGGAGCCATCATGATCGAGTGCATGTAGGCATGTTCGGCGACCCACTTCAGTTCGGCAATGCCGCCGACGTCTGCGGGATCCGGCCCAACCACCCGAACCGCCTGCGTCTCGATCAGTTCCTTGAAGTTGTGCCGCAGGTAGATCTGCTCGCCCGTGTGAATGGGGGTCGAGGTTGAAACCGTCAGCTCACGATAAGCCTGCGGATTGACCCACGGCACATAGTCGCCGGTCAGCATGTCCTCGAGCCACATCAGGTCGTACTTCTCGACCGCTCGGGCAAAGCGGATGGCATCGTTCAGGAACCAGCCGGGCCCGCAATCGAGTGCCAGGCTCACCTTGTCGCCCAGCACTTCCTTCATCGCAGCGACGCAATCCAGCATGTGGTAGAAGCCGCGCTCGCTGATCTGGCCTTGGTCCATGGCACCGTGATAGCCGGATTTGGTCTGGCGGACGCCATAGTGAAAGTCGTCGACAGTGTCCTTCATGTTGGAGTGGAAGCTGATCCCCTGCTTCACCATGAAGAAGTTTTCCGGCCGTTCCATCATCCATTTGACGTCGGCGGCGTAGTCTTCCGGACGGTCGCCGGTGCGCTTCTGGCGGATCGAGCCATTGTAGACCCGCACCTTGTCGCGCACCTTCCCACCGAGCAGCTTGTAGACTGGGACGTTCGCGGCCTTGCCGGCAATGTCCCACAGCGCATGCTCAATGGCGCTGACCGCGGCGCCGTAGGGCTTGAAGGAGCCCCGCTGCCGAATTTTCAACATGCAGCGCTCGACATCGGTCGGGTCCTCGCCGATCAGCGCCTCGCGGAAATGCAGCACCCACGGCTTGAGATAGGGCTTGGTGAACTCCACCTCACCCAGCCCGTAGAGCCCCTCGTCGGTGACAACGCGCACGATCGGATGCCGGCCGATGACGGCACAGCGAAGGTCGGTAATCTTCATGGTGTTTCCCCTCAAGCGCCGGCGCGCCTCAGCTCCAGGTGCGATCCCACGAATACTCGCGGTCCCACTGCTCCGTGGATTGCCAGATGCCCTCCACACCCTCCTGCAGGTGCTGGCTGATCACCTCGTCGACGACATCGTCGATACCGAGCCCGGGCTTGTCGGGAACGGTGATGAAGCCATCCTTCACGAGCGGTTTGGGCAAACCGGTGACGATGTCGTCCCACCAGTCCACTTCCACCGAGTGATACTCGAGTGCCATGAAGTTCTCCGTTGCCACCGCCACGTGCGCCGCCGCCATGCAGGCGATGGGACTCTCGGCCATGTGGATTGCCATGGCGACCCCGTGATCCTGCGCCATGTCGCCGATCTTCTTGGTTTCGAGGATACCGCCTGAGGTCAGCAGGTCGGGGTGGATGACCGAGATGCCGGCCTTGAGCAGCGGCTCGAACCCTTCCTTGAGATAGATGTCCTCGCCCGTGCAGATCGGCACGGTCGTAGCCTGCTGCAGTTGCCGGTACTGTTCGGTGTACTGCCAGGGCACCACGTCCTCGAGCCAGGCCGGTGCGTATTTCTCGATGCGCCGGGCCAGCCGGATACCGCTCTGCAGCGAGATGTGGCCGACATGGTCGATCGCCAGCGGCACCTCGTAGCCGATGACCTCGCGCACCTCGTGAATGTACTGCTCGAGCGTATCGAGCCCTCGCTCGGTGAAGGCGAGGCCGGTGAACGGGTGGCGCACATTGTGGATGTCGTAGACCGCGTGGCGGGCCCGCCGATCCTCCAGCGTCTTGCCGGCACCCCAACCCGGATGGGTGCGGTAGCCTTCCAGCGAACCAGACGGCGCCACGACCGAGCCGGGAGTGTCCACCACCTGCATCAGCCCGAGGTCCATCTTGAGGAAGGTGAACCCGAGATCTATGCGCTCCTTGAGCCGCCTGCCGGTTTCCGCGCCGCTCGGCACGCTGGCGTCGGTGTCGCAATACATCCGCACCCGGTCGCGGAACTTGCCGCCGAGCATCTGGTAGATCGGTACGCCATAGGCCTTGCCGGCGAGGTCCCATAGCGCGATCTCGACGGCCGAGACGCCGCCGCCCTGCCGTCCGTGCCCGCCGAACTGCTTTATGCGGCGAAACAGGCGATCTATGTCGCACGGGTTCTCGCCCAGCAGCCGACTCTTGAGCATCAGCGCATAGGTAGCGCTGGCGCCGTCCCTGACTTCGCCGAGCCCGACAATGCCCTGATTAGTGTAGATCTTCAGCAGCGCCGACTGAAACGGCGCTCCCGTGATCTCGGCCACCCGCATGTCGGTGATCTTCAGTTCGCTCGGTCGCGAGGCGGTGCGGACATTGTCTTCGACCATGCTGGTCGCCAGGTGTGCATCCATCAGTCGAGCTCCAGCACATTTGCTTCGAGGTAGGCGCGGTTCATCTCGATGCCGAGCCCGGGCGCGCGATTGAGTTTCAGGCTGCCATTGGAGTTGTCGAGCGGCCTGTCGATCAGGTGGTCATACTTGCCGAGGTTCCACTCGGACGTCTCAAGCCGGTAGAAATTCGGCACCGTCATCATCACCTGCGCCCCCGCGACCACGTTGATCGGGCCGGCCGCATCGTGCGGCGAGACCGGGATGTAGTAGGCTTCGCAAAGCGCCGAGATCTTCTTGAGCTCGGTGATGCCGCCGGTCCAGGTGACATCCGGCATGATGTAGTCGGCCAGCCGGCCTTCAAGGATCGGTACGAAATCCCATTTGGTGTGCCCGCGCTCGCCCCAGGAGATGGCGGCGTTGACCTTCTCCCGCACCTGTTGCAGGGCCTTGACGCTCTCCGGTGGCACAGGCTCCTCGAACCAGTCGATCTCACCGGCTTCTTCGAGGCTGCGGCAGAGCCGGATGGCCGTCGGCACGTCGAAGCGCCCGTGCGCGTCGATCAGGATATCGACGTCCGGACCGGCAGTGTCGCGGATCAGCGCGGTGAGTTCCGCCGCCTCCCGCTCGTCCTTGCGGCTCATCGAGCCGTCGAGATAGCCCTCCGACTGCTCCCGCGCGATGCCGTTCTTGTCGAACGCGCCCTGCTGGGCGAACGGGTCGAACTTGAGGGCGGTGTGGCCCGAAGCCAGGATGTCGCGGATTTCCTCGACCACGCCTTCCTTGCTGGTGAACTTGCGCTGGTCGGGGTGGGTATAGAGCAGGATGTCGTCCCGCACCGGCCCGCCGAGCAGCTCATAGATGGGGAGGCCGAGCACCTTGCCCCGGATGTCCCACAGGGCGATGTCGATGGCGCTGACGCACTCCACCGCCGCACCGCGGCTGCCCATGTAGGTGAAGTTGCGAAAGATCTTGTGCCAGATGCGCTCGATATGGGCAGGGTCATCGCCCTCGATGATCTTGCCGATCTGCCGCAGCATGACGCACAGGGCCCGGTTGGCGACAAAGGTGGTGGTGGTGATCTCGCCCCAGCCGCTCACCCCCTCGTCGGTCGTCACCTCCACGAACAGGAACTCGCCCCAATAGGACGCGTCCGATTTGATCAGCCACGGCTGGACCCCGGTTATTCTCATCGCTCCCCCTCCGCCAGCCCTGGTGAAAGCTGCTGGCTAGCTTGCCCGGGCGGCCTCCGTCGCCCGCATGTGTTCAAGGATGTGGCGTCCCGACCCCTCGACATGCTGGGCCACCAGCGCCGCCGCCTTGTCGGCTTCGCCATCCTTGATGTGTTGGATCAACTGCCGGTGCTCGCGCATCACCAGCGCCCGCCGCGCCAGCGTGAAATCATAGCGCCGCCCGACGGCGCGCAGCACCTCGCGATGCTTCCACCACAACTCGGCAGCGTGCCGGTTGTAGTGACGCTCGTACATGATGGTGTGGAACCGCGTGTCGAGTTCGCTGTGACGAATGGCGTCGGCGAAGTTGTTGTCCTCGATTTCGGCCTGCACGGCTTCGAGTTCGGCGATGTCGGCATCCGTTGCCATGCCCACGAACCATCGCGTCAGCGCCGGCTCGATCAGCACGCCGATCTCGTAGATATCGCGCACGAAGTTCTGGTCGATCGGGCGCACCCGCGCCCCGCGGTTGGGGGAGATGAGCACGAAGCCCTCTCCGCGCAGCAGCTGCAGGGCCTCACGAACCGGATTGGTCGAAGTGCTGTGGCGCTTGGCCAGATCGGCGACGACCAGGCGTTCATTGGCCTGCAGGCGACCGGAGATGATGTCCTCGCGAATCTGGCGGTAGACCGAGTCTCCCGCCTGCGATGCTCCGCTTGGCTCCATCCCTTTTGGCGGCTGCGCCGTATAGTCGTTCATCTAAAGGCCTGTGATTCCCACTTTTTTGTTCCCGCTCCGTAGCGTCAGACGCGCGGTTTGTCGCCCGGTGTTTCGGTGAACTACACGGGTTTGTGCTGGATAATGTATAATCTGATCTGGTTGACACTCAATATGTCTTCTGCAACGCTGCTTGTTGCTGCACCTGCACACAAGAGGCGAAGCCCGGTGTGCGATGCGGGAGGGAGAGGACCTGCCGGGAGGAGAGCCGGGCAGGGCAGACAGGAGGACTTCATGAGGAACTACCGGTTGAGCCGTGCGCTTGCGCACGGTGCAGCAGTCTCTGCGCTCGCGGTGTCGATGAATTCCGCGGCAATGGCTCAGAGCGTCGACATCAGCCAATGGACGCCTGAGTACGTCCGGTCCATCGCAGGGACCGAGGAGTACAACACGGCAGAGCAGTGTGGTGCGGTCACCCCGCTCGACTACGAAGGCGACCTGACCTTCTGGTATCAGGGCGTGTTCGAAGGCGACCCCGAACTGCTGCGCCAGTATTATCGCGACTTCTTCACCGCGTTCCGGCAAACCTACCCGAACATCAACCTCGAGGAGCAGGCCCTCACCTACAACGACTTGTTGGACAAGTTCCGGACCGCGTTGCTGGGCAATGCCGGTCCGATGGTCGTGCGCCTGCAGATCCTCGGCGGCGTTGAGTTCGCGTCCAAAGGGTATCTGCAGGAACTGAGCCCCGAGGATGTGGGCTGGAGCCGCGAGGATTTCTGGCCGGGCGCCATGAAGTCGGTAATGTGGGAGGGCAAGACCTACGGCATCCCCACCAACAACGAAACCATGGCGTTCATCTGGAACGCTGACATCTTCGAGCGGGCAGGGCTCGACCCCGAGACTCCGCCGGCGACCTGGGACGACGTGGTCGCCTATTCCAAGCAGATCCACGACGAACTTGGCATCGCCGGCTACGGCCTTGTGGCCCGCAAGAATGCCGGCAACACCCCGTACCGCTTCATGCCTCAGTTGTGGGGCTATGGCGGCGGCGTATTCGATGAGGCCGACCCGAATCCGACCTATGAAGAGATCAGGCTTGACAGCCCCGAGAGCATCCGTGCCCTTCAGGCGTCCTACGACATGTATGTCAGGGATCAGTCGGTCCCGGTCTCGGCTCTGACCAACCAGCAGGCCGACAACCAGCCGCTCTTCCTCGCCGGCCAGTTGGCCATGATGATCTCGCACCCGTCGGACTACGACGTGATGCTCGATCTTCAGGCCAAGGCAACGGGGTCCGACAAGGAAGCGGCGCAGACGGTCATCGACAACATGCGCTACGGTCCCATCCCGACCGGCCCCGACGGGCGCCGCGCGGTGGTGTTCGGCGGCTCCAACATCCACATCCTCAACCCCGAATATGTCGAGGGCGGCGAGGTGGACGAAGCCGCGGCCAAGGCGCTGATCTGCTTCTGGACCAGCCCTGAATGGTCGCTGAAGATGGCCTATGCCGGCTCCAACCCCGGCAACCTCAACGGCTTCAAGACCACATGGATGAAGGAGCGCCTCGAGTCCATCGAGTTCCTCGACGTGACCACCTCGATGCTCCCCTATGGTGTGCCGTTCCCGACGCTGCCGGAAACCCCCGAGATCATGAACATCATCATCCCGGACATGCTGCAGAACGCTCTGACCGGCGCCATGACGGTCGAGGAGGCAGCAAAGGATGCGGCGCAGAAGGTGAGGGACGTCACCGACGGCGGCGGGCTCTAGCCGCCCTCCGCAAATCCAGACCGGCGGCCCCAACCCGCCGGTCACCCTATCCCTTCAGGGCAAGGAGCACAAAGGATGACCACTCTGGCCCGCGAAGCCATGGCGTCTCGCCAAACTGCACCGAGGCAGCCCGGTGTGCTGCAGCAGATGTGGAACAGCCGAGCCGACTATCTCTATGTGCTGCCCGCGATCGTCGTGATGCTCGTCGTCATCGCTTACCCGATCTACTACACGATCGAACTTTCCTTCTTCAAGACTCCGCCCGGCCTGCAGCTGCGCGACAAGATCTTCATCGGCACCGACAACTACACGGCCATCTTGTCGAGTGACGTGTTCTGGAAGGTGACCCTCAACACCGCCATCTGGACACTGGCGTCGACTTTGATCGCTTTTGTGCTGGGCTATGGCGCCGCGCTTGCCTTGCATCGCGATTTCGCCGGCCGCGCTGTGCTCCGCGCCATTCTGATCATTCCCTGGGTCATCAGCGCCGTTGCCGCTTCCTATATCTGGAAATGGATCTACCACTCCGATTTCGGCATCATCGGCGCCGTGCTGGTGCAGATGGGCATCGTCGACCGCCAGCCGAACTTCATCGACAACGTCACCACCGTCCTGCCGTCGCTGATCGTCGTCAACATCTGGCGCGAGTTCCCGTTCGCCATGATCATGGTGATGGCGGGGCTGCAGACGGTGCCGGAGCAACTCCTGCGCGCCGCCAAGGTCGACGGCGCGTCGACCTGGCAACGGTTCTGGCACGTCACGTTTCCGCATCTGCGCAGCGTATCGACGGTGACGATCCTGCTGCTGGCCGTCGCCAACTTCAACTCGTTCATCATCCCCTGGATCATGACCGGCGGCGGGCCGTCCAACGCCTCTCACATCTGGATCACCCACATCTATGAGCTCGCCTTCGGGCGTCAGCGCTGGGGCGTGGCCGCAGCCTATTCGGTGCTGCTGTTCCTGATCCTGATGGTGCTTGGCTACTTCTATGTCCGTGCCCTGAGCGGCAACGAAAGCAAGGAGCAGGGGGCATGACTGCGACCGCCGAACCCTCGGTGCCGCGCAGCCGCAAGCGTATCGACGGCTGGCGCTGGGCCGGGCGCATCTTCCTGGTGCTGATGCTCCTCTACACCGCTGTACCGATGGTGTGGATGCTGCTGACCTCCATCAAGTCGGGCTTTGCCGCCATGCAGTTCCCCCCGCAATGGTGGCCAGCCGAACCGACGCTGGCGAGTTACCAGAAGCTGCTCGATCCGCAGAACAGCGTCGGGCAGGACTTCCTGCGCTTCTTCTGGAACAGCCTGTTCGTGTCGTTCTGCACCACCATCCTGGCCGTGCTTGTTGCCGTGCCCGCCGCCTACGCCTTCTCGCGCTTCCGCTTCCCCGGCCGCAAGTTCCTGTTCTTCTCCGTGCTGCTGCGGAACATGTTCCCGGCCGTGATCTTCCTCGTGCCGCTGTTCATCCTGATGCGCGTGCTCGGGCTGGTGAACACGCACGGCTCACTGATCCTGACCTACCTGACGTTCGGACTGCCGCTGGCCATCTGGCTGCTCAAGGGCTTTTACGACAACATCCCGATCCAGCTCGAACAGGCGGCGCGCATTGATGGCGCGACCCGCTTCCAGGCGTTCCTGCTGATAGTCACACCGCTCTCGGTGCCCGGCATCATCGCCACTGCGATCTACTCCTTCATTGGCGCCTGGAACGAGTACATCTACGCCGCCACCTTCCTCACCAAGAACGAGCAACTCACCCTGCCGGTGGGTATCCAGCGCTTCTTTTCCGAGAACACCACGGATTTCCCCGGGCTGATGGCGGCGAGCTTCATGATGAGCGTGCCGGTCGTGGTGCTGTTCCTGGTCCTGCAGAAATACTTCGTGCGCGCTCTCACCGAAGGCGCGGTCAAACACTAGGGGAATTCGCCCATGGCGCAGGTGGTCCTGAAAGATCTGGTCAAAACCTACGGCTCCGTCTTTGCAGCCAGGGACGTCTCCCTGACTGTCGACGATGGCGAGTTCGTCGCTCTCGTCGGCCCGTCCGGTTGCGGCAAGACCACGACGCTCAACCTGGTGGCGGGACTGATCCCCATCACCTCTGGGGACATTGTCATCGGCGACCGGGTGGTCAACGACCTCGATCCGAAGGACCGGGACATCGCCATGGTGTTCCAGAACTACGCGCTCTACCCGCAGAAGACTGTGTTCCAGAACCTGGCGTTCCCGCTGCAGATGCGGAAGCTTCCCAAGGCAGACATCGAAAAGAAGGTGATGGACGCAGCCAAGGTGCTCGACATCACCCACCTGCTCGAGCGCAAGCCTCGCGAACTCTCAGGCGGCCAGCAGCAGCGCGTGGCACTTGGCCGGGCGCTGGTGCGCGATCCGGCCGTGTTCCTGATGGATGAGCCGCTCTCAAACCTCGACGCCAAGCTGCGTGTGCAGATGCGCTCCGAGATCAAGCGCTTCCACCAGGATCTCAATGCCACCATCATCTACGTCACCCACGACCAGCTCGAAGCCGTGACCATGGCCGACAAGATGGCCGTGATGAACGGCGGACTACTACAGCAGTACGATGCGCCTTCCAGAGTGTTCGCCGATCCGGTCAACATGTTCGTTGCCAGCTTCGTCGGCAGCCCGGCGATGAGCCTCGTGCCGCTCGAGGTTGGCAGCCAGGACGGCCGCACCGTCCTCACCAGCAGCGAGGGCTGGAGCTTGCCGCTTTCGGACCTTAACGCGCGCAAGGTTGCCGGCGCACAGTCGAACAAGGTGGTGCTCGGTGCCCGTCACTCCACAATCCGCCTGCACAAGACGCAGGTTGCCGACGCTGTGCCAGCGCGGGTCTATACCGTCGAGCCCACGGGCGACATTACCTTCGTGCAGGCCTTCCTTGCCGGCGCCATCGTCAACATCAGCCTGCCGCCTTCCGTGATAGTGGCGCCTGACGAGATGGTATGGCTGGAGTTCGATCAGGAGCGTATCCACCTGTTCGACGCCGAAACCGAAAAGGCCCTGCGCGCCGCCTGAACCAGGCGCCACCGAGACCATCATGGCCCCCAAGCTGAAGATCACTGCCATCAAGCCGTACCCGGCACGGGTCGGCATCCGCAACCAGTTGCTGGTCAAGGTCGAGACCGACCAGGGCATCTTCGGTTGGGGGGAGAGCGGCCTCACCGGGCGGGAGCGGGCGGTGGCTGGTGCCATCGAGCACTACCGCGAATTCCTGCTCGGCCAGGACGCGATGCAGATCGGCCGTATCTGGCAAGAGCTCTATCGCAGCCAGTATTTCGAGGGCGGGCGCGTACTGCAGGCCGCCATCTCGGCCATCGACATCGCCCTGCACGACATCAAGGGTAAGGCGCTGGGCGTACCCGTCTATGATCTGCTTGGCGGAAAGCAGCGACACGTCATCCCCACCTTCGCCTCGACCGGCGACAGTGCAGGGGAGGGCGCCGTCCAGCGTGCCCGGGAACTCATGGCCATGGGTTTCGACGCCATCCGCTTCTTCCCCATCGGGCAGGACAGCCGCGACATCTTCGAGCCGCGCCAGTCCATCGCAGCCACGGCCCGCCTGCTCAACCGGGCGCGGGAGGAACTGGGCAGCGACGTGATCCTCGGCATCGACTACCACCACCGGCTCTCCGTCGCTGAAGCCGCCAGCTTCTGCAACAAGCTCGATCGGGGCGTGCTCGATTTCCTTGAAGAGCCCATCCGCGACGAGACGCCGGAAGCCTACGAGTCGCTGCGCACCATGACCGACATTCCCTTTGCCATCGGTGAGGAATTCGCCAGCAAGTGGCAGTTCGTGCCCTACATCGAGCGCGGCATCCACCAGTTCAATCGCATCGATGTCTGCAATGTCGGCGGGCTCACCGAGGCGATGAAGGTCGCCGGCTGGAGCGAAGCCCACTATGTCGACCTGATGCCGCACAATCCCCTCGGCCCGGTGTGCACAGCCGCAACAATCCACTTTGCTGCCGCCGTGCCCAACTTCGCTTGGCTCGAAACCCGGGCTCCAGAGGTCGCCCTGGGCTTCGACAACGCCGACTTCTTCCCCGTCCAACCGAGGCTGACAGGCGCCGTCTACCCCGTCAGCGACGCGCCCGGCCTCGGCGTCGAGGTCAACGAAGACCTGCTAAGCCGACAAAGCTTTGCCTTCTGGGAAGCTCCGCATCTTCGGCGCAACGACGGTTCCGTGACCAACTGGTGAAGCCGGCAGCGACAGACCTGCACCACAGACTAAGCCGGGCGTGAATAGTGCGGTTTCTGCGCGGGGTAGTAGTCCTCGAACCTTGGCAATGCCGTTCCGTCTCGGGCAGCGACAAGCATGTCCAGATAGTATTCCCAGCCCGGCCCGACTTCTCCAGCTACAGCTAGGTCAGAGAGGTGCTGGGCGAACCGCAGCGTGGTGGTGGTCCCCGTCTGGCTTAGAGTGATCTCCACCCGCCACTCGCCGCCCTCATCCTTCGTCACCAGGACCAGACGGCGCGGCGCCTCGCACTCCTCTATGGTGACCTCCATCCAGGGTTGGTCCTTTTCGTACGCCATTTGCAGTCGCACCACCTTGCCGGGCCCGGCGTCTCCTTCCCACCGGCCGAACCATCGGGCGGTGCTCCCAGGGTCCGTGATGCTGGTCCAGACATCCTCGATCGGCGCCTGGAACGCCCGGGTGAGGATCAGGTCGTTGCCAACGATCTGGCCGGTGGCCTGCGGTTTCATGCACTTTCCTTTCCGGAGCCGGTCAATGGAGCGGCGACAGTCTTGCGCTGCCGCCGGCGCTTCACGCGATGAACTTCTGTCTCCAGTGCCATGAACCGATGGTCCCAGGGCCCGGACCTATGCAAGTCGGCCAGGTAAGCTTCGAGCTCCGCTAGAGTGCGGAGTTCCAGTCGGTACATGCGCTCGCGGCCAACCAGCTCGTCGCTGACCAGCCTCGCCTCGCGCAGCACGCGAAGGTGACGGCTGACGGCGGGCCGGCTGACTGAAAAAACCTGGGCAATACGACCAGCGTTTTCAGGCTGGTCGCGCAGCATCTTCAAGATGGCCCGGCGGGTCGGGTCGGCAAGCGCCTGTGCAACAGCGTCCATGACCGAAATGTAACAAGGTTGTTACATTTCTGTCAACGGGGAAAGCCGCTGCACTTGCTCTAGGGGCGGTCGGACAGGAGCGCAGAGACGTCCCCGGCGCGCGCTTCCAGCGTGTCCAGTGAGCTCGATCCGAACTCATGTTCCTCATAGTCGAGAAGCGTCAGCGTGCCGACCACCTCACCGGATCGGAGAGCAAGCGGAACGCTTGCATAGAGGCGAATGCCGTTGGACTGCAGATAGGCATTGTTGCGCAGGTCTTCGTCTTCCGCCTCGGCCGTAATCACCAGGGACTTGCCGGTCGTGGCTACCAGCTCTGTAAGCCGATAGGCGTCCTTGTCTCGCGCGGCGCGTTCGTCACCAACGAAGTTCACCGTGGCCACAGGAACATCGAACTGGTCCGCGATGGCCCGCAGCATCTCCACGAGCTTTGGATCGTCAAGCACGGCCGACCGCACCACGGGCGCGGCGTGGGACGCGCCCGGCGTCGTGGTCTGTGGGGCCGATTCTTCCAGATAGCTGACGGTTTCTGCAGGCAAGCGATAGACGGCGTGGAGATGCAGCTTTTCCGCGGTTTCGTCGGGCATGGTTGGACCCAGGGCGCACGCGACGAGGCGGACGTGCGCGGCCTTCCGACTGAAGCGCCGGGACACGTAGCGGGCGTGGGCGCGAATGTCGCTGCCCAGAAACACGAGTGCCACCGCCACCACCCCATCAAGGTCGAGACGGCTGATTGCTTCCGGCCTGATGGCGAGTGGCGGGAGCACCCGGGTGGGCGTACCATCCATCGCCGCCAACATGGCTATGAGCCGGGCTGCGGCTTCGTCGAACTCAGTACGGCCGCCAACCAACAGCACCGGAGCATCCTCTGACGGTTCGACCTCGCCGATCTCTTCGAGCACCATGTCGAACGAAGACGCGAGTTGCCGCCGCTGCTCCATGGCTTCCGGCCGGTCGGTGAGTTCGACGCTCGCCATGCGCAGCATCGGTAGGGCGACCTCCTCGATGAAGGCGCGCTTGTCATGCTCCTCGAGGAAGCTCTCGACGGAGTCGATGGCCCCCTGCGTGTCACCCTTGAGAAGCCTCTGGTAGAGCTGTTCGGGGGCGGTCAGCACAGGCTCGCTGCCCAGCAGGGTGTCGAGGAACCGGAACTGGGGCAGGTGCCGTCCGATGACCACCAGGCACACCGTCATCGGGGTTGACAGGATCAGCCCTATGGGCCCCCAGAGCGTCGCCCAGAACATGGCGGACAGCAGGATCGCGATCGGCGACACGCCCGTGCTCGAGCCATAAAGACGCGGCTCGATGACGTTTGCGGTGGTAAGGTCCAGCACGAGGAACAGGCCGACGCTGAGGATCAGCATGTTCCATCCCGGATCCACCGCGAAGGCGAGCCCGAACGGGACCACGGCAATGATCAGGGCGCCGATGAAGGGAATGTACCGGAAGACAACGATCAACAGGCCCCACAGCACCGCGCTCGGCACGCCGATCAGCCAGAGGCCCAGACCGAAGATCAGGCCATAGGTGCAGTTTACCGCCAGCTGGACGAGCAGGTAGCGCCCGACGCGTTTGCTGGCATCCGCCAGCGCAATATTGGCGCGCGCGTAGTCGCGAGAACCCACCAGGCGGATGAAGCGATCCAGCAGGTCCGCCCTGCCCATGAGCAGGAACACCAGAAACACCACCACGATCGCAACCGTGGCCACCGGCCCGATGATCGATCCGAGAACGGAGGTCAGCAGGCCAAGCGGGGCACTCTCGTTGGAGATCACCACCGGCACGGGCCTGCCGGCCACCGCCCCGTCCGGGCCTGCCTCGGCCAGTCGCTGCCCGAAGGCTTCCACAATGGCGTTGACACGCTCCAGCACGGCGCCCCCGCCGAACTGGTCCTGCACCGCTTCGAGCTTTGTGCTGACCACCTCCTGGTAGCGGGGCAGTTCCTGCGCCAGCCGCGCCAGTTGAACTCCGGCAATGCCGGCAAGCATCACCAGCAGGAGCGCCGCCACCATGACGCTCAGAATGACCGCCACGGGATCGGGCAGTCGCAGCTTCCGGTTCAGCCAGTTGACCAGCGGCGTCAGGGCGAAGGCGATCAGGATCGCCAGAACCAGCGGCACGATGATGCCGGCGCCGAAATAGAGGAGACCGGCAAGAAGCGCGAACGCTCCCATCGCCTGAAGCGGAGAGACCTTGGTGCGCGCGATCCGACGGTTCAACATTGGCGTCCTGTGCGACGGGGCCGGTCGCTCACCACATAAGTTACAAAGAACCCATTGGTTCACAACGCCCGCGGAGAGGCCGGTATTCTCGTTGCCATGGATGGCACTGCAACGAAACGATTGTCCACGTTCCGGTGTTGGGCAGTTCGAGTATGCCTGGGATCAGTTCGTGGCTGAGGCCCCCCATCCCTGGAAGTTTCTGCGCGTGGACCCGATCATCAATTTCCTCAACGAGATCTTCTGGGGCTATGTGCTGATCTATGGGCTTCTGGCGGTGGGGCTCTTCTTCACCATCAGGCTCGGCTTCGTGCAACTGGTGTACTTCCCTGAGATGTTCAGGGCTGTGCTCGGGTCCAACAAGGCCGACAAGGCCGGCATCACCCCGTTTCAGGCGCTATGCACCAGCCTGGCATCGCGGGTGGGCACAGGCAATCTGGCCGGCGTCGCGGTGGCGCTCTACCTCGGCGGGCCGGGCGCCTTGTTCTGGATGTGGGTGGTGGCGTTCCTCGGGATGGCAACGGCCTATGCCGAATCCACGCTCGCTCAGCTGTACAAGGTGCGAAACGCTGAGGGGGAGTATCGCGGCGGCCCCGCCTTCTACATTGCACGAGGCTTGGGCGCGCCATGGGCGGGCGCGGTTTTTTCCGTCTGTCTGATCCTCGCCTTCGGTCTTGTGTTCAACGACACGATCCTGATCTGCACCGCGACGGGGCTGATGATCCTGTTGTCGGGTGTCATGGTTCCGGGAAGCGAACTCACCGGAACGCCCCTGACTAAAGCAGCCATGAGCGTCCACATTGGCGGGGCTGGCCACGCCTTCATCGCCATCGCCATTTTCTTCTTCGCCTTCACCTCCATCATCGGCAACTACTCCTATGCCGAAAATGCCATGACCTTCCTTCGGCTCGGCAATGCCACGGGTCTCACGGTGTTGCGCCTGGGTGTTCTGGCGATGGTCCTGTGGGGCGCCTATGAAAGCGTCGCCACCGTGTTCAACGCTGCCGATGCCTCAATGGGCCTGATGGCAACGGTCAACCTCATCGCCATCGTGCTGTTGTCGGGCACCGTCGTGAAGCTGACCCGCGACTACGCCGCCCAACGCAAGGCCGGTGAGGAACCAACCTTCCACGCCGCCGACTTCCCCGAACTCAACGGCCGCATCGACCAGACGATCTGGACAAGAAACCAGTAGGGCAGGGCCACGCCGACTGCGCACAACGCATCGACGGCAACCACACGCACCGCGGCGCGTTCAGCGTGCCGAACCCCGGCTGTTGCGGAGTGGTGAGATGCGGTCGTCCCCGAAGGAAGAATGGCTCAGGTGGAACCACCTCACCGTTGCCGAGCGGATGTTGATGCTCACCATGGCCAGGAGCCCGGTAAGGGACTTCGACTGGCTCACCGGGCGCAAGCTCTGCTTCTATGGCGTGGCCGAGATCACGCCGAAGGGCCTCAAGCTCACCTGGTTCGGCCGCCACGTCCTGGCGTCCAGCCATGGCTTGCCCGTGGTTGTAGGTCGCCGGTCAGTTCATCAATCGTCTGCCGGCAACATGGCCTAAGCGCGTTCGCGCAACGCGATTGTTTCGAAGTCACGGCTTGCCACGGTGAGCAGACGCAGACTTGCTTCTCTATAGGCGGCGACGCCCCACCCGCCCTCGATCACGTCCCACCCAGTCGAGGATAGCGGATCTGCGACTGCAAGGGTCCAGAAGAGTGTGGCTGGGGAACCTGGATTCGAACCAAGATCGACGGAGTCAGAGTCCGCTGTTCTACCATTGAACTATTCCCCAGCAGGGGTGCCCGAAGGACTGGGCAGCGCGGCTTGGCCGGCGCGGGTCTCACTTAGACAAAGCGATCGGAGATTGCAAGCGCCCTCGATGCGCTTTGGCACACCATTGGGGAACATTGCGCTGCGGCCATCCATGCTCTACCGTCAGCTCCGACAACGAACGACTGTGCGTCGGGCGCGCCCTCTGGGTCTGGCGACCGCGCACGCTAGGAGACCATCGTGGCCGACATGGATCGGTCCGCGGCCGCGCTGCCCCTCGAGGCTGGTGCGGCCACTATGCCGCAGGGGCCTGCCCCCTCGGCAAGGGACGGGCAGGGACGGCCCGGACCGGCGGACAAGCGGACGCCGCCAACCCCAGCCAGCTCGCGCCGCGCGCGTGGGCCGCTTTATGCCGCACTCGATCTCGGCACCAACAACTGTCGCCTGTTGATCGCACGCCCCCACGACCATGGCTTCCGCGTCATGGACGGGTTCACCCGCATCGTGCGGCTGGGTGAGGGCGTGTCTGTCACCGGCCGGCTGTCCGATGCCGCCATGGAACGCACCATGGAGGCGCTGCGCCAGTGCCGCAACAAGCTGGTGGAACACCAGCCGGCGCGCATGCGCCTGATCGCTACCGAGGCCTGCCGCGCCGCCGAGAACGGGCCGGCCTTCCTGGCGCGCGTCCGCGAAGAGTTGGGGCTCGATCTCGAGATCGTCGATCGTCGTACCGAAGCCGAACTGGCCGTCACCGGCTGCGCCGACCTGATCGAAGGCACGGCTCAGGGGGCGCTGATGTTCGATATCGGCGGCGGCTCGTCGGAATTGGCTTGGCTCGATTTCCGCGGCGGCCGGCCGCGGGCGCAGGGCCGCATGTCCGCCTCGATTCGCTCATGGCAGTCGCTGCCGGTGGGCGTGGTGTCCATTGCCGAGCGCTTCGGCGGCGGCGTCGACGTCACCCCGGAAATCTTCGAGGCGATGGTGTCCTTCGTCGCCGAGCACCTCAAGCAGTTCCGTGGCCGCGACAAGCTGCGCCAGATGATCGCCGAGCACCCGGTGCACCTGATCGGCACCTCCGGCACGGTGACCACGCTGGCCGGCCTTCACCTCGGGCTTGAGCGCTACGAGCGCCAGAAGGTCGACGGGCTGTGGATGCACCGCCAGGAGGTCGACGAGACCATGCGGGTGCTGCTCAACATGCCCTATGAACGCCGCGTCGCCCACGCCTGCATCGGCCGTGACCGCGCCGACCTGGTGTTGCCCGGCTGTGCCATCTTCGAGGCGATCCGCCGCGAATGGCCGACGGAACGGGTGCGTGTTGCCGACCGCGGGCTGCGCGAGGGCATCCTGATCTCGCTGATCGATGCCGATCGCGGACGTGGCCGCAGCGGCGGTGGACGGAGGTATGGCAATGGTCGATAAGGCACTGGGGCAGGGCGGGCGCAAGTCCGACAAGGACCTCAAGATCCGCGTCAAGACGGCCAAGAAACGCACCGTCTCCTCCACCAAATGGCTGGAGCGGCAGCTCAACGATCCTTACGTCGCCCGGGCTCGCGCCGAGGGCTATCGCTCCCGCGCCGCCTTCAAGATCAAGGAGATGGACGAAAAGCATAAGCTCTTTCACAAGGGCACGCGCGTCGTCGATCTCGGCGCCGCCCCGGGTGGATGGTCGCAGGTTGCGGCCAGGGCGGTGGGCTCCACCGACGCCAATCCGCTCGTGGTTGGCATCGACTATCTCGACATGGACCCGATCCCCGGCGTCATCCTGCTCAAGAAGGATTTCACCGAGGACGACGCCCCGCAGATGCTGATCGACGCCATGGGCGGCAAGAAGGCCGACCTGGTGATGAGCGACATGGCCTGGCCCACCACCGGCCACCGGCCGACGGACCATCTGCGCATCGTGCAACTGGTGGAGATCGCCGCCGACTTCGCTCTCGACGTTCTGGCGCCCGGTGGTGCCTTCGTCGCCAAGGTGTTCCAGGGCGGCACCGAGCATGAACTGCTGCACATGCTCAAGCGCCATTTCCGCAGCACCTTCCACGCCAAGCCGCCCTCGAGCCGTTCCGATTCGGCCGAGGCCTACCTCATCGCCAAGGGCTTCAAGGGGCGTCCGGAAGATGAACGGAACGAGCAGTCCGACTCAGACTAGCGGATTGCCGATCCGGTAGAGCACGTGCCGCCGCAGCGCGTGTCCTTCCGGCACTCGGGGGTGGTCGAAGTCGCGTCCCTCGTCGCGCACCATGCCGAGCTTCTCCATCACCCGCTGGCTGGGCCGGTTTGGTGCCGCAGTGATCGCCACCACTTCGCTGAGGCCGAGCTCGCGCCAGCCATGGTCGAGCCAGGCCTGCGCGCCTTCGGGCGCCACGCCCTGTCCCCAGAACTCGGGGTCGAGCTGCCAGCCGATCTCGACCTCGGCGCCGGTTGCCTCCTGCAGCGGCTGGTCGAACCTGGCCATGCCGATGATGCCGGCGAGGCGGCCGTCCGCCTTCCGTTCCGCCGCCCCGAAGCAGAAGCCGTAGGCATCCGTCTCCTGCCACACCCGGTTCAGGAACCTGTCGACGTCCTCCGCCGTCGCGCGGGTTGGAAAGAACCGTCGCACCTGCGCGTCGCCCATGATCCGCTCGAGGTCGGGGCGGTCGCTTTCCTCGAGTGGCCGCAGGGTCAGGCGTTCGGTCTCGGCTCTCATCACGGTCCTTAGTGCGCTTCGCCGCTGCCGGTCAGCTGGTGCCCGGCATTGTTGGGGAGCCGCAGGAACAGGATGGTGGCCACGAACCCAACCCCGGCGACCATAAGGAAGGCGATGTGGAAGTCCACCAGCTCCAGCATCTCGCCGCCCCGCATCGTATGCGCGAGTTCGAGCAGACCGCCACCCAGCGCCACGCCCATGGCGAACATCAACTGCCCCCACACCTGGCTGATGGTGTTGGCCTGGCCCGCATCCTTGTCGTCGATATCGGCGAAGGTGAAGGCGTTCGAACCGGTCCAGTACATCGATTGCCAGAAGCCGGTGAATACCAGCACCGCAAGAATCACCACCAGCGGCGTCTCCGGCACGTATGTGCCCATGGCGACGATCCCCAGCGCCGCGACCATGGTCGAGATCACTAGTGGATACTTGAACCCGAACCGGCGGAACATCCAGTTGGCCATGAACTTCGCCACCAGCGCACCGATGGCTCCGGCAAAGGTGACCATGCCGGATTCGAACGGCGTCATGCCGAACCCGATCTGCAGCATCAGGGGAAACAGGAACGGCGTCGCCCCCTGGCCGAGCCGGAAGAAGGTGCCCGCGACCACGGACGTACGGAAGATCGGAAAGCGCAACAGCCTGAGGTCGAGCAGCGGATTGCTCGTGCCCAGCGCATGCCGCACATAGATCGCGCCGATCCCCACCCCGGCCGCCGCCGATACAGCGCCCACCGCCGGTGGCAGTGCCGGCAGGCTCATCACCGAGCAGCCAAAGGCAAAGAGCGCGAAGGCACTGCCGGCGAGCACGAAGCCCCTGCGGTCGATCGCCCGCGGGGCATTGCGGGTCTCGTTCGGCAGCACGAAGCCGACCAGCACCATGCCGAGAATGCCGATCGGTACATTGATGATGAAGATCCAATGCCAGGAGAAGAAAGTGGTGAGAAATCCTCCGAACGGAGGGCCAACGATCGGTCCGATCAGCGCCGGAATGGTCAGCCACGCCATGGCATTGACCAGTTGGTGCCGCGGTGTCGACCGCACCAGCACCAGGCGCGCCACCGGGCCCATCATGGCCCCGCCCATCCCCTGGACGAATCGAGCCCCGACGAACTGCGCCAGCGACGAGGAGAGGGCACAGGCAACCGAGCCGCACATGAACACCAGCATCGCGACGCGGAACACCCGCCGCGCCCCGAACCGGTCCGCCATCCAAGCCGAGATCGGAATGAAGATCGCCAGCGCCACCAGATAGGCGGTTAGCGCCAGCTTCAGCGAGATTGGATCCGTGCCGATGTCGCTGGCGATCGCGACCAGCGAGGTTGCGATCACCGTTGCGTCCATGTTCTCCATGAACAGCGCCGTGGCCAGGATGAGCGGGACGGTACGGGACACTGCTGCTTCCGGCTCGGCCGGCTACTCCTTGGAGATCGGCCGATGGCCGGAAACGTTGCTGCCCGCATCGGCCGGCAGGCGCAGATAGACCAGCGCACTCAGCATGCTCAGCCCGCCAACGACGAAGAACGCGATCTGGAAGTCAAACACGGCCAGCGCGCCACCGCTGATCCGCGTGCTGACTTCGAGGATGGCACCGGCCACCGCCACGCCGAAGGCGATGCTCAGTTGCTGCGCCACCGCCACGATGGCCGTCGCCTGGCTCGCTTCCTCGTCGCTCACATCGGCATAGCCAATGGCGTTGGTGCCGGTGAAAAAGATCGAGCGCAGCACCCCGCTCACAACCAGCACCGCCATCATCACCGGCGCCGGCGTGGCTTCGGTGAACAGCCCCTGCATTGCCACCAGCAGCCCACCGACCGCAGCCGCAAACCCCAGCATTCGCGGGAACCCGAAGCGCGCGAAAACCCGCTCGGCCGCGAACTTGCTCAGCAGTGCCCCGAAGGCCGAGACAAAGGTGATGGCCCCGGATTCGAAGGGCGTCATCCCGAAGCCGAGCTGCAGCATCAGCGGCAGCAGGAACGGCGTTGCCCCGATGCCGATGCGAAACAGCGAACCGCCGGTGATGGCGCTGCGAAACAGCGGATGGCGGAACAACTGCGGATCGAGCAGCGGGCACTTTGCGCGCCTGGCATGCAGCAGGTAGAGCAGCCCCGCCGTTATGCCGATCGCCAGCGTCAGGTAGCCATAGATCACCGGCAGCGCCGGCAGGCTGACCACGGACAGCCCGAACACCAGCCCGGCGAAGGCAACGCCGGCCAGCACGAACCCCACGGCGTCGATCGGCCTCGGAGTGCGCTCATCCGGCACCTGGAGAAAGATGCTGGAGAGGATGATGCCCGCAATTCCGATCGGGATGTTGATCCAGAAGATCCAGTGCCAGCTCAGGTAGGTGGTGAGGAAGCCGCCCACCAGCGGTCCGGTGATCGGGCCGATCAGCGCCGGAATGGTGAGCCACGCCATCGCCGAGACCAGTTCGCTGCGCGGCGTCGAGCGCACCAGCAAGAGGCGTCCCACCGGCGTCATCATCGAGCTGCCGATGCCTTGGAAAAACCGCGACGCGACAAAGCTCTCGAGCGAATACGAGAACGAGCACGCAAGCGAGCCCAGCATGAAAACGAAGATCGCCAGCCGGAAGATGTTCTTGGCGCCGTACCGGTCCGCCATCCAGCCGCTGATGGGAATGAAGATGGCGAGCGCCACAAAATAGGCGGTGAGCGCCAGCTTCAGCGCAATCGGTTCACTGCCGATGTCCGATGCGATCGCCGGCAGCGACGTCGCGATGACGGTCGAGTCCATCTGCTCCATGAACAGGGCGACCGCCAGGATGAGGGGTGTGATACGGACCACGTTGTGCCGGAAGAATCGGGATACCAGAACAGGTAACCGCGCCAACTATCGAGGCACGCCGATGGATGCGCAAGCCGACATAGGTGGCACGCGTTCCGCGCACCTATGCAAGCCAATTCCGCGGTGCTATTGACCCTCGCCAACCTGAACCCGCCGAGTCCCCCGCGGGTTCTTTTCCACTATCCCTGGTTCACACCGGAAGGCAGGAAGGGTCTGGCCTTGGCGAAGATCATTACCACCATCACTGGCGATGCGGCGCTCACCTTCGATGACGTGCTGCTGCAGCCCGCTCGCTCCGACATCCTGCCCACCGAGACCGACATTTCCACCTATGTCACCAAGGACATAGCGCTCAATCTTCCCATCCTGTCCTCGGCCATGGACACTGTCACCGAGAGCGCCATGGCCATCGCCATGGCCCAGGCCGGCGGCATGGGCGTCATCCACAAGAACCTCACCGCCGCCGAACAGGCCGAGCAGGTCCGCATCGTCAAGAGCTTCGAGTCGGGCATGGTGGTGAACCCCATCACCATCGGCCCCGAAGCCACTCTCGCCGACGCCCTGACCCTGATGCAGCAGAGCCGCATCTCCGGCATTCCGGTGGTCGAGAATGGCGGCCGTGGTGGCCGTGTCACCGGCAAGCTGGTCGGCATTCTCACCAACCGCGACGTTCGCTTTGCTTCCAACCCCAATCAGCCGGTTTCCGAGCTGATGACCCACACCAACCTCATCACCGTGCGCGAGGGGGTCTCCAAGGACGAGGCCAAGGTGCTCCTGCACCGCCACCGCATCGAAAAGCTCCTTGTCGTCGACGAAAACTATCGGTGCATCGGGCTGATCACGGTCAAGGACATCGAGAAGGCCCAGCTTCACCCCAACGCCGTCAAGGACGTCCAGGGGCGCCTGCGCGTCGCCGCGGCCTCCACGGTTGGCGACAACGGCTTCGAGCGTTCGCTGGCGCTGATCGAAGCCGGCGTCGACCTTCTGGTCATCGACACCGCGCACGGCCATTCCGTCCGCGTCGCCGAGGCCGTCGAGCGGGTCAAGCGCGAGTCCAACTCCACCCGCATCGTCGCCGGCAACGTCGCGACTGCCGAGGCCACCAGGGCGCTGATCGATGCGGGCGCCGACTGCGTCAAGGTCGGCATCGGCCCCGGCTCGATCTGCACCACCCGCATCGTCGCCGGCGTCGGCGTGCCCCAACTCGCCGCCGTCATGTCGTGCGCCGAAGAAGCCGACCGCCAGGGCATCCCGGTCATTGCCGATGGCGGCATCAAGTACAGCGGCGACATGGCCAAGGCCCTGGCCGGTGGCGCCAGTTGCGTCATGGTCGGCTCGCTGCTGGCCGGCACCGATGAGGCCCCCGGCGAGGTGTTCCTCTACCAGGGCCGCTCCTACAAGTCCTATCGCGGCATGGGCTCGGTCGGTGCCATGGGTGCCGGTTCGGCCGATCGATACTTCCAGCAGGACGTGCGCGACCAAATGAAGCTGGTGCCGGAGGGTATCGAGGGGCAGGTCGCCTATAAGGGCCCGGTCAATGCTGTGATCCACCAGCTTGCCGGCGGTCTGCGTGCCGCCATGGGCTATACCGGCGCGCACACGCTCAAGGACTTCCGCGAGAACTCCACCTTTGTGAAGATCTCCGGCGCCGCCCTCAACGAGAGCCACGTGCACGACGTGACCATTACCCGCGAAGCCCCGAACTACCGCAGCGCCCGCTAGCGACTACTCGGCGCGCGCCGCAGCCAGCGGCGCCGCGGCGCCGCCAGTCTGTTCCACCGGCTGGTAGGGGAAGCGCAGGGTGAAGGTCGAGCCTTCCCCCTCGACGCTGCGTACTTCCACCCGACCATTGTGCAGCTTCATGATCTGGGCCACGAAGTTGAGGCCGATCCCGGTTCCGGGAACACCTTCGGCCGTCCGGGCCCGATAGAAGCGCTCGCTGATGAACTCCAGTTCGTCCGCCGGAATGCCCACGCCGGTGTCCTCGACGCTGATCACCACGTCGTTGCCCTGCCGCTCGCCGCGGATCACCACCACCGTGCTGGCGGGGGAGTATTTCAGCGCATTGGACAACAGGTTCTGGATCGCCTGCTCCAGCAGGGTGCTGTCCGCCAGAGCGAGCTGCGGCAATCGTTCCAGCGACCGCTCGATGCGGTTCTGGTCCTCGTCGGGCTGGTATTCGCACACCAGCGCGACCAGTTGGTGCAGGTCGCAGGGGCGGGGGTTGAAGCTGATCTCGCCCTGTTCGAGCCGCGCTGCGTTCAGCGTACTTTCCATCAGCCGGGTCAGCCGCTGGCACGCATTGCGGATCTTGGTCACGCGGGTGACCACTTCGTCCTCGGACATGGCGCCGCCACGTCGCAGCATGCGCTGGGCACTCGCGTCGATGATCGACAGGGGTGTGCGGAACTGGTGCGACAC
>JAEYXQ010000146.1 GCA_023431205.1 Pseudomonadota bacterium | reverse complement strand
GCGTGACACCGGCGCTGCGCGCCCGCATCGAAGCGACACTGGAGGGGTGATGTTCCGGCTCGGGCTGACGGGTTCCATCGCTACCGGGAAGTCGACGGTGCTGAATGCGTTCAAGGATCTCGGCGTGCCGGTTTATTCGGCCGATGCGGCGGTCGCCGAGCTCTATGCGGGCGAAGCCGTGCCGGCGGTGGAGGCGCTGTTTCCCGGTGTGGCCGTTGATGGCATGATCGACCGACAGCGCCTGGCCGAACGGCTACGGAACGATCCATCCGGTTTTCCAAAACTCGAGGCGGTGGTGCATCCGCTGGTGCGCGGCCGGATCGGCGATTTTCTCGCCAGTGCCGAGGAGGCGGGCTATGCCCTGGCGGTGGTGGAAGTGCCGCTGCTCTATGAAAGCGGCTACGATTACGGGTTTGACGCGATAGCGGTGACCCATGTCGAGGCGGCCGAGCAGCGCCGCCGGGCCCTGGCGCGGCCGGGAATGAGCGGGGATAAGCTCGACACCATGCTTGCCCGGCAGATGCCGCAAGCCGAAAAGAAGGGGCGCGCCGACTACCTCATAGACACCGGCACGTCGATCGCCGAGACTCGTGCCGCTGTAGCAGCGCTGGTCGATTCGATCCGCACCGGCAAGGACTGAGATGAACCGCGAGATCGTGCTTGATACCGAAACCACCGGCCTTGCCCCCGAGGGCGGGGATCGCCTGGTGGAAATCGGCTGTGTCGAGCTGATCAACCACATTCCGACCGGCCGCAACTACCACGTCTACATCAACCCGCGCCGCTCGATGCCCGAGGAAGCCTTCCGGGTGCATGGGCTCAGCGACGAATTTCTGGCCGACAAGCCGGTGTTCGAGGCGGTGGCCGACGAGTTCCTCGACTTCATCGGCGACGCGCAGCTGATCATCCACAATGCCAGCTTCGACATGGGCTTTCTCAACCATGAGTTGAAGCAGTCGGGCCGCTCGCCCCTGCGCAACCCTGTGGTCGACACGGTGATGTTGGCGCGCGACAAGCACCCCGGCGCCCGCGTCAGCCTCGATGCGCTGTGCAAGCATTACGGCATCGACAATTCCCGCCGCACGCTGCATGGCGCGCTGCTCGACAGTGAGATCCTGGCCGAGGTCTATCTCGAGCTGATCGGTGGCAAGCAGGTGTCGCTGGCGCTGACCGCCGAGATCGAGGTGTCTGCCGCCGCCGCCATGGCGACGCGCGTTCCGGCCCGTCCGCGGCCTGTGCCGCTGCCGCCGCGGATCAGTGCCGCCGAACTCGAGGCGCACCAGGCTGCGGTTGAAAAACTCGGACCGGATTCGATCTGGGCCCGCTATGCCGAACCGGCCGAAGCCGTGGTGGCAGCGGAGTAGTTTCTGGCACCCGGACGTTTCGCAGACCTCATGGTGAGCCTGTCGAACCACGAGGTCGGTAACACCGGGGCCGCGACCTCGCCCTTCGACAAGCTCAGGGTGAGGTCTATGAGAACGCTTGTTCCAAACAAAAAGCGCCGCCCGGAGGCGGCGTCTTGAGTCCTAGTTGACCGTCGGCTCGGCGCCGCCATTGGCGGGGGCAGGAGCGGCACCGCCGCCGGCCTGCTGCTGGGCGGCAAGCTTCTGCAGGTTCTGGCGGTAGATGGCGGTGAAATCGACCGGCTCCATCATCAGCGGCGGGAAACCGCCCTGCTGGGTGACATTGGCCAGCACCTGGCGGGCGAACGGGAAGATCAGCCGCGGGCACTCGATCATCAGGATGGCGCTGAGCTGGTTGTCCGGGATGTTGCGGATGCGGAACACGCCGCCATAGACCAATTCGACGTTGAACAGCAGCGCTTCGTCGCGGTTGGCCTTGGCATTGAGCGTCAGCTCCACGGCATAGGTGTCCTCGTTCTGCTTCTTCACGCCGACCGAGATGTTGACGTTGAAGGCAGGGTTGGTGCCGCTGCCCAGCATGGAACCGGGCGCGCCCGGGTTCTCGAAGCTGAGGTCACGGATGTACTGGCCAATGAGGTTCATCGAAGGCGGGTTGGCGGCTGCCTGCGGAGTGGCGCCGCCCTGGGTCTCGTCGGCCATGGTCTTGTCCTTTTGATGTCACGAGTTTTCCCGGCGGTGGCTAGCATTTTTGCCCCGCCGTCACAAGCATGTGGCCGGTTCAGCGCGGCCGGAACTCGTCGTCGTCGAGTTCGATCGTGCCGCGGTTTGCCAGCCTGGCGTCGGGCGCAGCCTCGTGGCGGTAATAGGCGGTAGTGGTATCGACCACAGTGAGACGCCGGGCCAGCCAGCCATAGATAGCATGGCGCACCGGCGGCAGCAGCAGCGCCAGCGCAACGACGTCGGTGATCAATCCCGGCAGCATCAGCAGCACGGCGGCAAAGCCGAGCATCATCACGTCGGCGATGTCGCGGCCGGGCAACTGACCCCGCTGGAACGTGCCGGCAAGGCGCCGCACCGCGCTCAATCCCTCGTTGCGCAACAAGAGGCCGCCCAGCACCGCCGCGCCAATCAGCAGCGCCAGAGTCGGCCACAGCCCGATGGTCTGGCCGATCTTGATCAACACCGCGATCTCGAAGATCGGGTAGAGCACCAGCGCTATCAGGATTATTCGGGCCACGGGCGGTTCTCCCTTTGCCGCCCGGTGTTTGCGGTGCGGCATGTTGCAACTTGAGCCATCGTGAACTGGTTTCAGGATGAGCTTTGTCTATATATAGGTTCAGTTCCGGCGTCCGGCGAGGCGCGATGCGCCGCACGGGCGCCCGAAAGGTCTACTGTCCGATGGATGAATTCTTCGATCTGCCAACGCTCATCGTGATCGCCGTGGCGGTCTTCGTGCTGTTCCGTCTGCGCTCGGTGCTGGGCACCCGCACCGGCAACGAGCGTCCGCCGATGGAACGCCGGCGCCCGGCCGAGGCCGGCGAGGACACGGTGGTGCCGTTGCGCCCGCGCCCCGCCGCTGCGCCCGAGATGGACACCGAGCGTCGCGCCCGCAAGCTCGAAGCGGAGATCGAACAGTTTTCGCGCGGGGACGCCGACCTCGCCTCGGGCCTCAAGGCGGTGGCTGAAGCCGACCCGACCTTCACCCCAAAATCCTTCCTTGATGGGGCCAAGCAGGCCTACGAGATGATCGTCACCGCCTTTGCCGAGGGCGACCGGCAGACGCTCAAGAACCTGCTCGACAAGGAAGTCTATGACGGCTTCGTGCGCGCCATCGGCGAGCGCGAGGGCGCCGGCCAGAAGGTGGATTTCACCTTTGTCGGCCTGCCCAAGGTGGAAATCTCCGAAGCTGAATACGACAAGCGCAACGTCACCGTGACCGTGCGCTTCCACGCCGAGGTGGTCTCTGCCACCCGCGATGCGGAGGGCGCTATCGTCGAGGGCGACGCCGAGCAGATCCAGACCATCGCCGACGAGTGGAGCTTCCAGCGCAATCCCAAGTCGCGCGATCCGAACTGGAAAGTGGTCGCCACCAGCCAGCTCGACTGATCCTGGGGCGGTCGGCGCGCGCCATGTCCAAACGTGAGCCCAAGCGCCTGCCGCACGACTTCCACCTGTGGACGGTGGTAGCGGAAACGGTCGAGCCGTTGCGGCGCAAGCGCCTGGTGCAGCCGCACAGCGGCTCCCCGTTGCCGATGCCGCCCGAGACGGCGCCGACCCCGGAGATCCGCCACCCACCCAAGCCGCGCCTCGAGCCGCGCGAGCCGTTCCTGCCGCCCTATCAGGCGCCACCACAGCATCGCGCAACCCCCGACAAGGCCGTGGACCCTGCCACGCACAAGAAGGTGCGCCGCGGCCGCATCGACATCGACGGCCGCATCGACCTTCACGGCATGACCCAGGTCGAGGCCCGCGAGGCGCTGCACCGGTTCATCCAGGCGCGGGCTGCGCGCGGCGACCGAACCCTGCTGGTGATCACCGGCAAGGGTGTGCGCAACGACGATGATTTCATCGCGGCGATGAACGAGCGCGGGGTGCTGCGGACCATGCTGCCGGTCTGGCTCAACGAGCCGGCGCTGGCGCGCCATGTCTCGGGCTGGAGCGTCGCCGCCCGTGGCCATGGCGGGGAGGGGGCGTGGTATGTGCGCCTGCGGCGGCCATGACTCCGCTCGGCCAGCGCATCCGCGAACTGCGCGAGGAGCGCGGCGTCTCCCTCAAGGAGATGGCGGCGGCCCTCGGGGTGTCGAGCGCCTACCTGTCCGCACTCGAACATGGCAAGCGCGGCAAGCCCACCGGCTTCCTGCTCCACCGCATCATCGGCTACTTCAACGTCATCTGGGACGAAGCCGAGGAACTCCAGCGCCTGGCGGAACTGAGCGACCCGAAGGTCACCATCGACACCGCCGGGCTGGCGCCCGAGGCGACGGAGCTTGCTAACCGGCTGGCCAGTGATATCGGCAGGCTCACGCCGGATGATCTCAAGGCGCTGATCGCCGAACTGGGCCGGCGGCGGGTGGGGCGGTAGACCCCTCACCCGGAGCCCGAACCAAGCTACTGCATTTCCACATACCCCGTGTCACCCCGGCCTCGGGCCGGGGCCCATCCCGAGATGCCCCAACCGCCGCCAGATGCCGTGGAAGCTTCTCAGGATGGATCCCCGCTTTCGCGGGGATGACACCGAGTGTGTGGCATGGGTGGCGCCTACAGCACGAACTTGCTGAGGTCGGTGTCGCCGGCGAGTACGCCGACCTTCTCGCGGACGAAGGCCGCATCGATGATGACGGTCTGGCCGGCGCGGTCGGGGGCGTCGAAGCTGATTTCCTCGACCAGTCGCTCCATCACCGTCTGCAGGCGCCGCGCGCCGATGTTCTCGACACTGCTATTCACCTGCACCGCTGCGTCGGCGATGGCTTCGATGGCGTCCTGGGTGATCTCCAGGGTCACGCCCTCGGTGCCCATCAGCGCCACGTACTGCTTGATCAGGCTCGCCTCGGTGTCGCTGAGGATGCCGATGAAGTCCTCGCGGCTGAGCGCCTTGAGTTCCACCCGGATCGGCAGGCGGCCCTGCAGTTCCGGCAGGAGGTCGCTGGGCTTGGACACGTGGAAGGCGCCCGAGGCGATGAACAGGATGTGGTCGGTCTTCACCGGCCCGTACTTGGTCGCAACGGTTGTGCCTTCGATCAGCGGCAGGAGGTCCCGCTGCACGCCTTCGCGCGACGGACCGCCCTGCACGCCGCCTTCGCGGTGCGCCACCTTGTCGATCTCGTCGATGAAGACG
Organism: Pseudomonadota bacterium; assembly: GCA_023431205.1. Taxonomy (GTDB): domain Bacteria; phylum Pseudomonadota; class Alphaproteobacteria; order Rhizobiales; family Devosiaceae; genus Devosia. Next base: position 13,137 of record JAEYXQ010000146.1, on the reverse strand, counting down.
ATGCCGTGGTTTTCCACCAGTTCGATGGCTTCGGTCTTGAGCTGGTCCTGGTCGAGCAGCTTGTCCGCCTCTTCGGCGATCAGCGGCTCATAGGCGTCCTTGACCTTGATCTTGCGCTTGACCCCGCGCCCGCCCATGGCCTGCTTGAACATGTCGCTGAGGTTGATCATGCCGATGCCGCCATTGGGCATGCCGGGGATCTCGAAGCCGCCAGTGCCGGCGCTGGGCTGCATCTCGATCTCCACTTCCTTGTCGTCGAGTTCGTTGGTCCGCAGCTTCTTGCGGAAGGCGTCGCGGGTGGATGGGGTGGCCGAGGTGCCGACCAGCGCGTCGAGCACGCGCTCCTCGGCATTGTGGTGGGCCTGCGCCTCGACATCCCGGCGGCGCCGGTCGCGCAGCACGGTGATGCCGGCTTCCACGAGGTCGCGCACGATCTGCTCGACGTCGCGGCCGACATAGCCGACTTCGGTGAACTTGGTGGCTTCCACCTTGATGAACGGGGCCTGGGCGAGCCGCGCCAGCCGGCGCGAGATCTCGGTCTTGCCGACGCCGGTCGGCCCGATCATAAGGATGTTCTTGGGGCTGACCTCGCGGCGCAGCTCGGCGGGGAGCTGCTGCCGACGCCAGCGGTTGCGCAGCGCCACGGCGACGGCACGCTTGGCATCCTTCTGGCCCACGATGTGCCGGTCGAGTTCGCTGACGATCTCGCGGGGGGAAAAATTGGTATCGGTCATTGGTCTTCTCCAGGTGCCTTGTCGAGAAAGCGCACCATCTGGTGTTCGTCGATGAATCGACCGTTCACGAAGAGGGCCCGGGGTTCGGTCCCATAGATGCGGAACCCGGCCTTTTGGTAGAGCCGGATCGCCGCCGTGTTGTAGGTGCCGACACCCAGCTCGAGCTGGATGACATGGTGGCGGGCATGCTCCACCGCCGCTTCGATCAGCGCCAGGCTTGCGCCGGTGCCGCGCAGGGACGGGCCGACATAGACGGAGATGATGTCTCCCACATGCCGGGCCTTGATGCCGTCGCGGCGGGCAAAGGCCACCATGCCGGCTAGGGCACCCTGAGCATCGAAGGCGCCGAATACCGCCAGCCGCTGCAAGGCGTTGCGGAAGTAGGCTTCGGACTGGTATGCCGCCTCTTCATGGGCGGTCCCGAACGCTTCCGGCGCCGCCTCGAGAGCCTCCAGTCTCAGCGCCCAATAGGCGCCGAGATCCTCTGGCCCGAGCCTGCGGATCGAATAGGTCACGCCTCGAGCTCGATGCTTTCCACCGTGACGTTGCCATTGGTGTACACGCAGATCTGTTCGGCGATCTTCATGGCCTCGCGGGCGATGTGCTCGGCATCGAGCTCGGTGTTCTGCGCCAGTGCCAGAGCGGCCGAGAGCGCATAGTTGCCGCCCGAGCCGATGGCGGTGACGCCATAGTCGGGGGTGAGGACGTCGCCTGTGCCGGTCAGCACCAGCGTTTCGCGCTTGTCGGCGACGATCATCATCGCCTCGAGGCGGCGCAGATAGCGGTCGGTCCGCCAATCCTTGGCGAGTTCGACGGCGGCGCGCATCAGCTGATCGGGATACTGCTCAAGCTTGGCTTCGAGCCGCTCGAACAGGGTGAAGGCATCGGCCGTGGCGCCGGCAAAGCCGCCGATGACCTTGCCGCCCGCCAGCCGCCGCACCTTCCTGGCGCCGTGCTTCATCACGGTCTGGCCCATGGAGACCTGGCCATCGCCAGCCACCACGACCTTGTTGCCCTTGCGCACGGAGACGATGGTCGTCCCGTGCCAGCCGGGGAATTGGGATTCACTCATTGGGGGAGGTACTCCGAACTGTTGGTTTCTATTTAGGAGCGGAGCCGGCGATTGCAACGTCCTGTCCCCTCAACCCAATCTTCACGCCAGCGTGCCTATCTGCTAGAGCCGCCCGCGTCCGGAGACCTCGCCATGCGTACCGCCACCATCAGCCGCAAGACCAACGAGACCGCGATCGATGTGTCGATCAACCTCGATGGCACCGGCGCGCATTCCACGGCGACGGGTGTCGGATTCTTCGACCACATGCTGGACCAGCTGGCGCGCCATTCGCTGATCGACATGGAGGTGCGCTGCACCGGCGACCTGCACATCGACTTCCACCACACGGTGGAAGACGTGGGCATCGCGCTCGGGCAGACCTTGAAGCAGGCGCTGGGCGACAAGGCCGGCATTGCCCGCTACGCCAGCTCGGACCTGCCGATGGATGGCACCTTGACCCGCGCGGCCGTGGACGTCTCCGGCCGGGCTTTCCTCGTATTTCGCGCCGAGTTCAGCCAGGCCAAGATCGGCGAGATCGACACCGAGCTGTTCCGCGAGTTCTTCCAGGCGTTCGCGGTCAATGCCGGCATCACGCTCCACATCGAGAACTTCTACTTCGACAACAACCACCATCTGGCCGAGTCGATGTTCAAGGCCGTGGCTCGTGCCCTGCGCCAGGCCGTGGAGATCGACCCCCGTGCCGGCGGCCGGGTGCCGTCCACCAAGGGCACGCTCTGAGGTAGCGGGCTTTAACCCGCTGCAGTTTTGCACTAGATCAGCCACACCACCGATGTCATCCCCGCGACAGCGGGGACCCATCCTGACATCTCAAGATGGATCCCCGCTTTCGCGGGGATGACAACTGGGCATTGGGAAGTACTGTGACCCTTTACGCCATCTTCGATCCCGAGCCGGGTTCCGCCGAGCTGCCGCGCGCCGTGCCGGAGCGGTTCAGCTGGCTGGCCATGCTGCTGCCGCCGGTCCATCTGGTTCTGCACCGGCTCTGGCTCGAGGCGCTGGTCTGGCTGGTGACGACGGCGGCCCTGGTGCTGCTCGCTCCCTACATTGGCGGCGGTACTGCCTTGCTGCTGTACGTGCTCGGTGCGATCTGGCTTGGACTGTCCGCACCGGACTGGCGCCGCGAAAAACTCGCCCGTCAGGGCTGGCGGTTCCGCGGCGAGCGCGTTGCGGCCTCGCCTGATCTGGCACAACTGGAGGCGCTGCGATGAGCCTTGTCACCATCATCGATTATGGTGCCGGCAACCTCCACTCGGCCGCCAAGGCTTTCCAGCGCATGGCCGACGAGGTCGGCAACACCAGCGTGGAAGTTACCGCCGATCCGGAGCGCGTCCGCGTCGCCGACCGCATCATGCTTCCCGGCGTCGGCGCCTTTGCCGACTGCAAGGCGGGGCTCGATGCGGTGCCGGGCATGGTGGAGATGCTCGAGGAGAAGGTGATCCGCGGCGGAACGCCGTTTCTCGGTGTTTGCGTCGGCATGCAGTTGATGGCGACCGAAGGCCGCGAGAAGGCGGTGACGCCCGGTCTCGGCTGGATCAGCGGCGCGGTGGAACGCATCCGCCCCAATGCGCCCGAGCTCAAGATCCCGCATATGGGGTGGAACACGCTGAGCTTCACCCGGCCGCACCCGTTGTTCGAGGGCATCCCCGATGGACCGGACGGGCTGCACGCCTATTTCGTCCACTCCTACCACCTGGTGACGGACGATCCTGCGACCTGCGTTGCCACCACCGAGTATGGCGGCGCTGTCACCGCCTGCGTGGCGCGCGACAATCTGTTCGGCGCCCAGTTCCACCCGGAAAAGTCCCAGACTCTCGGTCTGCGGCTGATCGGCAATTTCCTGAGGTGGACGCCGTGAGCGTCGCCGACTGGTTTGATATGTCTTGCCCACCCCCTCATCCGGCGCTGCGCGCCACCTTCTCCCCGACGGGGAGAAGAATGGGAGCCTGCCGATGATCCTGTTTCCCGCCATCGACCTCAAGGACGGCCAGTGCGTCCGGCTCAAGCTCGGGGACATGGACCAGGCCACCGTGTTCAACGATGACCCGGCCGCCCAGGCGAAGAGCTTTGAGGCGCAGGGCTTCGAGTACCTTCACGTCGTCGATCTCAACGGCGCCTTTGCCGGCGAAAGCGTCAATGGCGCGGCGGTGGAAGCGATCCTGAAAGAGGTGAGCTTTCCGGTGCAGCTCGGCGGCGGCATCCGCACGCTGGCCCATATCGAGAGCTGGCTCGGCAAGGGCCTTGCCCGCGTCATTCTCGGGACGGTCGCAGTGCGCGATGCCGCGCTGGTCAAGGAAGCGGCGGCCAAATGGCCGGGCCAGGTGGCCGTCGGCATTGATGCCCGCCGGGGCATGGTTGCGGTAGAAGGCTGGGCCGAGACGTCCGAACTGTCGGTGATCGAACTCGCCAGGCGCTTCGAGGGCGCCGGCGTTGCCGCCATCATCTATACCGACATCGACCGCGACGGCGTGCTCGCCGGCATCAACTGGGACTCGACGCTGGAGCTTGCCCGGGCCACCTCCATTCCGGTGATCGCCTCGGGCGGCCTTGCCTCGATGGCCGATATCGAGCGCATGACCCGGCCGGAGTACCAGGTGCTGGAAGGCGCCATCTCCGGCCGCGCCCTCTATGACGGGCGCATTGATTCACGTGAAGCACTGGCCATGTTGCGGGCGGCGGCGTGAGCGCAGCGGTACGCAAGCGAGGCTTCCCCTGGGGCATCTATGCGATTGTCGCCGTGCTGGTGCTGGTCTTCGCCTTGTGGCCGCTGGCAGGTGTAGCGGTCAGCGGATGGGTTGCGGAAAGTCACGGCTGCACCCTCAACGAAGCCTCCGCCCATCCCTGCATGGTCGGCGGCTCCGATTGGGGAGGCGCGCTCTACACCTGGTTCGTGCTGGGCTGGTTCATGCTCGCGACCATTCCGCTCGGCGCCGGGGCTCTCCTGGTGCTGGTCGTCATCGCTACAATTCACCGCCTCGCCTGGGGCCGGCATCAGAAACCCCATCCGCCCGAGTTGAACCCATGACGCTGAAGACCCGCCTGATCCCCTGCCTCGATGTTGCCGGCGGCCGCGTGGTCAAGGGCGTGCAGTTCGTCGACCTGGTCGATGCCGGCGATCCGGTGGAAGCCGCCATCGCCTATGACGCCGCCGGCGCCGATGAACTGACCTTCCTCGACATCACCGCGAGCCACGAGGGGCGGGACACCATCTTCGAGGTGGTAGCCCGCACCGCCGAGCATTGCTTCATGCCGGTCACGGTCGGCGGTGGCGTCAAGAGCATCGAGGATATCCGCAAGCTGCTGCTGGCCGGCGCCGACAAGGTCGCCATCAACTCGGCGGCGGTCAACGACCCGGACTTCATCTCCCGCGCCGCCGACAAGTTCGGCAACCAGTGCATCGTCGTCTCGGTGGACGCCCGCCAGCGGCTCGAAGAGCGCCCCGGTGGCGACAACCGCTCGGAATGGGAAATCTACACCCATGGCGGGCGTCGGGCCACGGGGCTCGACGCGGTCGAGTTCGCCGCCCGCATGGTCGAGCGCGGGGCAGGGGAACTGCTGGTCACCTCCATGGATCGCGACGGCACCAAGTCCGGCTTCGACCTCAAGCTGACCCGCGCCATTGCCGATGCGGTGGAAGTGCCGGTGATTGCCTCGGGCGGCGTCGGCACGCTGCAGCACCTGGTCGAGGGGGTGACGGAGGGTCATGCGAGCGCGGTTCTCGCCGCCTCGATCTTCCACTTCGGCACCTTCACCATCCCGCAGGCCAAGCAGTATCTGCGCGACCACGGCGTGGCGGTGCGGATGGACAAGGCGGCCTAAGGTCTGGGGTGACGGCACCCGCGCTTTTGCCGTAGAGCTTTTACCGACGGGGGGCTGGTCAATGACGCTTGAAGAACTGGAACAGCGGATCGCCACGCGTGCCGCCGCCTCGCCGGACGAAAGCTACACGGCCAGGCTGATCGCGCGCGGCATCAACAAGGCGGCCCAGAAGCTGGGTGAAGAGGCGACCGAGGCCGTGATCGCCGCGGTGACCGGGGATCGTGCCGAGTTGGTCAAGGAATCGGCCGACGTGCTCTACCACCTCCTGGTGGTGTTGCGCGCTTCCGGCGTGCCGCTGGCGGAAGTCATGGCCGAGCTGGATGGGCGGACGGCACAGTCCGGTCTGGCCGAGAAGGCCGCGCGAAGGGCTCAGCCGTGACCCCGACCGCAACGCTTGAACCCTACCACACCTTCACCAAGGCCGAGTGGAGCAAGCTGCGCGACGGCCAGCCGATGACGCTGAACCAGGCCGATATCGAGCGGCTGCGGACGCTGTCCGACCCGATCTCGCTGGAAGAGGCGGAGGAGGTCTACCTGCCGCTGACGCGGCTGCTGTCCTACTATGTCGAGGCCATCCAGGGCCTCCACAACGTCTCGACGCGGTTCCTGAACGCCCCCGACCACAAGGTGCCGTTCATCATCGGCGTCGCCGGATCCGTTGCGGTCGGCAAGTCGACCACTGCCCGCATCCTCGAGGCGCTGCTGGCGCGCTGGCCGTCGAGCCCCAAGGTCGACCTCGTCACCACCGACGGCTTTCTCCATCCCAATGCGGTGCTCTCCGAGCGCGGGCTGATGGAGCGCAAGGGCTTTCCCGAAAGCTATGATCGCACCCGGTTCGTGCAGTTCCTGGCCGACATCAAGTCCGGCCACAGCGACGTTCGCGTGCCGGTCTATTCGCACCTGGTCTACGACGTGGTGCCGGGGGAAGAGGTGGTGATCGACCGCCCCGACATCCTGATCGTCGAGGGGCTCAATATCCTCCAGCCCGGCGAACTGCCGCGCACCGGCAACCCGATCCTGTTCGCCTCCGATTTCCTCGATTTCTCCGTCTATATCGACGCCGACCCGGAGGATCTCGAGCGCTGGTTCATGGAGCGCTTCTTCCGCCTGCGCGAGACGGCCTTCCGGGACCCTACCTCGTTCTTCCGCCGCTTCGCCGAAATGAGCGAGAGCGAGGCCGGGGAGTTCGGCCGGCAGGTCTGGCGCAGCATCAACCTGCCCAACCTGCTCGACAACGTGCTGCCCACCCGCGGCCGCGCCGACCTGATCCTCAAGAAGGGCCGCGACCATCTGATCGAGGAAGTCCGGCTGCGGCGGGTGTAGGTGTACCCCCGTAGACCTCATGGTGAGCTTGTCGAACCACGAGGTCGCGGCCACGGCGTCACCGACCTCGTCCTTCGACGGGCTCAGGATGAGGTCTACGAAAACCCGACCTTCGCTAATAAGTCCCTGCCTGCGGCTGCGTCAGGGTGACCGTGTTCCCGTCCGGGTCGCGGAACTTGGCGGTCTTGAAGAAGTCGCCGACCGATTTGGACACCGGCATCAGCCCGTGCAGCGCCAGCCGGCCGAGCTCTTCGGCGAGGTCGTCGACCACCAGGGTCAGCACCGAAGCGCCGGCACGGTCGCCGTCGGTGTGGACCTGCACCCAGCCGCCGCCGGGTAGCTTCCATTCGGCCACATCCTTCATCGGACGGGCATCGGGGTCACGGCCGAACAGGCGTTCGTAGAAGTCGGTGGCTTCGGCGATGTCTTCCACCGCGATGCCGGCGAGGGCATTGGTGATGGTCATGGCCTCTCTGGGGCTGAGCCTCGGGAAAGCGAATCGTAGCATGTCCTGCAGCAAAGGCCATCGCGGTTGGCTGCGGCAAGCCGCGCTGCTATAGCCGGGGCGAAACGGGAGAGGTGGCATGGATCGGCTGAAGGTGGTGATCGCGGGAGCCGGCGGGCGCATGGGCCAGGCCAACCTGCGGGCGGTGGCTGCCGCCCCGCAGTTGCAGCTGGTGGGCGCGCTGGATCGCCCCGGCACCACCATCGGCCGCGATGCCGGCATCCTTGCCGGTCTCGAGCCGCTCGGCGTGGCCGTGACCAGCGAGGTCGAGCAGGCCTTGGACGGCGCCGACGCCATCATCGACTTCACCGCTCCCGCAGCCAGCGTGGAACTTGCCGCTGCGGCGGGTGCCCGCAAGCTCATCCACGTCATCGGCACCACCGGCTTCTCCGATGCCGACGAGGCGGCGATCGCCGCCGCAGCAGTGGCCGGCGCACGCATCGTCAAGTCCGGCAACTTCTCGCCGGGCATGGTGGCGCTGGCGGCGCTGGTCGAAAAGGCGGCGGCGGCGCTGTCCGACTTCGACGTCGAAATCCTCGAGATGCACCACAATCAGAAGGTCGATGCGCCCTCCGGCACGGCGCTGATGCTGGGCGAGGCGGCGGCGCGCGGGCGGCACCTTTCCCTCAAGGACAAGTGGGTCAAGGTCCGCGACGGCCACACCGGGGCGCGCGAGGCCGGCACCATCGGCTTTGCCACCCTGCGCGGCGGCAATGTCATCGGCGATCACAGCGTCATTCTTGCCGGCCATTCCGAGCGCATCGAATTGACGCACCGGGCGCAGGACCGCACCATCTATGCCAATGGCGCCATCCGCGCCGCGTTGTGGGCGGCGGCGCAACCAGCCGGGATCTACTCCATGGCCGACGTGCTCGGGCTCTAGCGATGGTGATACCGGGCTTCTGGATCGGTGTCGCCGCCCGCGCCCATGTCGCCCGGGGCAAGGCCGAGGGCTTCGTGATGTTTGCCCATGGCACCCATGCTGCCGTCAAACGCACCCAGCCGGGTGACTGGTTCGCCTACTACTCGCCGGCCGAGACACTGGACGGCAAGGAACCGGTGCGGCGCTTCACCGCCGTTGGCCGCATTGCGCCGGGCGAGCCGGAGCCGAGCCCGATCATGGGCGTCGAGGATACCTGGATGCGCCGCGCCGAATATCTCGATGCGGCCGAGGTTGATATCTATCCGCTGCTCGACCTGTTCAGTTTCGTGACCGACCGCACGCACTGGGGCATGTACTTCCGCAAGTCGCTGTTCGGCGTCAGCCAGCACGATTTCACCCTTATCGCCGAGGCCGCTGGCGTTGGCGCCTACATTACCTTCGGAGACCAAGAATGACCGGCACCCTGATCCTGGTTCGCCACGGCCAGAGCGAATGGAACCTCAAGAACCTGTTCACCGGCTGGCGCAACCCGGACCTGACCGAAAAGGGCATCGAGGAAGCGCGCGCCACCGGCAAGAAGCTCAAGGCCGCCGGCATCGTGCCCGACCTCTACTACACCTCGGCGCTTCGCCGGGCGCAGCACACGCTCGACCTGATGCTCGAGGAGATGGGCATCGTCGACGTCACCATCGTGCGGCACACCGCGCTCAATGAACGCGACTATGGCGACCTTTCCGGTCTCAACAAGGATGATGCCCGCGCCAAATGGGGCGAGGAACAGGTCCATGTCTGGCGCCGCTCTTATGACGTGCCTCCTCCGGGCGGCGAGTCGCTCAAGGACACCGCGGCCCGCACGCTGCCCTATTACGAGCGCGAGATCCTCCCCGCGCTCAAGGCCGGCAAGACCGTGCTTGTTGCCGCCCACGGCAACTCCTTGCGGGCGCTGGTCATGGCGATCGAAGGCCTGACCTCCGACCAGATCCTTGCTCGCGAAATCGCTACCGGCGAGCCGACCGTCTACAAGATTGGTCCGGACGGCAAGCTGGTCGAAACCGTGGTGCTCTGATCGAGGATTGGGGGGCGGCTTCGGCCGCCTCGCACCGATTCACGTGGAACAGCGCCTCAGTGGGCGGCCGAAATCACTCCGGCTTCCCAGCCCAGGATGGCGCGCTTGCGCGGCACGCCCCAGTGGTATCCGGTCAGGGCGCCGGAGGTGCCCACCACCCGATGGCAGGGCACCACGAAGCTGATCGGGTTCTTGCCGACGGAGGCACCCACTGCGCGACTGGCGGTGGGGCGGCCGATATGGCTGGCCACCTGCTGGTAGGTGGTCGCCTGCCCGACCGGAATCTTCAGCAGCGTCTCCCAGACCCGCACCTCGAAATCAGTGCCGATCAGCACCACGCGAACCGGCCGCTCGGCCGACCAGCGGCCGGGATCGAACACATGCGCCACAATGGGCGCGATGCGCGCATCGTCGCGACGGAAGCGCGCACTGGGCCAGCGCCGCGCCAGGTCCTCGAACGCCTGCTCGATCGAGGTGTTCGCATCGGCAAAGCCGAGCCCCGATAGACCGTATTCAGTGGCGGTTGCCACGGCCGTGCCGAACGGCGAGGGTGCGGCGCCCCACACCGTCTCGACGCCGGCCCCGCCTGTGCGGAAAGCACCCGGAGGCATCGCCTCGTAGGTCACGAACAGGTCGTGCAGGCGCGAGGGTCCGGAGAGGCCGACCTCATATGCGGTGTCCAGCACATTGGCGTTGGCCCGTAGCAGGGCCTTGGCGTGGTCCAGCGCCACCGCCTGGGCAAAGCTCTTGGGGCTGAGGCCGCACCAGCGCCGGAACAGGTCCGTCAACTGCCGTTCGCTCAGCCCCAGTGAACGGGCGAGGCTGCTGACATCGGTTGTCTCGCCGCCGGAGGAGAGCTGCTCGATGGCAAGGCGGACGGTGTCGTAGTCGTCCGCAGGGGAGAGCGCGGTCATCTGGTTCATGGCAGCACCACCGAAACGTGAAACGAACCCCGCTCTAGTGCCCGGAGCAGACGGGGGCGACCCGCTTTTGACGCAGCCGGCAGTGTTAGCGACGGGCCCGGCGCAGGGCGGACCCGAACGCCTTGGCAAAGCTTGCCTTGTCGTCGCTGCTGAGGAAGGCGCCGATTTCCACTGTCTCGCCCGGCGCGCGCAGGCGGATGGCCTGGGTCCGCTCGTTCTCGTCGCGCTCCAGCACCAGGCGCACGGCCTGCGGTTCGAACCGGAGCAGCCTCCGGTTGCCGGCCGCGTCCGTCGCGCTGATTTCGAGCTGGTCCTGCCACAAGGTCACCTGCTCGACGAGCTTGCGCCGTCGGGCATGCCGCACGCTCAGTCCTGCGAGGCCGCCGCCGGCAAGCCCGAACGCCGCAACGCCGGGAAGGGCAAACTCCGGCACCGCCACCAGAATCGGCGCCCCCACCACCGCCGCAACCGCAAGCGCCACCCAGCCGCCGGTGGCGCGCAGGGTGGCTTCTGGCCGCAATGCCGCAGCAAACAGCGGCGTGGTCTTGGTGACTTGCATGGGCATGGTGGTCTCTTCGCGCTAACTATAGGCCCAGAATCGAGGCTCTGAGAATGCCCGCTGCCAAAAAAGTGAAATCCCTGCCGCCTGCCGACGTTGAGGCGATTTTTGCCCGTTTTCACGAGATCGAGCCCGAGCCGAAGGGGGAGCTCGACTACATCAACGCCTTCACCCTGCTGGTGGCGGTGGTGCTGTCGGCGCAGGCCACCGACGCTGGTGTGAACAAGGCGACCAAGCGATTGTTCCAGCTGGCGCCATCACCGGCGGCGATGGTGGCACTCGGCCTCGAGGGCATCGAGTCCGAGATCAAGACCATCGGCCTGTTCCGCAACAAGGCCAAGAACGTGCTTGCCCTGAGCCAGCAGCTGCTGGAGCGTCACGGCGGCGACGTGCCGGGGGACCGGGAGGCGCTGGAGGCCTTGCCTGGTGTCGGACGGAAGACCGCCAACGTGGTGCTGAACATCTGGTTCAAGCAGCCGACGATCGCGGTGGACACGCATCTGTTCCGCGTCGGAAACCGCACCGGCCTTGCCGTTGCCGATAACCCTCTGGCGGTGGAGCAGATCCTGCTCCAGGTGGTGCCGGAGCGGTTCATGCTCCGTGCCCATCACTGGCTGATCCTGCATGGCCGCTACATCTGCAAGGCGCGCCGGCCGGAATGCTGGCGCTGCCCGATCCGCAAATGGTGCCGCTACCAGCCCAAGACTCCCGCGCCCGACGCCGCCTAGCTGCCGTAGCCGCGCGCCATCGCCGCTGCAAACAACGGGATCAGCACCAGCACTGCCGCCTGCAGATGCAGATAGCGGCGGGCGCCGGCGAGTTCGTTCGCCGGAGGCGCCTCGCTGCCGCGCTTGAGCCAGCGGCGAATGGCGAGGGTTGGGGGTACGGTCAGGGCACCCATCACCCCGAACGCCGTCATCTTGGCCCAGAAGGCGGTGTTGCCGACATAGTACTGCCAGCCCATGTCGCCGGATATCACCCGGGCAATGCCGACCAGGATCACCAGCGTGGCCGCCGCCCCGTAGGTGGCATCCAGACGCGCCAGCTGCCGCAACCGCTCGCCGCCGAGGCCGGGGCGCAGCAGCGCGAACTCGGCGGCGAAAACCGCTACGAGGGAAAACACCGCCAGGTGGTGCGCCCCGGCCAGAACCAGATCCCAGTCCATTGCCAGCCTCCCGCAAGCATGTAATCAGTGCTCACATCCTCAACACGCCATGTGAACAATGTCAACATCCACTACCAACGCACCCTATCACCATGGCAACCTGCGTCAGGCCCTGCTTGAAGCAGCGCTGGTGCTGCTGGAGCGGGACGGGGAAGCGGGGCTGGGGTTGCGGGATCTGGCCCGGGCAGTGGGGGTGTCCCCGGCGGCGCCATACCGGCATTTCGCCAGCCGCGCAGCGCTGCTGGAGGCGCTGGCCGTCACCGGCTACCGGCGTTTCACCGAGGCCATGGAGGCCGTGGCCGCGGCAGATACGCTGGCTCCGGCTACGGCCATGGGGCGCACCTATGTCAAGTTCGCGCTCGACCACCCCAATCTCTTCCGCCTGATGTTCTCGCCGCAGCTCAAGCGCGACAAGCTGCCCGGTCTGCGCATGGCCGCGGATGCAGCGTTCCGGACCCTGGGGCACGTGATCAGCGGCGATGTCCGCGCCAACCGCGTGGCGGCGCTGGCGGCGTGGGCGCGGGTTCATGGCCTGGCGGTGCTGCTGCTCGACGGTCAGATCGCCATCGAAGCGGGCGAGGACATCGAAGCGCTGGTCACCGAGATTATCGAGCGGCACTAGCGGGGCCGAACACCCGCTCAGCCTCAAGCGTCAGCCCGAGCCCCACGCTGCCCAGCACGTCCGTCCGCACCAGTTCGGCCTCCGGAAACAGCGCCCGCAGCCGCTCGGCGACCGCCGGAACCAGGGTCGATCCGCCGGTGAGGATCAGGCTGTCCACCGCCTCGCGCGCGACGCCGGCGCGGCGCAGTGTCTCCTCCACGGTGGCCTCGAGCCGCCGGATCGGCTCGGCCAGGGCGGCGCCTAATTCGGCCGCCGTGATCGTCACTGCGATGCGCCGGTCACGGACATCGAAACGGAAATCCACCGCCGCGGCCGAGGACAGCGCGATCTTGGCATCCTCCACCGCTCCGGTCAGCCGGTGCCCCAGCCGCTCCTCCACCAGCATCACCATGGTCTCCACAAGATGGGGATGGGCCGCCTCGCGTGCGGTGGACCTGAGGTCGCGCAGCGCCTTGACGTCATAGAG
>JAEYXQ010000179.1 GCA_023431205.1 Pseudomonadota bacterium | reverse complement strand
CCCCGTCGCCGGGCAGCAGGACGTGCTCGCCATGAGCAACGAGGAACAGAAGGACTGGCTGACCAATTTCGTCCAGGACCGCCTGTCGACCCCTGAGCGCCAGATCCGGCTGTCCAACATCGACGGCATTCTCGGCTCCAACGTGTCGGTCCGCGAGATCACCATCTCCGATGCCGAAGGCGTCTGGCTGCGCGTCAACAACGCCAGCCTCAACTGGAACCAGGCGGCCCTGTTCCTCGGCCGCCTCGAAGTCAATTCGCTCACTGCGGATTCGATCGAGTATCTTCGCAACCCCGTCCCGTCGGACCAGCCGAACCTGCCGGCACCGGAAGCCGGCAGCTTCCAGATCCCCGAGTTCCCGGTGGCGGTGTTCCTCAACGAGTTGAGCGTTCCCACCGTCACGTTCGGTGAGAACGTGTTCGGCCTCGGGTCGGAGATTTCGCTCGCCGGCGCCTTCCAGCTCGAAAGCGGCAATCTCGACGCCAATCTCGACATCGTCCGTCTCGACGGTCCGGGCGGCACGCTGGATCTCGACCTCGACTACCTGGCCGAATCCAACGTTCTCGACCTCGGTTTCGTCCTCGAGGAGCCGGAGAACGGCGTCATCGCCAATCTCCTCAACATCGAAGGTCGCCCCGCCGTCTCGCTCACCCTCACCGGCAGCGGTCCGGTCTCGGACCTGCGCGCCGACCTGACCCTCGCCGCCAACGGGCAGACGGCGCTCGCCGGCACCACCACCATCAGTCAGGTCGCCGAAGGCTATACGGTCGATGCCGACCTCCGTGGGCCGCTGTCGAACCTGATCGCCGAGCCTTACCGGCCCTTCTTCGGCGCCGAGACGGCGTTGACGGCCGATGCCTTGGTCCGCTCCGAAGGTGGCGTCACGGTCGATGCCTTCCGCCTCACCGGCGGCCAGCTTTCGGTGTCCGGCAGCGCCGCCACCACCGCTGACAATTTCCTCACCCGTCTCGACCTCGATGCGGTCATTGCCGATCCGAGCGGTGCCGCCGTCACCCTGCCCGTTCCGGGCGCAGCCACCCGCATCGGCTCCGCTCAACTGTCGATCGACTACGGCACCGAGGCGGGCGACACGTGGTCCGCCGCCCTCGCCGCCACTGGTTTCGAGAGCACCGATTTCGCCGCCGACACCCTCCGCTTCGACCTCGGCGGCGTCGCGACCAACCTCTCCGACCCCGCCAGCCGCCGCCTGACCTTCAACGGCGACGGCGCCCTTTCCGGCATCGCTGCCAGTCCCGAGGTGGAAGCCGCCCTCGGCGACAGCATCGGCCTTGGTCTTGCCGGGTTGTGGAATGCCGGTGAGCCGGTGCAGCTTGCCGAATTGCGGATCGCCGGTGCCAATCTCACCGCCGCCCTGACCGGTGAACTCGACGGGTTCGACTTCAAGGGCGATATCGGGCTTGAGACATCGAGCATCGCGCCCTTCTCCGGCCTTGCCGGCCGCGACCTCGATGGCGCCCTGTCGCTCGAGGCCACCGGCCGGCTCCAGCCGCTGAGCGGCGGCTTCGATCTCGTGCTCGACGGCACCGGCACCGGCCTCGAGGTCGACGATGCGGTGGCGGACCCCCTGCTCGACGGCACGGTGGCGCTCTCCGGGCGCCTCGCCCGCACCGAATCCGGCCTCGAGGCCGACACCTTCCGCCTCGGCAACCAGCACCTGCAACTGACGGCCGATGGCACCTATGCCTCCGCCATCGCCGATTTCGGCTTCACGCTCGATCTTGCCGATCTAGCGCTGGTCACCGATGCCGGCTCCGGCGCCGTGCGGGTCGTCGGCACGGCCCGTGGCGAAGAGGGCATCATCGACCTCTCCTTGGTCGGCACCATCGCCGAGGGCCAGTTGGTCGACCGCGCCCTGCGCGATGCCACCCTGCGCTTTGACGGCAGCACCACCGATGCCGGCCTCGCCGGCACCATCTCCGGCGGAGCCTCACTTGATGGCTACCGCACCCTCCTCTCCGCCAGCGTCGCCGCCGACAGCGATACCCTGGCCCTGAGCCAGATCGACTTCCAGGCCGCCGGCACCCGCATCACCGGTGCCGTGACCCGAACGGGCGCGAGCGGGCTGCTCGACGGCTCGCTGTCGCTGGTCTCGCCCGATGTCTCCATTCCAGCCGCCCTGCTGCTGCTCGACGCCGAAGGCGCCATCAATGCCGACGTGACCCTCTCGGCGACCGACGAGCGGCAATCCGCCACCGTGCGCGCCGATGTCTCCGCTCTCCGCCTCGACGCCGTCCGGATCGGCGCGGCGGACATCAACGCCACGGTCGCCGACCTGTTCGGCGTCCCCGCCATCGACGGCAGCGCTTCGGCGACCGACGTGGTTGCAGGCGGAGTGACGGTGGAAACCCTCGCCGCGCGCGCCAGCCGGTCGGGCGGCGCCACCAGCTTTGACGCCCAAGCCCGGCTCGCCACCGGCACCGATCTCGACGTCGCCGGCTCGCTGACCCCCGTCGAGAACGGCTATCGCCTAGCGCTGGAGCGGGCCAACCTCGACCAGGGCAGCCTCACCGCACGCCTCGCCCAGCCCGCGACGCTGGAAGTGATTGGCGAAAGCGTCCGGCTCGACGCCATCCGCTTCGCTGTCGGCTCCGGCTCGATCACCGCCACCGGCACCGCCGGCAGCACGCTCGACATCACCGCCGACATCCAGTCGCTGCCGCTTTCGATCGCCAATGCCTTTGCGCCCGATCTGGCCTTGAGCGGGACCCTCAATGGCCGAGCCACCATCAGCGGCCCTTCATCCGACCCTGCAGTGCGCTTTGAAGCCTCGGCCAGCAGCGTCAACGCCCGCGCCCTGCAGGATCTCGGCGTCAACAATGTCTCAGCCACCGCCACGGGCAGCTTTGCCGACGGTGCTGTCCAGCTCGCTTCCCTTTCGGCCCAGGGCGGCGGGCTGAGCCTCTCCGGTTCCGGCACCATTCCGCTCGCTGGGACCGGCCTTGACCTCACCCTCACCGGCTCTGCTCCACTGGCGCTCGGCAACCGCTGGCTTGCCGACCGCGGCGGACAGCTCAGTGGCGTCCTCAATCTCGATGCCCGTGTCGGTGGCAGCCTCAACAGCCCCACCTTCGGTGGCACCGTGTCCACTAGCGGCGCCGGATACGTCGACCCGGAGCTGAACCTGCGCCTGGTCGGCATCTCGGGCAGCGCCAGCCTTGACGGCAGCAATCTCGTCATCCAGCGCCTCAGCGGCAGTTCCGCCACCGGCGGCACGGTTGCGGCGTCCGGCTCGATTGGGCTCTCCGGCGGCTTCCCTGCCAATCTGACGCTGGCGCTCCGCAATGCCCGCTATGCCGACGGCAATCTGTTCGTTGCGACACTGTCCGGCGATCTCGCCCTCACCGGCAACCTGGTGGGTAACCCACTGCTCAGCGGCAGTGTGCTGGTCGAACGGGCCGATATCACCGTGCCCAACAGCTTCGGCGGCGGCGCGCAACTGATCGATGTCGATCATCGCAACACGCCGCGTCCGGTGGCGATTACCCTCGACCGCGCCCGCATCGACACGGCCCCGGGTGCACCGGTGCCGCAGAGCCGCCCGGCCGGTCTCCTGCTCGACGTCATGCTGACCGCGCCTGCCCAGGTCTATATCCGTGGCCGCGGCCTCGATGCCGAAGCCGGCGGCTCGGTGCGCCTCACCGGTCCGGTCAACAACATCCAGCCGGTGGGTGGGTTCTCGCTGATCCGTGGGCGCCTCTCGGTACTCGGCCAGCGCATCACCTTCGAGTCCGGTACCGTCACCCTGGTGGGCGATCTCGACCCCTTCCTCAATCTGGTGGCCCGCACCGAAGGCGATGGCATCACCGTGTTCGTGACCGTCTCCGGGCGCGTCTCGGAAGTAGATGTGAGCTTCACCTCCAATCCGCCGCTGCCGCAGGATGAGGTGCTGAGCCGGCTGATCTTCAACCGCTCGCTCGACGAACTGTCCCCCCTGCAGCTCGCCCGCCTTGCCGCCGCGGCGGCGGAACTGGCGGGCGGCGGTGGCGGAGACCTCGTCGACGGCCTGCGCGGTGCTGCCGGTCTTGCCGACCTCGACGTCACCACCGACGACAAGGGCAATCTGGCGGTGCAGGCCGGCACCTACATCCAGGACAATGTCTATCTCGGCGTCACTGCCGGCGCGAATGGGCAGAGCCGCGTGAACATCAATCTCGATGTCACCAGCGACCTCACCGTCCGCGGCTCGGCCGGACAGAACGGCGACACCAGCCTCGGCGTCTTCTACGAGCGCGACTACTAGCCTGGGCAGGTTGACGCCCCGCGCCTGCCGACGCACCCTGCGGTCTCACCAACCGCAAGTGCCAGCATGTACCAGCTTCTCGATCCGACCCGCTTCGTCGTCTTCATCACCGGCGCCACCTCCGGCTTCGGCGCCGCTGCCGCGCGCCGCTATGTGGCCGCCGGCGGCAAGGTGATCGCCACCGGCCGGCGCGGTGATCGCCTCGAGGCGCTGCAGCAGGAACTGGGTGCCGACAACTGCCACACCGTCGAACTCGATGTGCGCGACCGGACTGCCATGGAGCGGGCGATCACCGATATCCCGGCGCCCTTCGACGGCATCAACGTCGTGCTCGCCAATGCCGGTCTCGCCCTGGGTCTTCAGCCTGCGGCCGAAGCCGATCTCGACGACTGGCAGACGATGATCGACACCAATATCTCCGGCCTCGTCTACACCATTCGCCTGCTGCTTCCCGGGCTGATCGCGCGCGGCGGCGGCCATGTGGTGACGCTGGGGTCGGTCGCTGGTGAATTCGCGTATCCGGGCGGCTCGGTCTACGGCGCCAGCAAGGCCTTCGTGCGCCACTTCGCGCTCAACCTCCGCTCCGACCTGCAGGGCAAGAACGTCCGCGTCACCGATATCGAGCCGGGTCTGACGGAAACGGAGTTCTCGCTCGTGCGGTTCAAGGGGGACGAGGACAAGGCCTCCAAGCCCTATTCCGGCACCAGGGCCATGACCGCCGAGGACATCGCCGAGTCGATCTTCTGGGCCACCTCGCTGCCCGAGCACGTCAACGTCAACAAGATCCAGCTGATGGCGACCACGCAGGCGATCGGCCCCTTCGACATCTACCGCGAGGAATGAACGCTAGAGTTCCCGCCGTCGCTTGATCTCGAGGATGCGCTCGGTGTCGCTGGCCTGGAGAAACCGGCCGCGCTCGAGGATCTCGAGCGTATATTCCTCATAGGTGAGGCCGAGCTTGGCCGCCCGGCGCGCCCGCATCACCGCAATTTCGACGGGAATACCGTGGTAGGCGTTGTGGACTGCCGCCTTCCACTCGAAATACCGGCCGAAGGGGCCGTTGCCCCATTCATGTGCCGGCTCGTCCAGCGGTGGTCCGCCATTGTGTCCGATCTGTGCCATGCCGCGCAGTGTGAACGGAGGCTCTCCCGCCGGCAATGCGTCATTCACCGGTGTAGCGGTGGTCCTGCCCCTGCCAGTCCCGCACGGTGAAGCACCCATCACCCCGCCTAGCGGCGCCCTCCCCCAGCACCGACTTGCCGTGCCCGCCGGGGATGTCCAGCACATAGGTCGGCTGCGCCAGCCCCGATATACGCCCCCGCAACGCTTCCACCAGCTTCTGGCCCTCCTCGATGCCGAGGCGGAAATGGCTGGTGCCCGGCGCCAGGTCGGGATGGTGCAGGTAGTAAGGCTTTATCCGGTTCTCGACGAAGGTCTTCATCAGCGCCGACAGCGTCTCGACGTCGTCATTCACGCCCCGGAGCAGCACCGACTGGCTGACCAGCACGATGCCGGCATCAGCCAGCCTCGCCACCGCCGCCCGGGCCGCCAGGCTGAACTCGCGCGGATGGTTGGCATGGACGGCAAGGTAGGTCGCCTTGCCGCTCGCCTTGAGCGCCGCCACCATCGCCGCGTCGATCCGCTCCGGCTCCACCACCGGCACACGGGTATGGAAGCGCACCACCTTGACGTGCTCGATCGCGGCGAGCCGCCCCATGATCGCTTCCAGCCGCCGCGGCGACAGCACCAGCGGATCGCCGCCCGTCAGGATCACCTCCCAGACCTGCGGGTGTGCCGCGATATAGCCGATCGCCGCATCGAGTTCCGCTGCGGTCAGTGTCCCCAGCCCGGCCGGGCCCACCATCTCGCGGCGGAAGCAGAAGCGGCAATAGACCGGGCAAACATGCACCGCCTTGAGCAGCACCCGGTCGGGATAGCGGTGCACGATCCCTTCTACCGGCGAGTGCGAAAGGTCCCCGATCGGGTCGGCGCGCTCTTCCGGCCGCGTCACCAGTTCCGCCACGCTGGGCACGAACTGCCGCGCGATCGGATCGTTCGGATCGGCGGGATCGATCAGGTCGACCAGCGCCGGGCTGACGGCCACGGCATAGCGCGCCGCGACCTCCTCCAGCATGGGGTCGTGTTCGGCAAGGCCGGCCGCCGCGAGGTCATCAATGGAGCGTAGCGTCATTCCACCACCGGTGCCCACAGCACCTGTTCGATGCGTTGCGCCCCCGTCGCCAGCATCACCAGCCGATCGAACCCCATCGCCACCCCACTCGCGTCAGGCATCAGCGCCAGTGCCGCGAGGAAATCCTCATCCAGCGGATAGGTCTCGTTATAGAGCCGTTGTTTTTCGTTCATCTCGGCGGCGAAACGATGGCGCTGCTCCTCCGGATCGGTCAGTTCGCCGAACCCGTTGGCCAGTTCCACCCCCGAAGCGTAGATCTCGAACCGCTCGCTGACCCGCCGGTCCCCCGGCACCCGCCGCGCCAGCGCCGCCTCCGCCGCCGGGTAGCGATCCAGCACCGTAATCCGGCCATTGCCCAGCTGCGGCTCCACCTTCTCGACCAGGATCCGGCTGAACAGGTAGCTCCAGCTGCGGTCCTCCGGCACCTCGAGACCCCGGCCAAGCATCTGATCCGCCAGCTTTTCTCCATCCGGAACCCCGTCGGCATCCACCGTCGCCAACAGCTCCATCCCGGCATGATCGAGGAACGCCTCGGCCACGCTCACCCGCTCCACCTCCGCCCGCGGATCGCACTCCCGCCCCCGGAAGCTGAAGCGCCCGATGCCGGTCGCCTCCGCCGCCAGCCGGATGATGGCGATGCAATCCTCGATCACCGAGCCGTACGGCTCCTCCGCCCGGTACCACTCCAGCATGGTGAACTCGGGATGGTGCAGCGCACTGCGCTCGCGGTTGCGCCACACATGCTGCAGGCTCGCGATCCGCCGCTCACCGGCCGCCAGCAGCTTCTTCATGGTGAATTCGGGCGAGGTATGCAGGTACCGCCGCTGCGCTACCCCGTCATTGCCGATCATGTCGGTGGCAAAGGCATGCAGATGCGTCTCGTTGCCGGGCGACCGCTGCAGTCCGGGCGGGTCGACGATCAGGAAGTCGCGCTCGGCGAGATAGGTCCGCACCGCCCCATCGATCCGGTTCCGCGCAAGGAGGATCGGTCGCCGATCGGCATGGACCGAGGGTGTCCACCATGGCGAAGCAGCGCTGGAGCCGGTGGAGTTCATTTGACCTTTGTCGCCGTCGAGTCTGGCGGATTGGCGCGGAATAGGATATCGGGCGCTCGATCAAGATATTTCGGCGCCTGGACGGCCAGCCCTCTACGACGCGCCGCCGAAACGAACAAGGAAGAATCCATGGTCAAGGTCATCGCCTCGTCGCTCCGCAAGGGCAACGTCGTCGAACAGGATGGCAATCTGCACGTCATCCTGACCGCTGAAAACGTCCATCCCGGCAAAGGCAACTCGGTCACCAACGTCACGATGCGCCGCATCTCGGACGGGGTGAAGGTGATTGGCCGCTGGCGCACCGTCGAAATGGTCGAAAAGGCCGATGTCGATGACCGCGAATACGACTACCTCTACTCGGACGCCGAGGGGCACCATTTCATGGAGCCCGCCACCTACGACCAGATCACCGTTTCCGATGACATCGTCGGCGACCAGAAGGCCTATCTCACCGACGGGATGAAGGTGCATCTGATGACCCACGAGGGCATCGCGCTGTCGATGGAACTGCCGCAGCGCCTCACCTTCGAGATCGTCGAGACCGAGCCGGTGGTGAAGGGCCAGACTGCCTCCTCCTCTTACAAGCCCGCCGTCCTCAACAACGGCCTGCGCGTGATGGTCCCGCCGCACATCGATACCGGCACCCGCATCGTCATCCTCACCGAGGACAACTCCTACGTCGAGCGCGCCAAGGACTGATCCAGCCGCACCGATCGATACGAAAACGGGCCCCGAGGGGCCCGTCTCTATTTCTCGTCTTCGATCTCGTCGGCGGCTTCCAGCCAGTTGGCCTCGGCCCGCCCGAGCGGCGTGCCTTCGCTCAGCCACTTGTCATAGGCAAGCTGGCGCAGATGCATTTCCTTGGCCTTGAGCCAATAGGAGAAGCTCTGCCCCTCCGGGCGGCCATCCTGCTCCCACAGGAAATAGGCCGTCCGTCGGATTGCCTCCGCCAGGCTCGAGTTCTTCAGCATCGTCGCCGTGCCGCCCGATAGTGAGATGCGTTTAAGCAGCCTTCTGGTTGGCGCTGGCTTCAGCCACCTGGGTCAGCTTCTTGTCGGTGGCGATCTCTTCCTGCAGGTTCTGGTCCAGCAGCTTCACCGCGTCGTTGAGGCCGAGCTGCTGTGCCCAGGTCTTGAGGGTACCATAGCGGGCGATCTCGTAGTGCTCGACGGCCTGGGCCGACGAGACCAGACCGGCGTCCAGGGCCTGGGTACCCTTGAACTCCTGCATGATCTCCTTGCCCTCGTCGATGATGCCGAGGATGGCTTCGCAGGTCTTGCCGCGCGGAGCCTTGCCGATCAGTTCGAACACCTGCTCGAGGCGCTCGATCTGGCCTTCGGTTTCCTGCGCGTGCTGCTCGAAGCCGGCGCGAACCTCGTCGGATTCAGCAGCCTTGGCCATCTTCGGCAGCGTCTTCAGGATCTGCTTTTCGGCGTAGTAGATGTCCTTGAGGGTGTCGAGAAACAGATCTTCAAGGGTCTTTTCGGTAGCCATTGTGTTGTTCTCCAGTCAGAGGGGTGGGACTGCCCCTGCAACGGAGAGACCAGACGGTGGTTCCTGCCGACGCGAAAAGATGCTCGATTCAGGGCCTGAACCGTTCTCCCAGCCAGACCATCTGCCGTGCATCCTGGAAGGGCCCGCCCCCTTCGTGGTTGTTGTAGCCGTACTCGACGATGCTCTTGCGGCCGGCAAAGGCCTGATAGGCGCCATAGACCGTCGAGGGCGGGCAGACATCGTCCATCAGCGCTACCGAGAACAGCACTTCTGCGTGTGACTGGCGGGCAAAGCAGACGCCGTCGAAATAGCGCAGCGTGTCGAGCACCGTCTCCACCTTGTCGCGATGCTGGGCCAGGAAGCGGACGATCTCGAGGTAGGGGTCCCGTCCGGCCTTCTGCAGCGCCCGGGGGAAATCGCAGAGGAACGGCACGTCCGGCATCACCGCTTTCACCGCGGGGTGCAGCCCGGCAACGGCGAGCGAGATCCCGCCGCCCTGGCTGCCACCGCAGACCGCCACCCGCTCGGGATCGACGAAGTCCTGCGCCAGCATGGCATCCACGGCGCGCACGCCGTCGGTGAACACGCGGCGATAATAGTAGTCTTCCCTTGCCAGCACGCCCTTGGTCATCATGCCGGGAATGGAGGGCGTGGTGCCGACCGGATCCGCCGTCGCACCGGTGCTCCAGCCACTGCCCTGCCCGCGCGTATCCATGCGGAAATAAGCGTAGCCCGAGGCTGCCCAGTGCAGGTTCTCGTGCGGAAAGCCCCGGCCACCCCCATAGCCGACATACTGCACCACCAGCGGCAGCCGCCCGCTGCGCTCGCGCGGCAGCGACAGCCAGCCTTTCACCGGCTGACCGTCAAAGCCCGGGAAGGTCACATCGAACACCTCCACCGCCTTCAGCGTGGTCGCAACCGGCTCGATTTCCACCGCCCCGCCGGCAGCACGGGCAGCGGCAAGGGTCGCGTCCCAGAACGCGGAGAAATCGGACGGCGTCTCGACGCTGCTGCGATAGGTGCCGAGTTCCGGCTGGATCAGGTCAGGATAAGGCATGCTGGCTCTGCTGTTCTCTGGCGCCTTCGGTGGGCGCTCTCCAATCAAACACGTTCCCGCTGGTGGACACTACTGGTCCTTCAGCGCAATCCACACCGGCGCGTGGTCACTGGCCCCCTCGCGCCCCCGCACGTCCCGGTCGACGCCCGCTCCATCGAGCCGCCGCACCAGCTTCCTGGACAGCAGCAGATGGTCCAGCCGCAGCCCGGCATCGCGCTCCCAGCGCTGCCGCATATAGTCCCAGAAGGTGTAGACCGTCTCGTCGGGGAAGCGCTTGCGGACCGCATCGGTCCAGCCCTGTTCCAGGAGTCGCTGGAACAGTTCGCGGCTCTCCGGCTGCACCAGCGCGTTGTCCTTGTAGGAACTGGTCGGGTAGATGTCGCGCGGCTCCGGCACGATGTTGTAATCGCCCGCCAGCACCACCGGCAGCCCCGTGTTCCAGAGGTCGGCGGCATGCGCGAGCAGCCGCTCGGTCCAGGCCAGCTTGTAGGCGAACTTCGGCCCCGGCTGCGGATTGCCGTTGGGGGCATAAAGGCATCCGATCAAGACACCGTTGACCGCCGCCTCGATATAGCGCGCCTGCTGGTCGCCAGGGTCGCCAGGGAGTTCATCCCGCGTCAGCACCGGATCGGCGCCCCTGGCGAGGATCGCCACCCCGTTCCAGCTCGACTGTCCCTTCCACACGGCACCGTAACCGGCGTCCGCCAGTGCAGTGGCCGGAAACATCCGGTCGGTCGATTTCAGTTCCTGCAGGCACACCACGTCCGGCGCCGCGTCGGCCAGCCAGTCCATCAGGTTGGCGAGACGCTTGTTGATGCCGTTGATGTTGTAGGTGGCGATCTTCACGAGCCGAGCCGGGAGGCCCACTCGTCCACCTTCTCCGCCATCGCCTTCAGGTGATCGGCCGTCGAGAAGCCGGAGATCGCCTTGCGGGGCTTGAGGTCGTGGTCGCCGTCCTCGAGCCAGAACACCTCGATGCTGTCGGACAGGCCGTATTCGCCGACCTCGTAGCGGTTCCCCATCTCGTCCCGCGTGCCCTGGCAGATCAGAGCCGGCGTCTTGAGGTCGACCAGGTGCGCGGTGCGCAATTGCTGCGGCCGCCCCAGTGGATGGAAGGGGTAGCCAAGGCAAAGCAGGCCGCTGATCCGCCGGGTCTCGAACAGGGCATCGGCGACCATGCTGGCAACGCGCCCGCCCATGGATTTGCCGCCGATCACCAGCTTGCCGTTGGTTGGTCCGAGATCGTCGACGGCAGCGAGATATTCGGGGATCACCGTCTCGGCCTTGGGCGGCGGCTTCGTGCCCGCCGCAGTGCGCCGGCTCGCCATATAGGCGAACTCGAACCGCGCCACCCGAAACCCCTGCCCCACCAGCGCCTTGGTCGCCGCGTTCATCGACGCGGAATCCATCGGCGCCCCCGCGCCATGCGCCAGCAGCAGGGTGACGCGGGCATCCTCGGAGCCGTCGAACAGGAATTCCGTCGCCATTTCAGCTCGCCGTTCGCCGCGCCAGCCGGTCGGCCAGGCCCACCCCGGCACGTGCCCGGCGGGCCCAATCGGACGTGGAATCGTGCTCGAGATATTTCAGCCAGTAGCGGCGCGCGGCCCCCAGGTCGCCGGCCTCGTATTCCAGCGCCCCCAGATTATAGGCGGCATCGGCATAGGCAGGATCGATCCGTACGGCTGTCTCCAGATGCTGCCGCGCCGCTTCGATGCGCCCCATCTCGCGCAATACGCCACCTTGGTTGAACCAGGCTTCCACGAACAGCGGGTCCCGCTTCAGCGCCGTGGCAAAGGCTTCCATTGCCCCACCCAGATCGCCCAGCCGCCGCAGGCAATTGCCGAGGTTGAACGCGGCCGTGGCGTCGGTCGGATCGACGGCGACGCAGTGCGCATAGAGCCGCGCCGCTTCGGCGAACAGTTCCGCCCCCTCGGCCACTTCGGCGTGGCCGAAATAGTCCTCGGTGTCTTCGAGCGGGTCCTCGAGCGGCAGCAATCGCTGTCCGTTGAGTTCCGCCCGCGACTGAGCGTCGCGCACAACGATGCGGTCGGGACCAGCAACATCCAGAGTCAGCGCCGTCAGCGACCCGACCGGCCCGATGCTGTGCACGGCGCGGGCGATGGCATGCCAGTCCGCGCCACTGGCGAGCAGACCGGCATATTTGCGCGCGAGGATGACGTCGCGGAACGAGAACGGCTCGGCGTGATGCTCGAAGGCATCGAACAGTACCAGCAGGTCGAACACCCCGGAGTCGAGCCGGGACTGCTCGAACACGGCCTCTCGCGAGATCGTTGCCGGTGGCAGCGCCGGGAGCGTGCCCATGGCGCGGAGCAGCCCGTTTTCGCTCAACAGCCGCACTCCCGCATCGCGTGCTGCGGCGACCTTGTCCTCGATCGTTGCGGCATCGCTGCGCAGCAGCAGGTTGCGGCCGAACACGGCGACCGTGGTACCACGCATCAGCGAACGGTGCAGCCGTCCGCCCATGGCATCGATGCGGCGGGTCGCGAGGCGCAACGGTAGCGCCTTCAGCGCCCCGATCACCCCGTAGCTCTCGCCATGTGCAGTCATGCGTTACGCCTTCTTGCGTGGCGCCTTCGGTTTTGCCGCGGCCTTGCTGGCCTCGACGGCAGCCTTGAGCGACACCTTGGCCGCGGATTCCTTGGGCGCGGCCGGCTTGGCTGCAGCCTTCGGCTTGCTCTTGGCGGCAGGCTTGGCCTCGCCGAGACTCGCCTTCAGCGCATCCATCAGGTTGATGACATTACCACGTTCCGGCGCTGCAGCGATGATCGGCTTGTGGCCTTTCAACTTCTCCTTGATCATCGCCATCAGCGCTGCTTCGTAGCGATCCTCGTAGTTCTTGGGGTCGAAGGTCGTCACCTTCTGGTCGATGAGCTTCTGTGCGAGATCCAGCATCTCCTGGTCCGGATTGCCGACCGGGATGCTGTCGAAATACTCGGCCGTGCCGCGCACTTCGTTGGGATTGCGCAGCGTGGTCACGAACATGCCGTTCTCGCGCGCGCCGATGGTCACCACCCGCTCCCGGCTGGAGAGCACCAGCCGCGCGAGCGCCACCTTGCCGCTGCGGCGCATGGCTTCGCGCAGAACGATGAAGGTCTCCTCGGCCATCGCCCCGTCCGGCGCCAGGTAGTAGGGCGCGTCCTGGTAGATGACGTCCACCTCGCTCTCGTCGACGAAAGCCTCGATGTTGAGCGTGTGGTTGGACTCGATGCGCACCGCCTCGAGATCGGTGTCCTCGATGATGATGTACTGCTTGGGCTCGTATTCGTAGCCGCGCAACAGGTCGGAGCGTTCGACCAGCCCAAGTTCGGGGTCGACCGGCTTCATGTTGATGCGGTTATGGGTATCCTTGTGGAGCTGGTTGAAGCTGATGCGCTCCGACGCGCTCGTGGCGGGGAACATCTTCACCGCACAGCTTACCAGGCTAAGACGCAGATGCCCCTTCCAACTGGCTCGTGGAGCCATGACCGCCTCCTCAACGCGCGTACTACTTGCAACTCGGCAGTAATCATGAGGGAAGATCGCGTGCGGACTCGTTAATCTCCGCCCACGGGTCTCCCGCAGTGGTTAACAAACCTGGAAGAGAAGAGTAGTTGAGGTCCGCCGGAGAGTCGATGGACTCCAGATCCTCCCAGCTGACCGGAGTCGACGCCGGCAGATGCGGCCGCGCTCGCAGCGAATAGGCCGATAACGCCGTGGCACTGCGGGCGTTGCGGTGAAAGTCGATGAAGATGCGCCGCTTGCGGTTTTCCGCCCCCATGGTGGTAACGAAGGTATCCGGCCCGGACCTCGCCAGTTGCGTTGCCATCCGCGCCGTCGCCTCATGCGCGGCCTTCCAGCTGATCCTGGGATTGATCGGCACCACGAGGTGCACGCCCTTGCCGCCCGAGGTCTTGACGAACGGCACCACCCCCATCTTTTCGAGCTCGACCTTGAGGTGAACGGCGGCATTGACCACGTCGCGCCACTCGATCCCCTCGCCCGGGTCGAGATCGAAGATCACCCGGTCGGGTTTTTCGATATGCGTGCGGTGCGTCCCCCAGGCGTGGAACTCCACCACCCCGAACTGGGCCAGCGCCAGATAGCCCTTGGCATCTTCGACGGAGAGGTAGGTCTGCGGTTCCCCTTCCGACGTCTTGCTCGCCACCGTCGCCAGCGTCCCCGGCATGCCGGTGAACGGATGGCGCTGGAAGAAGCAGTCGTTCGGCTTGCCGGTAGGGCAGCGGAACAGCGACACCGGCCGCCCGATCAGGTGCGGCAGCATGAAGTCGCCGACGGCCGCATAGTAGACGGCGATATCGAGCTTGGTTGGTCCGGATCGGCCGAACAGCCGGCGGGTCGGATTGGTCACCCAGATGCCGGCGAGGTCCGCATCGGAGACGTAGCGCCTGCGGGGTCGCTGCGGCGCTGCACTCAGTTCCACTTCTCGCAGGCCGTTGAACACTCCGTGCCGGATGAGGCCGTCGGCGGTAACGTTAGACAAGCGGATCTTCGCAGAAAGCACCGGTTTTACCGCAATCATGTCCTTCGGTGCACCATCGAGCCGGCCCTCGATTTCGAGCCCTTGCAGCCGCTCCAGCAGGGCTGCCATGGTGGCAGCGTCGAACCCGGTTCCCACCTTGCCGCGGTACACCAGTTCCCCGTCGACCCACTCGCCCATGCAGAGTGCACCGATCCCGCCCGCCGCTGCCGACTGGGTATAGCCGGCGATCACAAAGTCCTTTTGCTGCGGGGCTTTAACCTTCAGCCAGCTCGAACTGCGCCCGCCCACATAGGGGCCATCGGCGCGCTTAGAGACGATACCCTCAAGGCCGAGTTGCGCCGCCTGCTCGTAGAGCCCGGCGCCGTCCCCCTCCACGTGATCGCTGTACTGCACAGGCGAGCGCCCGCCGATGCTGCCGGAAAGAAGCTGCGCCAGCAATGACTTACGCCTCACCAGCGGCACCTGGCGGAGATCCCAGCCGTCGAGGTGGAGCAGGTCGAAGGCGTAGAACACCAGCCGGCTGCCGGCGCCGGCCGACAACGCCTCCTGCAGCAGACCGAAGCGACTGATGCCCTTGTCGTCGAGCACCACGATCTCGCCATCGATGATCGCGTCCTTGCACGGCAACTCGCCAAAGGCCTCCGGCAGGTCACCATAGCGCCTGCTCCAGTCGAGCCCGCCACGGGTAATCAGCCGCGCCGAACCTCCTGACAGGTAGGCCATGGTGCGGTAGCCATCGAACTTGATCTCGTGCAGCCAAGGTGCGTTGCGCGATGAGGCCGGTGGCTCGTCCGCCGGGCTCGCCAGCTGCAGGTCGATCTTGTCGGGCATCGGCGCCTTGACCGCGCCCGTAACCCTGCCCGGCTGCGGCTTGCTGCGCTTGACCGGCTGCGCCGGCACCGGGGCCACCAACTGCTCGATCCGCCGCCCCGTTTTGACGCTCTCCGGCCGCTCCTCGAGGATGTCGCGGGCCGGATCAGCGCTGGTGTCCCGTTCCTTGAAGAACAGCCAGTTCCGCTTGCCTTTGTCGTCCGGCTTGGCCTTCAACCGCGTCAGCATCCAGCCGCCGCCGAGCTTCTGGCCCGCCAGGCGGAACTTGAAGGCGCCCTTCTCGAGGTCGGCATGCGGATCGCCCATCGGCGCCCACGTTCCGGTGTCCCAGACGATCATCGGCCCGCCGCCATACTCGCCCTCGGGGATGACACCCTCGAAGTCGATATATTCGATCGGGTGATCCTCGGTCTCGACAGCCAGGTGCTTGTCGGCCGGGTTGAGCGAGGGCCCCCGCGGCACCGCCCAGCTCTTCAGCACGCCATCGAGCTCAAGGCGAAGATCGTAGTGGTCCGCCGACGCGGAGTGCTTGTGGACGACGAAGCGACTGCCGCCTTGGCCTTCGCTCCCGGCCGGCTCGCTGGTTCGGGAGAAATCACGCTTCTTGCGGTAGGGGTCGAGCTTGTCACGGGCCACGCGGGTCACACCATCGCGTCGATCGCCTGCCGCTGCCGCAGCATTTCGAGAAAGATGCGGTAGTCCTTGTCGTACGCTGCTCGCAGCACCGGGTTGGCTACCCGCTCTCGGCCACCCTGCTGCATGGCGGTACAAGCCGCCTCGAGGCTCGGATACTGCCCTGCGGCCGTCGCCGCCACCATTGCCATGCCCAGCAGCGTTGCGTCCGGCGCCGCAGATTCGACCACGCGGCAACCGGTGGCATCGGCATAGAGCTCCATCAGCAGCGGATTCTTGGTGTGCCCACCGGTCACGTGGAGCGTGTCGATGGCGTAGCCCCGCGTATTCAGTGTCTCGAGAATATGCCGCACACCCAGGGCAATGCCCACACAGGCGCGCCAGTAGAGCCGGCACAGCGAGTCGAAGTCGCTGTCGAGTGTGAGGCCCGAGATCACGCCGAGCGCGTTCGGATCGGCCAGCGGCGAACGATTGCCGTGGAAGTCCGGCAGGACGTGCAGGCGCTCGGCAAATCCAGTGCCCTCTGCGGCGCGCAGTTCACCCACCCGCGTGGCGATGGCCGCGTGACGGTCCGGTGTCGGTTCGCCCCCGGCGCCGTGCCAGCTGATGATGTGGTCGAGCAGCGCACCCGTTGCGGATTGTCCGCCCTCGTTGAGCCAGGCGCCGGGCAGCACCGCGCCACAATAGGGTCCCCAGACCCCATTGATCGGGCGCGCTTCGGCCGACAGCGCCATGACGCAACTAGAGGTGCCGGCGATCAGCGCCAGGTGCCGGTCGATGGTGTCGACGTCGCCGGCGAACGCCCCAAGCACGCCCAGCGCACCGGCATGGGCGTCGATGAGACCGGCTCCGACGCGTGCAGCGGTCGTCAAGCCCAGCTCGGCGGCTGCTGCGGCAGTCAGCGGCCCCAGGTCCTGGCCAACCGGGCTGGCGACGTCAGGCAGCGCCGCCTTCTCCCGCAGGTCTTCGAGCCCCACCTGCCGGAGGAAATCGTCCTGCCAGCCTGGAGCTTCGTGCCCGAGATAGGTCCACTTGCATACCAGCGTCGACTGCGATCGCGCCAACGATCCGGTGGCTTTCCAGGACAGGAAATCGGCGAGATCGAGCATGATGCCGGCTCGAGCCCAGCTCTCCGGCAGGCGCCGCTTCAGCCACATGAGCTTGGGCGCTTCCATCTCCGGTGACATCACCCCGCCGATGAAATCGAGCACGCGATGGCCGGTAGCGGTGCATTCTTCCGCCTCAGCCAGCGCCCGGTGGTCGAGCCAGACGATGGTGTCCCACTGATCACCGCCCTCGCGGGACACCGCCACCGGCTGGCCCGCGGCGTCGCGGATCACCAGCGAACAGGTGGCATCAAAGCCGATGCCGACCACTTGCGCCGGTTCGGCCCCTGCTTCATGCATCGCGCCGCGCACGGCGGCGCAGACGGCGTGCCAGATCTGCTCGCTGTCGTGCTCGGCATGGTTGGCACCGGTGCGCCGCATGCTGATCGGGTGTTCGTCGCGGCCCAATAGCGCGCCGGAGGACGTGAAAACGCCGGCCCGCGCGCTGCCGGTGCCCACGTCCACTCCCACCAGCAGGCTGTCCCTCACCCCGTCCGCCGCGCTCTGTTGCTTTGGCGCGGAGCTTACAGGATCGGCAGGTTCCGGCAACTCACTCGTCGGAGGCGAGGTAGTTTTCCAGCGTTGCGGTGGTGCCGGCGGACCAGAGGCGATCGAGCCAAGTCCCGAAGCTTTCAGCGAAAATGGCGCTGTCGGCGAGTTCGCCGTAGATGTCGCGCATGGACAGCCAGGCGGTTGGTTCGGTGCGGGAGAGGCGGGCTTGGGTGGTCAGCCGGTCCCAGTTCGGATCGTTGGGGGCGATCTCGGCGCCGCTGTCGGTAGTGCCGTAGCAATAGCGGCACCAAAGGGCACTCACGAGCGACAATCCGGTTGCTTTCTGTTCCCGTTTCACCCGGTCGAGCGCGGAAGGAATGATGAATTTCGGTTGCCTATTGCTACCGTCGAGCGCCAACCTGCGGATGGTGTCACCGATCTTGGGATTGGCGAAGCGGCGCTGGCAGAGCGCGAGGTATTCGAAGAGGTCGATGTCGGGCACCGGCGGCACCACCGGGATGATCTCCTCGGTCTCGACCTTGGTCAGGAAGCTGCCGACCAGCGGATGCTCCATCGCTTCGTGGACGAAGTGGATGTCGAGCAGACCGGCCGGGTAGGCAATGGCCGCGTGGCCGCCATTGAGGATGCGGATCTTCATGTGCTCGTAGGGCGCGACGTCCGGAACGAACTGCACCCCGACCTGCTCCAGCGGCGGTCGGCCGGCGGGGAAGTTGTCCTCGAGCACCCATTGGCGGAAGCTCTCGCAGAACACCGGCCAGTTGTCCTCGATGCCGTACTCGTCGCGCAGCAACTGCTTCTCGCGCTCCGAGGTCGCCGGAGTGATGCGGTCGACCATGCCATTAGGAAAGGCGACGTTGCCGCGGACCCACTGCGCCAGGACCGGATCGACGAGTTCGGCGAGCCCGACAACGGCGTTCTCGGTGACGTGGCCGTTGCCGGGGATGTTGTCGCAACTCATCACTGTGAAGGGGTGGATGCCGGACTGGCGCCGCCGCACCAGCCCGGCAAGGATCAGCCCGAACACCGTTTTCGGGCTGTCGATGTGGCCGGAATCCCAGACGATATCTGGATGGGCCGGATCGAATTGCTGCGAGGCCGGGTCGATGTAGTAACCGCCCTCGGTGATGGTGAGGGAGACGATCCGGATGGTCGGGTCGGCCAGACGCTCGATGATCGCCGCGCTGTCGCCCGGTCGGAGGTAGTCGATCATCACCCCGGTGATGCGGGCGGAGCTGGCATCAGCCTCCTGCTCTACGACCGTGGTCAGCCAGTCCTGGGCCGCGAGGTGCTGGCGCATGGCTTCGTCGCTATCGCGGGTGCCGGCGCCGATGATGGCCCAGTCGTGCCCCTGGCCGGTGGCGAACAGGTCGTCGAGATAAACGGCCATGTGGGCGCGGTGGAAATTGCCCACGCCGAAATGGACAATGCCCGGCTTAAGGTTGGCGCGATCATAGGCCGGGGTAGCGGCGGTGTTGAGGTCGGCGAGGCTGCGGGCGGAGAGCTGGGTGGTCATGGTGTGGGTTCCGTGGCCGGGTTAGGGGCCTCCCTCCCCCTTGAGGGGAGGGTCGGGGAGGGGGTGGTGCGGTGAGACGCCGATGGACCCCCACCCCCGACCCCTCCCCTCAAGGGGGAGGGGAGGAGAGGAGCCGATGACCCGGAGAGGCGCATCAGAGCGCGTTCCCAGCCTGATCGAACTTGTAGATGCGTGTGGGGTCCGGCGTGAGCCAGACCTGGTCGCCATGGGTGAAGGTCTGGTCGCCATCGGTGCGAACCGTCGTCAGGCCCAGCCCGTCGGCCTCCACGTGGAGGAATGTGTCCGATCCGAGCTGTTCGGCAACCGTAACGCGGCCGGACCAGATACCGGCGCCCTGCGTGGTCGACAGGGCTATGTGCTCGGGGCGAACGCCTATCGAGTGGGCGTTGTGCTTTGCCGCTTCGGCGCCATCGATGAAGTTCATCTTGGGCGAGCCGATGAACCCGGCCACGAACCGGTTGGCGGGCTGCTTGTAGAGTTCCAGCGGCGAGCCGAACTGCTCCACCCGGCCGGCGTTCAGCACCACGATGCGATCCGCCATGGTCATGGCCTCCACCTGGTCGTGGGTGACATAGATCATGGTGGTCTTGAGCTGCTGGTGGAGTTCGGTGATCTCGAGCCGCATGTTGACGCGCAGGGCGGCATCAAGGTTGCTCAAAGGCTCGTCGAACAGGAACGCCTTGGGTTCGCGCACGATGGCGCGGCCGATGGCGACACGCTGGCGCTGGCCACCGGAAAGGGCGCGCGGACGGCGGTCGAGATAGCTCGACAGGTTCAGCGTGCGCGCGGCGTACTCGACCTTCTGGTCGATGACTTCCCTGGGCGCCTTGGCCATCTTCAACGGGAAGGCGATGTTGTCGCGCACGGTCATGTGCGGGTAGAGCGCGTAGCTCTGGAACACCATGGCAAGGCCACGGCGCGCCGGCGGCGCCTTGGTCATGTCCTCCCCATCGAGCAGGATACGTCCGCTGGTGGTATCCTCGAGCCCTGCGATCAGCCGCAGCAGGGTGGACTTGCCGCAGCCCGAGGGGCCGACAAAGACCACGAACTCCCCCTCGCGGATGTCGAGCGAGATATCGGGGATGACCTGGACCTCGCCGAAGGACTTGTTGACGTGTTCGAGACTGATGGAGCCCATGGGACGAAGTCCTTTACTTGACGGCGCCGAAGGTGAGGCCGCGCACGAGCTGCTTCTGGCTGAACCAGCCGAGCAGCAGGATCGGGGCAATGGCGAGCAGGGAGGCGGCGGAGAGCTTTGCCAGGAACAGCCCCTGCGGTGACGAGAACGAGCTGATGAACGCGGTTAGCGTCCCGGCGCGGCCCGAGGTCAGTGTGATGGTCCAGAACGCCTCGTTCCAGGCAAGGATGACGTTGAGCAGGAGGGTCGAGGCAATGCCCGGCACGGCCATCGGCACCAGCACATGGGTGATCTCGTTCCACAGTTCGGCGCCGTCCATGCGGGCGGCCTCGAGGATTTCGACGGGGATTTCCTTGAAGTAGGTGTAGAGCATCCACACGATGATCGGCAGGTTGATCAGCGTCATGATCACCGTCAGCCCATGGAGGGTATCGAGCAGCCGAAGGTCGCGGAAGATCAGGTAGATCGGGATCAAGACGCCCACCGCCGGCATCATCTTGGTGGACAGCATCCACATCAGCACGTCCTTGGTGCGCTTGGTGGGCGCAAAGGCCATGGCCCAGGCGGCAGGGATGGCGATGATCAGCCCGATCAGGGTAGAGCCGACCGAGACGATGATCGAGTTGGTGGCGTGCTTGATGTAGTCCGACCGCTCCTGCACCGCCCCGAAGTTCTCAAGGGTGAAGGTCTCCGGCAGGAAGGTCGGCGGCGAAGCGATGGCCTCGGCCTCGGTCTTGAAGGCGGTGAGCACCGTCCACAGGATCGGCGAGAACAAGAGCAGCGCCACGGCCCAGGCGAGGACGGTGAAGCCGGTCTTGGTGGCGCTCGAGACGTTGCGGGCCATCAGTGTGTCTCCGCCGAAGTTTGGTGAGCGTTGAGAGACACCCCTCTCCCAGCCTCCCCCGCAAGGGGGGAGGTGCTGCAATTGTGCGGGTGGCGAGATCGTGCCACGGAGAGGAGGTCCACCTCCCCCCTTGCGGGGGAGGCCGGCAGGGGGGTTCTCACGGCACACTCAAGCATCGAGGTTTCTCCCCACGGCCCGCATCAGGAAGATTGCGACGATGTTGGCGAGGACCACCGCCACCACGCCACCCGCGGAGCCCGCGCCGATGTCGTTGCTGAGAATGCCGGTGCGGAACACCAGGAAGGTGAGGTTGGTCGAGGCGTAGCCGGGACCACCGCCGGTGGTGACGCGGATTTCGGCGAAGATGCCGAGGAGGAAAATGGTCTGGATCAGGATCACGATGGTGATCGCCCGGGCCATGTGCGGCAGGATGATGTACCAGAAGCGGTTGACGGCATTGGCGCCATCCATTTCCGCGGCCTCGCGCTGCTCTTCGGAGAGCGACTGCAGCGCCGTGAGGAGGATCAGCGTCGCAAAGGGCAGCCACTGCCAGGCAACGATGACGATGATCGAAAACAGCGGGTACTGGTTGAACCAGTCGACCGGCTGCAGCCCGAAGAATTTCCACAGATGCCCCAGCATGCCGTAGCCGGGATGCATGAAGCCGTTCTTCCAGATCAGCGCCGCGACCGGCGGCATGACGAAGAATGGCGAGATGACGAGGATGCGCAGGATCCCCTGCCCCCAGATCGGCTGGTCGAGCAGCAGCGCCAGGAACGTGCCGCCAACGACCGTGATCAGCAGCACGCCGCCGACCAGCAGCAGGGTATTGACCAGCGCCTGGGTGAAGCTCGGATCACCGATGACGTAGAGGTAGTTCCCCCAGCCGGCGAACCCGGTCATCATCGGATTGAGCAGATTGTAGTTCTGGAACGAGAACCACAAGGTCATCGCCAGGGGCACGATCATCCAGATGAACAGGAGGATGACCGCCGGCGCCATCATGACGCGAGAGAGAGTGCGGGTCTGCTGGGTTGCCATGTGGTGATCCCGGGTTCGTGGAGGGAACCCCCTCCCTAGCCCTCCCGCAAGGGGGAGGGTTACTGCGGTGTGCGTGGCAGGATGGTGCCACCGAGTGGAGGTCACCCTCCTCCTTGCGGGGAGGGATGGGAGGGGGTGCGCGATGCATCCCCTCCCGCGCCCCCCGGGAGGACTCCTACTTGATGTAGCCGGCGCGGGTCATGTCGCGGGTGGCCGCGTCCTGGGCCTGGGCCAGCGCATCATCGGCACTCATCTGGCCGGCAAGAGCCGCCGAGAAGAGCTGGCCGATATTGGTGGCGATGCCGGCAAACTCCGGAATGGCCACGAACTGCACGCCGGTATAGGGCACCGGATCGACCGTCGGCTCAGCCGGGTTGGCGGCGTTGATCGAGTCGAGCGTCATCTGCGCGAAGGGCGCGGCGGCCTGGTACTCGGCGTTCTCATAGAGAGAGGTACGGGTGCCCGGAGGCACGTTGGCCCAGCCTTCATTCTCCGCCACGAGAGCGAGGTAGTCCTTGCTGGTCGCCCAGTTGATGAACTGCTCGGCGGCTTCCTTGTTCTGCGACGAATTCGGGATAGCCAGCGACCAGGCCCACAGCCAGTTGCCGCGCTTGCCAAGGCCGGTATCCGGCGCCAGCGCAAAGCCGACCTTGTCGGCGACAGTGGAGTCATCGGGGTTGGTCACGAAGGATGCGGCGACGGTGGCGTCGATCCACATGCCGCACTTGCCCTGCTGGAAGAGCGTCAGGTTTTCGTTGAAGCCGTTGGAGGAGGCGCCCGAGGGGCCGGCATCGGCCATCAGCGACAGGTAGGTATCGAGGGTTTCCTTCCATTCGGGCGAGTCGAACTGCGGCACCCAGTTCTCGTCGAACCAGCGGGCGCCGAACGAGTTGGACATGGCCGTCAGGAAGGCCATGTTTTCGCCCCAGCCGGCCTTGCCGCGCAGGCAGATGCCGTTGATGTCGTTGGCGCGGTCGGTCATGGCGCGGGCAGCTTCGCCGATGAACTCCCAGGTGGGCTCGTCCGGCATTTCGAGACCGGCCTGCTCCATCAGGTCTGTTCGGTACATGATGAAGCTAGATTCCCCGTAGAACGGCGCGGCGTAGAGCTTGCCCTCGTAGCTGAGGCCCTCGCGGATCGGGGGCAGGATGTCGTCGACATCGTAGTCGGCGTCGGCAGCGAGGCCGTCGAGCGGGGTGAGCCAGCCCTGGCGCGCCCAGATCGGCGCCTCATAGGTGCCGATGGTCATGATGTCGTACTGACCGCCATTGGTGGCGATGTCGGTGGTGACGTTCTGGCGCAGGGTGTTTTCTTCCAGCACCACCCAGTTGAGCTCGATGCCGGTTTCCTCGGTGAACTGGCTCGACAGCCCCTGCATGCGGACCATATCGCCATTGTTGACGGTGGCGATGGTGAGCGTCTGAGCCGAAGCGGAATCCGCGAGCGCAAGCATGAGCGCGCCCACGAAAATGGGTGTGAGTTTCATCGATATCCTCCCAAGCCGAGGCGGGCAATTGCCTCGGTCTTGGGCAAATGTTCACATCTTTGATGAGGAAGTCAAGCCGGGTGCTGCACACCTGACGTTTGACGGTTGCGGGAGCGGCGTGGGGCTGATCTAGCCGGCGAGCAGGGCTTCGGCCGTCTGCTCATCGGTGATCAGGCCATTGGCCAGGCGCCGATTGACCACGGCGCGAATGCCGGGAAGCTTCTTCCGACCCTTGGCAATTGCTACCACCAGCGAGCTTTCGCGGGAGGGGATCGGCGCGGAGGCGACGCGTTCGTTGGTCTGCCCCTCGATGAGCCGACCCTCGGCATCAAAGGCCCAGCCACAGACCTCCCCCACCGCCCCTGCTTTCTGCAGCGACTTGAGTTCGGCCTCGGTGATGAAGCCGTCGAGAAAGAGCGGCGCCTCCGGCCCCATCTCGCCGACGCCGATAAAGGTCACGTCGGCGCGGGCCGCGAGCGCCAGCGTCGGCTGGATCATCGGCTGCGCATGCAGCAGTTCGCGCTCCCGGGCGGAGGAGGCAATAACCGGCAGCGGCATCGGGAAGCTGCGCGCCTTGACGCTGTCGGCGATGTTGAAGATGACGTTGTAGTAAGCCGCCGAACCGTCGGGCGCGATGTTGCCAGTCAGCGAGACCACCTTGTGGTGCGGGCACTCCATCGGCATCAACTGCTCCACCGCGGCCTTGAGGGTGCGGCCGGTTCCGACGGCCATCACGATCGGGTCGGCGCGCTTCAGCCAGCGCTCGATCTCCGCCGCACCAGCTTCAGCCACGCCGATGGTGGTCGAGGCGCTGGCCGGGTCGGACGGCACCACTTCGACAAGATCAAGGGTGAAGCTGGACTTGAGCCGCGCCGCCAGATCCATGCAGCGGCCGATCGGGTGATCGAGCCGCACCTTGATCAGGCCCTCGCTGACCGAGAGCGATACCAGCCGCTGCGCCGACTGGCGGGAGATCCCGAGCTTGGCGGCGATTTCTTCCTGGGTGTTCCCCGCCACATAGTAGAGCCAGCCGGCGCGGGCCGCGTCGTCCAGTCGGTTGGTGGGGCTGTCGGTCTTCTGCGCCATCAAGGGTCCTGCGGTTTGGCCGGAGTATTCGGCCAGCCGACGCCGCGGCGCAAGTCCCGATGCCCCCAAGCGGTGCCCTTGACCCAGATCAAGGCCTTGCTCGTCATGCGCGTGCCTAGTGCGGTCAGCTCCAGCAGGCCCGCCAGACCAGCGGCAGATCGACGGAGGAGGAACGACGCATGCCGATCACTGACCGAGCGCGCACCATGACCGAGAACCACGAGTGTCTGATGGCGCTATGCGCCGCCCTCGAAGCGGTGGCCGACAGCCTGCCCAACAATGTCGACCGCCAGCAATGCCTGCTGCTGTCGCGGGCTCTGGGTCCGTTGCTGTATCGGGCTCAGGAGCTGGAGGAAAAGCAGGTGTTTCCCGCATTGCTCGACCTCGGGCGGCCGCGGCTGGATCTGGCGGGCACCATCGAGCGGCTGCGGATCGAGCACCAGATCGACCTGTGCTACGCCGAAGAGGTGCAGGAGATGCTGAAATCCTATGGCGAGGGGCACCAGGTCATCGCGCCGGATACGGCGGGGTTCATGCTGCGCGGCTTTTTCGAAAGCCTCCGGCGCCACATCGCCTTCGAGCAGGAATTGCTGGCGCCGTTGCTGGACCTTGCGAGCGCGCCCACCACGACGGTGAACTGAGGTCAGCCGCAGAGCGTCTCGAGGCGGTCGAGATCGGGCACGTCGACGGTGCGGTTGTTGGTGACCTGGATCACCCCCATCTGCCGCAGCTTGGTCATCTGGCGCGACACGGTCTCGATGGTCAGCCCTAGGAAATCGGCGATATCGAGCCGGCTCAGGGGCAGCTCGAAGCGGGCGCCGCCGATGGCAACATCGGCATCCGGATCGGTGTGGGTGGCGATGAGGTGGAGGAAGCTCGCGACCTTCTCGAGCGCGGTCTTGCGGCCCAGGGTCACCATCCAGGTGCGCGCTTCGTCCAGCTCGCGCAGGGTTTGCTGCATCAGCTTGTGCTCGAGCGCCGGGTTCTTGGCGATCAACTGCTCGAGGGTGGACTTGGGCACCACGCAGAGATCAACCGAACTCGCCGCCTCCGCCGTCACCGAGCTCTCCTGCCCGAACAGGCGGCCGAGGAAATCCGGGGCGAATTGCAGGCCCACCAGCTGCTGGCGGCCGTCTTCGAGCACCTTGGAGAGCTTCACCACGCCGCGCATGACGTTGGCATAGGAATGGATCTCGGTGCTGTCGCCGATCAGCTCGGTGCCGGGGTGATGCCGCGCCTTGTGCGTGGTGCGGGCGAGTTCCACCAGCTGCTCCGGATCGAGCACGCCGCACATGCCACGGTGTCGCGCTTCGCAGCTGCGGCACAGCGCCGGTACTTCCGAATTGTGGATGTCTTTGCGATCGGTCGCCATCTCGGCCCTCTTTGACGCACAATAGCCAAACCGGCGCACGAGGCCAGCGGGCAAAGCGACGCGGTGCAGGGGTGTGCGCCGCGCCGCCGCCGCGATGATGTTCCCGGTCAGGCGACGGGGATCCCCGCCTCGCGCGCGACCGACTTGATGTGCGCCAGTCCGCGCCGGTATTCCGGCACGCTGAAGTGTTCGAGCATCAACGGCACCTCCCGCCCGAGCTTGTGGATCTCGGTGAGGTAGGCGGCGTAGTCGAGATTGCCTTCGCCTGGCGGCACTTCGTCCATGTGGAACGACATGGTGCCCGGCCCGCCCTGCATGACGATGTCCTTGGCATGGCAGGAGACGACATAGGGCCCGAGCAGTTCGAAGGCGTCCCGGATCATGCGGCCGGTGTTAAAGTAGAGCCGCGGCGTGATCACCAGGTTGACGGCGTCGATATGGGCGCCGAATTCGGGGCGGTCGATCGCCTTGAGCAGCTTGAGGTAGTTCTCCGGCGTATCGGTCACCAGCCATGGCACCATTTCGAGCGAGAACTTGGTCCGCTTCGGCTTTACCGCGTCGATGACGTAGCGGGCCGTGTCGACCGCACGCTGGAAGCCTGCTTCGGTCTGGTTGTCCGGGTGCGGACCGTAGTCGTAGTTATCGCTGAGCTGCCACGGGTCGCCGGCATGGCCGACGGTGCCGTGAAAGGCGACGCAGGCGCGGGCCCCGAGTTCGTCGGCCAGCGCAAGCTGGTGCACGGCGTAATCGAGATTGGCCTTTCGCACCTGCTCGTCATGGGCGATGAGGTTTCGCCAGGCCCCCGCCTCGGCGATGATCACATCGGCATCCGCCATGGACTTGCGGATCGCGGCGATCTCGTCGCGGTTCTCGAGGCTGACGTTGGGCATGTAGGCGGCGTTGTAGCCGAACTCGACATGCGCGCGGGCATAGGCCTCGGGATCACCGATGTAGTCGATGCCATAGCCGCCGAGCCTCAGCGTCATGATGCCACCTCCGAATTGGCGGGCAGCCCGCCGGGATAGAGCAGGACCTTGCCGCAGCGGCCGGTTTCCTGCAGCGCAAAAGCGTCGCCGACCTCCGCCATGGCAAAGCGGTGGGTGGTCAGCTTGTCGAGCAGCGGCCTGGCGTCGCGGACCCGCTGCATCATCCTGTCGCCATAGCGCTCATGGTTCCAGTGCCAGCTGCCGAAGATGTCGATGCCCTTGCCGGTGATGCGCTTGACCGGCAGTTCGCCGGACCAGGTGACGAAGGCAAGGCGGCCGCGGGCGCGGACCAGTTCCAGCACCACCGGCGGCGCCACCTCGTTGTTGCTGGTTTCGATCGCCGCATCGACGCCGTACCCGCCGGTGAGCGCCCGCACCTGTTCGACGAGGTCCGCGGCGCGCGGGTCGAGCACCTGCTCGGCGCCGAGCGCCCGTGCCAGCTCGGCACGATAGGGATTGAGTTCGAGAGCGATCACCCGCGCGCCGATGGTGCGGGCATTGACGATGGCACCAAGCCCGACCGCGCCGCAGCCCGAGATCAGCACAGTGTCGTCGGCAGTGACCTGCATCCGCTCCATGGCGGTAAAGCTCGGACCGAGGGCACAGATGGCCATGGCGGCGTGGTCGGTTTCGATGTCGTCGGGAACCTTGTGCAGCAGGTAGTCGGGCTTCAGCAGCGTCTCCGCATAGCAGCCGATGCCGCTGCTCGAGCCGGTTTCAGCAAGGAGGTCGCGCTGCTCGGTGCAGTGGATATGTTCACCCGCCTCGCAGGCCGGGCACGTGCCACAGCCGGCATGGGGCATCACCACCACGCGATCGCCGACCTTCAGCCGGCTCGACTGGGCGGCGTCCAGGACGACGCCTACGGCTTCATGGCCGAGTTCGTTGGAATCCTTCCCGCTGCGCCATTGCTGCCACTCGGTGCACATCGGCGCCACCAGCACCTGCACCTTGACCACGTCACCCGTTGCGCGCGGCTCTTCACGCTCCGACACCACAGCCTGGCGCGGACCGGTAATCTCTACACTAAGAATTTCATCCTCCTACCACCATCGGCCCCGGGCGGGCCGCTCACTCTCGGCGGTGAGTCATACGGAATGCTAGCGCGGTTTCGCAGCCAAGCACAACGACTTCACCTTGCCCCGTGTGGTCCCGGTTCACCGAAAACTCGCAACTCCAGACTAGCCGGCAACGCCCCGGAAGCACGAAATGCCCAGCGCGAGCGCTTGGGAGAAACATCTGTCCAGAGAGTTGAAACCGCTGCGCCCGAGGCGCAATTTCCGCTCAATTCCGGGCGCCGGACCTGCCGCGCCCGCTTGAGTGGAGAACAAGAAGATGAAGCTCGCAACCGTCCTCGCCGCCATCGGCCTGGTGTCCCTGGCCACGCCAGTGTTCGCCCAGTCCGCCCTCGACCAGATCAAGGACGCCGGTGCGCTGCGGATCGGCACCGAAGGCACCTACGCCCCCTTCACCTTCCATGATGCGACCGGTGAACTGGTCGGTTTCGACGTCGAGATCGGCCGCGCTATTGCCGAGCATATCGGTGTCGAGGCGCAGTTCGTGGAAGGCCCGTGGGACGGGCTGATCGCGGGCATCGACGCCAACCGCTATGACGTGGTGATCAACCAGGTGGGCATCAACGAAGAGCGCCAGGCCAAGTACGACTTCTCCGAGCCCTATATCGCCTCCAAGGCGGCCTTGATCGTGCGCGAGGACAATGCCGACATCACCACCTTCGAAAGTCTCGAGGGCAAGCGCTCGGCCCAGACGCTGACCAGCAATTTCGGCAAGCTTGCCGAGAGCTATGGGGCCGAACTCGTGCCGACCGAAGGCTTCGACCAGTCGATCGCACTGGTGCTGCAGGGCCGGGCCGATGCCACCATCAATGACAGCCTGTCCTTCTTCGACTTCAAGACGCAGCAGCCCGATGCGCAGGTGAAGGTCGTCGCCACTGCGGCCGACGCCGATTTCTCGGGTGTGCTGCTCGCCAAGGAAAAGCCGGAACTGCTGGCCGCCATCAACGAGGCGCTGGCGGCGATCAAGGCTGACGGCACCTATGCCGAGATCTCGCAGAAGTATTTCGGCGAAGACGTCTCCCAGTAGCCGCCGCCGCCACCCGTGTTTACAAAGGATCGGCCAGACCTCTGGCCGATCCTTTTCGTATGAGGCTCCATGCCGCACTGGCTGAACCTGATGATCGAGTCGCTGCCCTCGCTGCTGTGGGCATGCCTCTTGTTCACCATTCCCCTGACGCTGCTCTCTTTCGTCTTTGGCCTGACGGTCGGGTTCGTTGCGGCGGTGATCCGGCTGTTCGCCCCCGGACCGCTGGCGGCGATCGTCCGCTTCTATGTCTGGATCATCCGCGGCACGCCATTGCTAGTACAGCTCTTCCTGATCTTCTACGGCTTACCCAGCGCGGGCATCGTCCTAGACGCCTTTCCTGCGGCCCTGATCGGCTTCACGCTGAACGTCGGCGCCTATACCTCCGAGATCATCCGCGCCGTGCTGCTGTCGGTGCCGAAGGGCCAGTGGGAAGCGGCCTACTCCATCGGCATGACCTGGAGCCAGGCCATGCGGCGCACCATCCTGCCGCAGGCGACGCGGACGGCAGTGCCGCCGCTGTCCAACACCTTCATCTCACTGGTGAAGGACACCTCCCTTGCGGCCGCCATCACCGTGCCGGAACTGTTCCGTGCCGGCCAACGCATTGTCGCCACCAGCTATGAGCCATTGATCCTCTATGTGGAGGTGGCGCTGATCTATCTCCTGGTCAGCTCGGTGCTGTCCTCGCTGCAGGCACGGATCGAGAAGCGCTTCTCCCGCTATGGCGGCTACATGGGTGCTGCCTCGTGATCATGCTCGAACACATCCACAAAAGCTTCGGCGACAACCACGTACTCAAGGGCGTCAGCGTTGCCGTACCGGAGGGTGGGGTGACGGCGCTGATCGGTGCCTCGGGGAGCGGCAAGAGCACCCTGCTGCGCTGCGTCAACCTGCTGGAAATCCCGCAGTCCGGCGAGGTTCACATCGACGACACCGTCGCCCGCTTCGCACCGGGCCAGAAGGTCAGTCGCGAGCTGATCCTGGCACTCAGGCGGAAGACCGGCATGGTGTTCCAGAACTTCCAGCTCTTTCCGCACCTGACCGCGTTGGAAAACGTCATGGAAGGGCTGGTAACGGTGCTGAAATGGCCGCGCGACAAGGCTGAGGCCCGCGCTCGCGACCTGCTGCACAAGGTCGGCATGAGCATCAAGGCCGATGCCTGGCCGTCGAGCCTGTCGGGCGGCCAGCAGCAGCGCGTGGCCATTGCCCGGGCGCTGGCCCCCTCCCCCAAGGTTCTCCTCTGCGACGAGCCCACCTCGGCGCTCGACCCCCAGCTTGCGGCCGAAGTGGTCGATGTTCTCGCCCAGCTCGCCCGCGACGGCACCACCATGCTGATGGCGACCCACGACCTGCGCCTTGCCGCCACCATCGCCACCAATGTGGTGTTCCTTGAGCATGGCGAGGTGGTGGAAGCCGGTCCTGCTCAACAGGTGTTCCGTGCTCCGGAAGATGAGCGCACCCGCCGCTTCATCTCCATCCTGACCGGCGAGCAGTGACTCAGGAGAGGCGGTCGAGCCGGCCCTTCTTCTTCATGATGTTCTTGTAGTCCCACTGCACCGTCCGCGCCTCGCCCAGCCAGCGGATCAGCAGGTCGCGATCGATGTCCGACGCCGCGGTATAGCGCGCCTCCGCCGCCTTGAACGTGCCTTCCGGCTTGAGACCCGGTGTCTCGAAGGACTGCCCGCTCCAGAACAGCAGCCGCACGCACCCCTTGAGCTTGCTGTAGCC
>JAEYXQ010000135.1 GCA_023431205.1 Pseudomonadota bacterium | reverse complement strand
CTCCCTCTGCCGCGCTCAGGGCCTTCGCATGGGTCTTGAGCTGCTCGCGCGCCCGTGCCTCGGCACTCGAGATCGTGCCGTCGAGTTCGCCCTGCACGGCCGGATCGAGCCGCAACTGCGCCAGTTGCCGGAACAGTTCCGCCTCTGTCTCGCGGATCTTGGTGATGCGGTCGGCCGAACGGGCGAGGCGCCGGGAGATATCGTCCTCCTCGCGCCGAATGTCGCGCATGGCCTCCTCGAGGCTCGCCAGGGCTTCGGGTCCGCGGATACTCATTGCACTACCACTGCGTCACTGCTCCGCCGAGCACCTGGATGTTGAACTCGACATCGAGGAACCCGTACGACTTGCGCCCGATCTCCCCACCCTGGATGATGCCGTCGTCGCGCTTGTCGGCGACCACCGCAGCGTAGACATTCTCCGGCACCCGCACGCCCCACCGGCTCACCGTCTCGATCTCGTTGGTCTCCTCGTTGAGGATCGGCAGCTCCAGCACGTTGCCGTTCGCGCCCACCGCCTC
The DNA here is from genome assembly GCA_023431205.1 of Pseudomonadota bacterium. Classification (GTDB taxonomy): domain Bacteria; phylum Pseudomonadota; class Alphaproteobacteria; order Rhizobiales; family Devosiaceae; genus Devosia. The sequence goes on along the minus strand of JAEYXQ010000135.1, from coordinate 32,497 downwards.
CACCACCACATAGTAGTTGGTGGCGTCGGTGTTGATCTCGGGAAAGCTCCAGAACACCGACGGCATGCCCGAGCGGTTGACCACCCGCAGGGTATATTCCTGCCGCAACTGGTCCCGCATCGCTTCGAGCCGGGCGAGCATGTCCTGGGCGGCTTCGCGATCGCCCTCGGCGGCGAACGCCTTGCCGCGCTGGCGCAGGTCCTCGGCCTCGACCACCGCCGACTGCACCTTGGTTTCCTCGTAGATGGCCTGGTAGAGCGCATCCATCTGCGCCGGCAGCCCTTCGGCAAGCTCGATCCGCGCCTGTTCGGCTACCGACGCCTGATAGGGCTGCCACAGCCCGAACCAGCCGATCAGCGCCACCACGGCAATGGCCGCCACCACCAGCACCGGCTTGCCCCAGCGCGTGCGCCCCACATAGAGCCGCGCCAGCGTCGTACCGAACCCCGGCGCCGGCGGCGTGTAGGCGAACCGGCTATCCGCGATGGCCGCCACACCCTCCTTGAGGATGTGGTCCGGCACCTCGATGCCCTGCTGGTGATAGATCTCCCGCAGGCGCTCGATCAGCTGCTGCTCCTTGCCCACGGCGTTGAGCTCGCGCGCCACCAGGTCCTGCCGGTGGCGCAGCGTGTCGACCACATCCATGGCGAGCATCACCTCGTCCAGGGGCGCTGTGGGTCTGGCGGTCACATCACTCATTGCCGGCGGTCACCTTGCCCCGCGTTCCGCCTCAGCTGCGGCTCTCGAGCAGCAGCGCATTGCCCTCGGCGGCGAGCGTCGCGAGGCGCCGCTTGCCGTCTTCCACCGCGTCGCGGATTTCCGCCGAGTTCTTGGTGGAAGCGACCCGCATCTCGTTGATGATGGTGCGGCTCTTCTCCTGGAAGTTCACCACCGAATCCACCAGCTTCTTGACCGCATCGGCCCGCACCGTAGGACCGTATCCGGCCCGCACCGCTTCCTCGGTGACCCGGTCGCCGATCTCACTCAGCGTCTCGAGCGACTTCGACATGCCTTCCTTCATCGCGTTCAGCGTCTCGGTCGACTCGTGCAGGCCGAACATGCCGGTAAACGAGGCGCTGAGCGCCGTCAGCACCGTCTCGTTGGTGGAAAAGAACGAGATCGACTGCTGGTACACCCGCTCCTTGGCATTGGTGGTCTGCATCAGCCGCGCCATCACCACTTCCGAGGTGTTGTAGGAGATGGTCAGGTTGTCCGAGAGGTCCTTGGCGATCTGATACCGCTTTTCCTCGTTCTGCATGTCCCGCAGCTTCTCGTCGCGGTCGAGTTCGAGCCGCGCCCGGTCGGCCGGCACCGTGCCGCTGTAACCCGCAACGGCGTCGGAAGCCTGCTGCAGGATGCCCCGCTTCTCCTCGAGCCGCTTCTCGGCGGTGTCCAGCACTTCGAGCGCCATCACCTCGGCTTGCTTCAGCGCTCCGCGGAAGTCTCGATAGGCCTCGAGAATGGTGTGCTCGCGATCGATCTGGTCCTTGGTGTCGGCGGTGACGGAAAGGTAGGTGTCGCGGATCGTGTTGAACCGGGTGGCGATGTCGCCGCGGCTCACCTTCATCCACACATTGGACGCGCGCTCGAACAGGTCGAGCTTGTTGTCGCTGAGCTGGTCCACCATCCCCTTGGCATCGTCGCGGATGGAGTCGAACCCCTTGGTGATGTCCTCGTAGCGCTCGGCGATCTTCATCGCCGCCACCTGCTCGCGCACCACCTCGTTGAAGGCGCTGGCCTGCGACAGCGTGCGCCCGATCAGCACCACGCGGGTCTCGTCAACCTCGGTGATCTGGCTTAGAAGCCCGGTGATCGGCTGCTCGCCCTGCTGCTCGGGCCAGATGCCCAGGTCACGGATGGCGTTCACAGCCTTGTCGAGATACTGCAGCGGGGTTGCCGTGGTCAGGCCGGATGCGACCGTGGTGGCAGGTGCGGTGGTGGTTTCGTTCGCCATCTGGTGCTCCCGTCTTGTTGCTACTCCGCCGCCGGGCTGGCGCGGTCGCCTATAGATTGCGTCTGGTCCCCCGCCTGACAATTGCAACCCAGGCAGGCCCCGACTATTTAGCCGATATTGGTGCGAAAAAGCCGCAGGTTAAGGGGCACGGTCCCGGGAGAGTTGCATGGAGTTCGGCGGTCGCTACCGCATCGCTGCACCGCGCCAGCGCGTCTGGGCCGCGCTAAACGACACCGCGGTTCTGAGGGACGCGATCCCGGGCTGCGACTCTATCCAGTGGACCGGCCCCGACCTGCTCGAGCTCAGGCTCAAGGTCAATCTGGGCGTGGCGCATCCCACCTTCGCCGGCGAACTGGCGCTGTCCGGTGTCACCCCCGCCGAGCGTTACACGCTCACCGGCCGCGGCCGCGGCGGCTTGCTCGGCAAGGCCGAAGCCTCGGCCGATATTGCCTTGTCCGATCTCGACGGGGATACCCTCCTAGTCTTCCTCGCCGATGGTGGCGCTTCGGGTCAGATCATGAAGCTCGGCAAGAGCCTCATTGGCAATTCCGCCCAGCGGGTCATCGACGGCTTTTTCGAGCGCTTCGGAGCCGCTATGGGTGCCGAAGTGACGCCACTGCCTGCGCCCGATTCCGGGGCGGACGACAACCTGCGCGATTTTTGACCAGTCGGAAAAAATTGCACACTTTCCCCTTGCAGGCCGCCCGTTTCGAGTCTTCTATCCCGGTCTAGCGCAAGGCGGCTCCTGCCGAGTGCGAGACAGGGAGACCAATCAATGAAATTCGCAACTCTCACCAAGGCCATCGCCGGCGGCGTGGCGCTCAGCGCGGTCCTCACCGGCGCAGCCCTCGCCGATCCGGCCCTGATCTATGACCTGGGCGGCAAGTTCGACAAGTCGTTCAACGAAGCGGCCTATAATGGCGCCGAGGCCTGGAAGGCCGAAACCGGCGGCAACTATCTCGATCTCGAACTGCAGAACGACGCCCAGCGCGAGCAGGCCCTGCGCCGCTTCGCCTCGCAGGGTGCCAACCCGATCGTGGTGATGAGCTTCATGTGGGAATCGGTGCTCGGCCCGCTGGCCGCCGAATTCCCCGACACCAACTTCGTCGTCATCGACGCCGTGGTCGACGCTCCCAACGTGCAGTCGATTCTGTTCGATGAGCACACCGGCTCGTTCCTGGTCGGCGCCCTTGCCGCCATGAAGTCCGAATCCGGCACCGTTGGCTTCGTCGGCGGCATGGACGTTCCGCTGATCCACAAGTTCTTCTGCGGCTATGCCCAGGGCGCCAAGGCCGTGAACGCCGACGCGACCGTCATCGAGAACTACACCGGCACCACCCCGGCTGCCTGGAACGATCCGGTGACCGCTGGCGAACTCGCCCGCGCCGCTGCCGACCAGGGCGCCGACGTGGTCTTTGCCGCCGCCGGCGGTTCCGGCCTCGGCGTGCTGCAGACCATGGCCGACCTTGGCAAGTTCTCGATCGGCGTCGACAGCAACCAGAACTACCTGCACCCCGGTTCGGTGCTGACCTCGATGCTGAAGCGCGTCGACAACGCCGTGATCAAGGCCTTCAACGAAGCTGGTGACGACGCCACCTTCACTCCCGGCCTGACCACCCTCGGTCTCGAGGGCGATTTCGTCGGCTACTCCGTCGACGAGCACAACAAGGACCTGATCACCGAAGACATGATCAGCCAGGTCGAGGCTCTCAAGGCCCAGATCGTGTCCGGTGAAATCGACGTTCACGACTACACCACCGACTCGAGCTGCCCGGCTTAAGCCCAGCGGATGAGCGATCTGAACAACACTTCGCAGCGGCCGGAAACGGCCGCTGCAACCGTACCGGTCGACGGCTGGGCCATTGAGCTTGAGAAGATCAACAAGCGCTTCGGGCCGGTCCACGCCAACAAGGACATCGACCTCAAGGTCGAGCGCGGCACCATCCACGGCATCGTGGGCGAGAACGGTGCCGGCAAGTCCACGCTCATGTCCATTCTCTACGGCTTCTACACCGCCGACAGCGGCACCATTCGTGTCAATGGCGCGGTCGCCGACATCACCGACAGCCGTCAGGCCCTCGCTTTGGGCATCGGCATGGTGCACCAGCACTTCATGCTGGTCGACAATTTCAGCGTCCTCGAGAACGTTGTCCTCGGCGCCGAGGACTCCGGACTTCTCAAGCCCAGCCTCGACCGCGCGCGCCGGGAACTCGACCGCCTCGAGCAGGAATACGACCTGGAGGTCGATCCCGACGCCGTCATCGAGGATATCTCGGTGGGCCAGCAGCAGCGCGTTGAAATCCTCAAGGCCCTTTATCGCGGCGCCGAGACCCTGATCCTCGACGAGCCGACCGGTGTGCTGACGCCCAAGGAAGCCGACGACCTGTTCCGCGTGCTGCGGACCCTGCGCGAGCAGGGCAAGACGGTGATCCTGATCACCCACAAGCTGCGCGAGATCATGGCCATCACCGACAATGTCTCGGTCATGCGCCAGGGCGAGATGGTCGCCACCGTCAAGACCAGCCAAACCTCCCCCGAACAGCTTGCCGAACTCATGGTCGGCCGCCGGGTGCTCTTGCGCGTCGAAAAGGGCGCCGCCAATCCCGGCAAGACCTTGCTCGAGGTCCAGAACCTCGTCGTCGCCGACGACATGGGGCACCTTCGCGTCAAGGATGTGAGCTTCTCGGTTCGCGCCGGCGAGATCGTCGGCATTGCCGGTGTTTCCGGCAACGGGCAGTCCGAACTGCTGGAAGCTATCACCGGCATGCGTGACCAGAAGTCTGGCAAGGTGCTGCTCAACGGCAACGAGATGCATCTGCGGGGCGATGACGGTGCCGCGCGTGCTCGTGCCGGTGGCCTCGCTCACGTCCCTGAGGATCGCCAGCGCATGGGCCTGGTGACGGCCTTCTCCGAATGGGAGAATGCCATTCTCGGCTATTCCACCAGCGCCGAATACGGCAACGGCATGGTGCTCGATATCGCTGCCGCCAAGCGCAAGGCCGAAGAGCACATCAAGACCTTCGACGTGCGCCCCGCTGACATCAACCTCAAGACCTCGCTGTTCTCGGGCGGCAATCAGCAGAAGATCGTGCTGGCCCGCGAGATGGACCGTGATCCCGACGTGCTAGTGGTCGGCCAGCCCACCCGCGGCGTCGACATCGGCGCCATCGAATTCATCCACAACCAGATCATCAAGATGCGGGACGCCGGCAAGGCCATCCTCCTGGTCTCGGTCGAACTCGACGAGATCCGTTCCCTGGCCGATCGCATTCTCGTCATGTTCGACGGCGTCATCGTCGGCGAAGCCGACCCGGCCACCGCCACCGAAGGCGAGCTCGGCCTGATGATGGCTGGCATCAACAACAAGGATGCCGCCGAATGAGTGCGCTCCGGCCGCTTCCCCGCTGGGCCGACGTGGCCCTCCTGCCGCTGCTCAACCTGGCTCTGGCGCTGCTGGTGTCTGGCCTCGTGGTCCTCGCCATCGGCCACAACCCGTTCACCGCCATCTGGGCGATCGTCACCGGTGCCTTCGGCAACGGCTACAACATCGGCTACACGCTCTACTACGCCACCAACTTCGTCTTCACCGGCCTTGCCGTCGCGCTGGCGGCGCATGGCGGACTGTTCAACATCGGCGGCAATGGCCAGGCCTATGTTGCGGGGCTGGGCGTCATCATCGTCGCCCTGGCCCTGCAGGACACCCACTGGCTGGTCGTCGCTCCCGTCGCGCTGCTCGCCGCCGCCCTGTTTGGTGGCGCCTGGGCCTTCATCCCCGGCTACCTCCAGGCCAAGCGCGGCAGCCACGTTGTCATCACCACCATCATGTTCAACTTCATCGCCTCGGCGCTGATGATCTACATGCTGAACCGGGTGCTGAAGCCGGTGGGCGTGTCCGGCCCGGAATCGGCGATGATTGCGGAAACCGGCCGCATGCCCAAGCTCGGGCAGTTCTTCCCGCCGTTCAATTACACCCCGGTCAACCTGTCGATCGTGATCGCCATCCTGGCGCTGGTGGGTGTCTACATCCTCATCTGGCACACCCGCTTCGGCTATGCTCTGCGGGTCATGGGGCAGAACCCCACGGCCTCGCGCTACGCCGGCATCTCCAATTCCCGCATGATCATCATCACCATGACGCTCTCCGGCGCCCTGGCCGGCATGGTGGCGTTCAATGAAGTGCTGGGGGTGCAGAACCGGCTGGTGCTCGACTTTGTCGCCGATGCCGGCTTTGTCGGTATCGCCGTGGCGCTGATGGGGCGCAACCACCCCATCGGCATTGCCCTGGCTGCACTGCTGTTCGGCGCCCTCTACCAGGGCGGGAACGAGCTTCAATACGTCATTTCGGGGCTCGATCGCACCGTGGTCGTCATCATCCAGGCCCTGGTGATCCTGTTCACCGGCGCCATGGAAGGGCTGTTCCGCCCCGGCCTGCAGCGGACGCTGATGCTGTTCTCGCCCGAGCAGAAGGCGGAAGCGCTCGAGCGCGAAACCGTCAAGTCGGAGAGCTGAGCCATGGATATTGCGTTCATTCTCTCCCTGCTCGATGCCACACTGCGCCTGTCGACGCCGCTGCTGCTCGCCTGTCTCGCGGGTCTCTATTCCGAGCGCGCCGGCGTCTTCGACATCGGGCTCGAAGGCAAGATGCTGATGGCGGCCTTCGCCGCCGGCGCCATGGCGGCGGTCACCGGCTCCGCCTGGGCCGGGCTTGGCGCCGCCCTCGTCATCTCCGTCATGACGGCAACGCTGCAGGGTGCTGCTGCCATCTCGTTGCGCGGCAACCAGCTCATCGCCGGTGTCGCCATCAACATGCTGGCCGCCGGGCTCACCACCTTCCTCGGCCAGCAATGGTTCCGCCAGGGCGGCCGCACCCCGCAACTGTCAGGGGAGGGTCGTTTCGACGCCATCCAGCTTCCCTTCGCCCAGGAACTTGCCGGTGTCCCGATCCTCGGCCCGATCTATGCCGACCTGATCTCCGGTCATTACATTCTGGTCTATATCGCCTTCCTGGCGGTGCCGATCACGGCCTATGTGCTCTACCGCACCCGCTTCGGCCTGCGGCTGCGCGCTGTCGGCGAGAACCCCAAGGCCGTCGACACGGCCGGCATCCCGGTCAACCGCCTCCGCTACGAGGCGGTGCTGATCACCGGCCTGCTCTGCGGCTTTGCCGGCGCCTATTTCTCGATCGCGCAAGGCTCCGGCTTCGGCAACAACATGACCGCCGGCCGTGGCTTCATCGCCCTCGCCGCGCTGATCTTTGCCAAGTGGAAGCCGGTACCCGCCATGTTCACCTGCCTGCTCTTCGGCTTCCTCGAAGCGCTGCAGATCCGCTTCCAGAGCGCCCAGATCGCCGGCATCGACATTCCGGTCCAGGCCATCCAGGCACTGCCCTATGTCCTCACCGTCGTGCTGCTCGCCGGCTTCATCGGCAAGGCCGTCGGCCCCCGGGCCGGCGGCGTGCCCTACACCAAGGAGCGCTGAGACTCGTGAACCCCCATAGACCTCATGGTGAGCTTGTCGAACCACGAGGTCGCGGCCACCGCGCTTACGACCTCGCCCTTCGACAGGCTCAGGATGAGGTCTACTGAGGTTCAGCAATGCTGCTCAACGAAACCGACCAAGCTCTCTTCAATGCCGCCGAGGCCGTCCGCGCCCGGGCTTATGCGCCCTATTCGAAGTTCCAGGTCGGCGCCGCCATTCTCGCCGACGACGGCAACATCTATGCCGGCTGCAATGTTGAGAACGCCGCCTATCCGGTGGGCAACTGCGCCGAGCCGAGTGCCATCGCTGCCATGCTGGCCGGCGGCGGCAAGCGTATCCGCCGCATCTATGTCACCGGACCGGGCACCGTGCCGGTCACGCCCTGCGGCGGCTGCCGCCAGCGTATTCGCGAGTTCGCCGACCTTGACGTGGAAGTGGTCTCGCACGGGGTGGATGGCGAACCGCTGGTCCAGACCCTCGGCCAGTTGCTGCCGCACTCGTTCGGCCCTGAATTCCTCGGCCGCTAGTTCTGGGCCGGAGCGCCCGGTTCATCGTCCACTCGCCCGTCCGGGGAGAGGGCTAGGGTGAGGGGTCTCTCCACCCGCTCGCTACCGCCCCTTTCTCGACACGCCGTTCAGCTAGCCCTAGACTTGCTGCAGCATCAGCGCATCCGACCTGTTGGAGGAATTCATGAGTCTCAAGGTCGTCGACAGCAACCGTTCAGAAAGCGTTCATAAACGCAATCCGGGCTTCCCGCTCGACCTCGACTGGGTCGGCCGCGTGCGCATGAATCGCTCGGCCCTGGAACGTCGCGCCGGCACCATCGGCGCCCGCCGCACGGTCAAGAAGGACTACCAGTTAGCCTGGCTTCTCAAGGCCATAACGCTGATCGACCTGACCACGCTCAACGCCGACGACACCCCCGGCCGCGTGGAACGCCTCTGCGCCAAGGCCCGCCACCCGCTCCGCCACGACATCGTCCGGAAACTGGGCGTCCAGAACCTCCGCATCCTCCCCGGCGCCGTCTGCGTCTACCACACCTTCGTCCGTACGGCGGTGCAAGCCCTTGGAGGCACAGGCATTCCCGTCGCCGCCGTCTCCACCGCCTTTCCCCACGGCCTCGCGCCCGTCGAAACCAAGATCGCCGAAATCGAGGCCTCGGTCCGCGATGGCGCCGAGGAAATCGACATCGTCATCGAGCGCGGCATGGTGCTGCGCGGCGACTGGCAGGCGCTCTACGACCAGGTCCGCGCCTTCCGAAAGGCCTGCGGCGACGCCCATATCAAGACCATCCTCGGCACCGGGGAACTGGCCACCCAGACCAACATCGCCAAGGCCTCGCTGGTCTGCATGATGGCGGGCGCCGATTTCATCAAGACCTCCACCGGCAAGGAGAAGGTCAACGCCAATCTGGTCACCTCCCTGACCATGATCCGCATGATCCGCTGGTTCGCCGAGGAGACCGGCATCGAGATCGGCTACAAGCCCGCCGGTGGCATTTCCACGGCGGGTGACGCGCTCAAATACATGGCGCTGATGAAGGAAGAGCTCGGGACCCACTGGCTGCAGCCGCACCTGTTCCGGTTCGGCGCCTCCTCGCTGCTGACCGACATCGAACGCCAGCTCGAACACGGCCTGACCGGCCACTACGCCGCCGACTACCGCCAGCCGATGGTGTGAGGACCGCCATGAACAAGATCGCCCAGATTTTTGATACGCTCGACTACGGTCCCGCTCCCGAAGCCCCAGACCAGGCCTATGCCTGGCTCGATTCCCATGATCGTCGCTTCGGCCACTATATCGACGGCGCCTGGACCGCCCCCGGCACCACCTTCTCCTCCGACAATCCGGCCACCGGCGCGAGCCTCGCCCAGATCACCGACGGCACCGCCGAGGATGTCGATCTGGCGGTCGCCGCCGCCCGCGCCGCCCTGCCGGGCTGGAGCGCGCTTTCAGGCTACCAGCGCGGCAAGTACCTCTATGCCATCGCCCGCGCGGTGCAGAAGCACGCCCGTCTGTTCGCGGTCCTGGAGTCGCTCGACAACGGCAAGCCGATCCGCGAGTCGCGCGACATCGACATCCCGCTGGTCGCCCGCCACTTCTACCATCACGCCGGCTGGGCTACCCACCTCGAGGGCGCGTTTCCCGACCACGTCCCCTACGGCGTCTGCGGCCAGATCATCCCGTGGAACTTTCCGCTGTTGATGTTGGCCTGGAAAATCGCACCTGCGCTCGCTGCCGGTAACGTAGTGCTGCTCAAACCTGCCGAATTCACCTCACTGACAGCGCTCCTCTTCGCCGAAATCTGCGACCGGATCGGCCTGCCCAAGGGCGTCGTCAACATCGTCACCGGCCAGGGGGACACCGGCGCTGCCATCGTAAACCATTCTGGCGTCGACAAGATTGCTTTCACCGGCTCGACCGAAGTCGGCAAGATCATCCGCGCCGCCACCGCCGGCACCGGCAAGGGCCTGTCACTCGAACTCGGCGGCAAATCCCCCTACATCGTTTTCGAAGACGCTGACATCGACAGCGCCATCGAGGGCCTTGTCGACGCCATCTGGTTCAACCAGGGCCAGGTCTGCTGCGCCGGTTCGCGGCTTCTGGTGCAGGAATCCATCGAGGAGCAGTTCATCACCCGCCTCAAGCGGCGCATGGCGACCCTTCGCGTCGGCGACCCCCTCGACAAGTCCGTGGATGTCGGCGCGATGGTCGCCCCGGTGCAGGTGGAGCGCATCCGCGACCTGATGAAGCGCGGTGTGGCCGAAGGGGCAGTGATCTACGAGACCGAGGGGCCAGTCCCGGACATCGGCTGCTTCCTCAAGCCCGCCCTGGTGACCAATGTCTCGCCCGCCAACACCTTGGTGGAAGAAGAGATATTCGGCCCGGTGCTGGTAGCGATGAGCTTCCGCACCCCCGAAGAAGCGGTGCAGCTCGCCAACAACACCCGCTACGGCCTTGCCGCCACCGTGTGGAGCGAGAACATCAATCTCGCACTCGACATCGCCCCCAAGCTCAAGGCCGGAGTGGTCTGGATCAACGGCACCAACAATTTTGACGCGGCGGTGGGTTTCGGCGGCTACAAGGAATCCGGCTTCGGCCGCGAAGGTGGCCGCGAGGGCATGTCAGCCTATCTCAAACCCAGATGGGAAAAGGCGCTGAAGCCCTTCGTTGCTCCCGAGCCGGCCGCCGCATCCCCGGCTGCCAAGCCCAACCCGCTTGATGAAGCCCCGCTGGACCAGACGGCGAAGATGTATATCGGCGGCAAGCAGGCCCGGCCTGACAGCGGATACAACCGCTCGGTGCTCGGCCCTGAGGGCGCGTCGGTCGGTGAAGTCGGCGAGGGCAACCGCAAGGACCTTCGTAACGCGGTGGAAGCCGCCCGGGCAGCGCTCGGCTGGGCGACGACCGCGGCGCACTCCCGTGCCCAGATCCTCTATTTCATGGCGGAGAACCTCGACTACCGGCGGAGCGAATTTGCCGCGCGCATCAAGGCGCAGACGGGTGACGATGGCGGGGCAGAGGTCGACCTCGCGGTGGAGCGGCTGTTCGCCTTCGCCGGTTGGGCCGACAAGTATGATGGTGCGGTCCACAACCCGCCCACGCGCGCCGTTGCGGCGGCCATGGTCGAGCCGCTCGGTGTCCTCGGCATCGTTGCGCCGCCCTCGCGTCCACTGCTGGGTTCGATTGCCTTGCTGGCGCCAGCGATCGCCATGGGCAACACGGTGGTGCTGGTGCCTTCGGAGCACGCACCGCTGTCAATGACCGATTTCTACCAGGTGCTCGAGACTTCAGACGTGCCCTCCGGTGTCGTCAACATCGTCACTGGGGCCAGCCCCGTCCTCGCAAAGACGCTGGCCGAGCACGACGCTGTCGACGGGCTCTGGTTCGCCGGGCCTGCGGAAGAGTCTGCCATGGTCGAGAAGGCCTCGGTCGGGAATCTGAAGCAAACCTGGACCAGTCGCGGTCTCTTCTACGACCTCGCTGATCCTCGTTTTGCCGGGGACTACTTCCTCCAGAAGGCTACCCAGGTGAAGAACGTCTGGATCCCCTACGGCGCGTGATGACCTTCCTTCCGCAAGAAGTCATCCTCAAGAAGCGCAACGGCGAGACGCTCCAGCCGAGCGACATCGCCCGCTTCATTGCTGGTTTTGCCGAGGGGACGGTTTCGCCCGCTCAGGCGGCTGCCTTCGCCATGGCGGTCTACTTCCGCGACATGGACATGGATGAGCGCGTCGCCCTCACGCTGGCCATGCGCGACAGTGGAACGGTGCTCGACTGGTCCGATCTCGACGGCCCCGTTGCGGACAAGCACTCGACCGGTGGGGTGGGTGACAATGTCTCATTGATGCTGGCGCCGATCCTGGCAGCTATCGGCATTTATGTGCCGATGATTTCAGGGCGCGGGCTTGGTCACACCGGCGGTACGCTCGACAAGTTCGATTCTATCCCCGGCTATCAGACCCAGCCCGGCAACGACCTGTTCCGCCGCGTGGTGAAGGATGTCGGCTGCGCCATCATCGGCCAGACCGCCGATCTCGCCCCGGCGGACAAGACCCTCTATGCCATCCGCGACGTCACCGGCACGGTCGAATCCATCGCCCTCATCACGGCGTCTATCTTGTCAAAGAAGCTCGCGGCCGGACTTGGTGCCCTGATCCTCGACGTCAAGACCGGCACCGGCGCCTTCATGCCCACGCTGGAGCAGTCCAGGGACCTCGCCCAGAGCCTTGTCAGCGTCGGCAATGGTGCTGGCCTCAGGACCAGCGCGTTGATCACCGACATGAACGAGCCACTCGCCAGCGCCGCTGGCAATGGGCTCGAGGTGCGCAACGCCGTCGATTTTCTCACCGGCAAGCACCAGGATCCCCGCCTCAAGGAGGTTACCCTGGCGTTGTGCGCCGAGCTGGCGCTGATGACCGGCCGTGCCTCGTCGACCGAAGCTGCCCGCACTCTGGTGGATGAGGCTCTTGCTTCGGGCCGTGCCACGGAGCACTTCGCCCGCATGGTCGCCGCGCTCGGTGGGCCCGCGGATTTCGTTGACAACATGGATCGTCATCTCGCTCCCGCGCCGATCGTCCGCGACGTTTTCGCGGAGGGGGAGGGCGTGGTCAGCAGCATCGACACCCGCGGCGTTGGCATGGCTGTCGTGGCGCTGGGTGGTGGCCGCGCCACGCCGACCGACAGCATCGATCACCGCGTGGGTTTCGATCGGCTCGTGGGTCTCGGCACCATCGTCGGGCGGAACACGCCTATTGCTCGACTCCACGCAGCGGATGAGGCGAGCGCCGCTGACGCTGAGCGCCGCCTCCTTGCCGCCTACCGGCTGGGCGGCACCGCTCCGCAGCACGAGTTGATCGCCGGCCGTCTCGCCCCTAAGGAGTAGCCCATGCCTCGCGCCATTGTTTGCCTCCTCGACAGCGTCGGCATTGGTGGCGCCCCTGACGCCGCCGTCTATGGCGACGAGGGAGCCAACACTGTCGGCCACATCGTCGAATGGGCGGCAGCCGGCAAGGCGGACCGCGACGGCGTACGGTCCAGACCCCTTTACGTCCCCAACATGGATGCTCTGGGCCTCGGTGCCGCAGTCCAGCTTTCGACCGGCACGCTTCCGCCCGGCCTTTCAGCGACGCCAAAGGGAGGGCGCTTCGGCGTCGGGAGGGAGGTCTCGAAAGGCAAGGACACCCCATCCGGCCACTGGGAGATTGCCGGCGTCCCGGTCCCCTTCGAGTGGGGCTACTTCCCGCAGACTATCCCCACATTTCCCCCGGAACTGACCGCCGAGTTCATCCGCCGGGCCAACCTGCCCGGCATCCTCGGTGACAAGCACGCCTCTGGCACCACCATTATTGCGGAGCTCGGGGAGGAGCACATCCGGACCGGAATGCCGATATGCTACACCTCGATCGACTCCGTGTTCCAGATTGCTGCGCACGAAACGCATTTCGGTCTCGACCGGCTCTACGAGATCTGCCAGATCGCCTTTGAACTTACCGCCCCGTTGAACATCGGCCGGATTATTGCGCGACCGTTTGTCGGGGAAACGTCAACGTCGTTCAAGCGCACCGGCAACCGCCGCGACTTCGCCATCGCCCCGCCGGAGCCGACTCTGCTCGACCGCAACGCCGCCGCCGGCAACCAGGTCTTTGCCATCGGCAAGATTTCCGACATCTATGCCGGCTCGGGCGTGACCCACAAGCTCAAGGGTACAGGCATTCCGCAGCTCTTCGACAGGACGCTCGAGGCTGTCGAGATGGCGGCCGACCGGGCGTTCATCATGACCAACTTCGTTGATTTCGACAGCGAGTATGGCCATCGCCGCGATGTGCCCGGCTACGCTGCAGCGCTCGAACTGTTCGATTCCCGCTTGCCCGAACTGATCAGCAAGCTTCGCCACGATGATCTCCTGGTCCTTACGGCAGACCACGGCAACGATCCGACGTGGCCGGGAACGGATCACACACGCGAGCAGGTGCCGATCCTGGTCTTTTCCCCAGCCCTGCCGCCGGGAGAGATTGGCATCCGCTCTACCTTCGCCGATATTGGCGAGAGCATAGCTGCCTGGCTGGGGCTCGCACCCGGGCGCCACGGCAGGTCTTTCCTTTGAGTTGAGCGGAGTGAGCGGATGAGCAAGGTCGTGGGCAATGTGACGGTCATCGACCACCCGCTGATCCAGCACAAGCTGACGATCATGCGCAATAAGGAGACCTCCATCGCCGGTTTCCGGCGACTGCTGCGCGAGATCGCACACCTGATGTGCTACGAGGTGACGCGGGACCTCGAACTCGAGATGATCCCCATCGAGACGCCGATGGCGGCCATGGAGTCCCCCGCCATTAAGGGCAAGAAGCTGGTCTTCGCTTCGATCCTGCGCGCCGGCAACGGACTGCTCGATGGCATGCTTGATCTCGTGCCGGCTGCGCGTGTCGCTCATATCGGCATGTACCGCGATCATGAGACGCTTGAGCCGGTCGAGTACTACTTCAAGGCGCCGTCCAGCCTCGAGGACCGGCTGATCATCGTCGTCGACCCGATGCTGGCAACTGCAAATTCCGCCACGGCCGCGATCGAGAAGCTCAAGGAGCGTGGTGCAAACGACATCCGCTTCCTTTGCCTGCTGGCGGCTCCCGAAGGCATCGAGCGCTTCACCAAGTCCCACCCGGATGTACCGGTGTACACTGCGGCGATCGACAGCCATCTCAACGAGAAGGGCTATATCATCCCCGGCCTCGGCGATGCCGGCGACCGCATGTACGGCACCAAGTAGGAGCTGCAGTAATGGCCAGGCTCGTTCACTCGATGATCCGCGTCATCGATGAAGCTCGTTCGGTTGCGTTCTACGAGAAGGCGTTCGGGCTTTCCGTGGTTGATCGGCTGGACTTCGCCGATTTCACGCTCGTCTACATGGCAGCTGAAAGCAGCGGGCTCGAACTGGAACTCACCATCAACAAGGGGCGCACCGAGCCCTACGACCTGGGCGATGGCTACGGCCACCTGGCGGTCGTGGTCGAGGATGTCGATGCCGAGCATGCCCGCTTCACCGCGGAGGGCTTTACCGTCGGCAAGCTTGTCGACTTCAAGAATGGCGAAACGCCCGTTGCTCGCTTCTTCTTCGCCACCGACCCCGACGGGTACAAGATCGAGGTCATCCAGAACGGCGGGCGGTTCGGCTAGCCGCTACTTCGTGGCGAGTGGCAGACCCAGGGCGATCAGTTCTGCCCGCAGCTGCTCCGGGTCCTTGAACCAGATGGCGTGCATGCCGAACTTGCGCGCGGCTACCACATTCGGCTCGCTGTCATCGATGAAGACGCAGGTATCCGGGGCCAGGCCGTACCGCTCGCAGAACACGCGGTAGATGCGCGGGTCCGGCTTCACCAGCCCCTCAAGCCCGGAGACGATCACCCCGTCGAACTTCTCGAGAAACGGCCATTCCCCCAGCCGCGTCATCCACTTCTCCCAAGAGAAGTTGGTGATGGCGAAGGTGGGGATTTCCTGCTCCACCAGCTCATTATGAATGTCGATTGTACCCTGGATGAACGGTCCAAACGTTTCGGTCCACCGTTCGTCAAAGGCCTTGATCTCGCGCCAGTATCGGGGAAAGCGCGTCACCAGCTTGGCGACGCCTTCGGCGTAGATTTCGCCCGCGTCGAATTCGAGATTCCAGTCTGCCGTGCAGATGTTCTCGTGAAACCACAATGCATCTTCCTCGCTCTCGAAGAGCTTGCGGAAGAGGTACATCGGGTTCCAGTCGACGAAGACGCCGCCGAGGTCGAAGACGGGGATCAAGGTGTCAGTCATGGGAGCCTCGACAAGGGTGCGCCGGCTTGTGGCATGACCGAACCGGCGGTGCAAGCCGCGGCTCCAGCTTACGGAAGGCGGATGTTGCCCCCGAAACGCGGCATGTAGAAGTTTCGCCGGAACAGGTTCACGGGCTGTGTGATCACCAGTCGAGCGATGGGCGTGTAGGAGTAGCTGGCCTCGGACACGACCACGTACTGGCTCCGCGCCAGGTTGACGAGGTCTGCGGGCAGGGTGAAGCTCGATTCTGCGGGATACACGGAGCAGGTCGTCATGACGCCGTTGGCATACTGGCGGCACCAGTCCACCCGCGTGGTCAGGTCCGGGCGAACCTCGACCAGGGTGACCCTCTGGATGAGGGGCGTGGACGAATAGGGGATCATGATCCCGCCGGCGGCCCGGAAAAAGTCGGTCAGGCGGCTGACAGCGATGTTTTCGTTGGATCGGGCGACCAGATCGCCCACCGCGCCCGCAACGGACTGGACTTTGCGGTCGACGGTAATCAGCGCTCCGCCCTCGACCGTCCCGACATAGAGGGCAAGCATGATCGGGAACACCAGGGCGAACTCTATAGCTGCCGTAGCCCGGTCGCCCTTGGCAAAGCGACGCAAAAGGTCTCGCATGTGCCGCAGGCGCCAGGTCATCCGAACGGCTCGTTCTGGAACACCGTGATGCTGCCAAGGAGGCGGCGGCCGTCACCGAGGTTGTTGAAGCCCAGATCCAGACCGACGATCGTCTGCCAACGGAAATAGGCCTGTGCCATCATCACCAGGTTGGGGCCGCCGTCGTCAAACTGCTGCGCTCTGGTCCAGGTGCAACTCGCAGTGCAGGCGACGTTGACCGGTGCGGTCACTGCTGCCGATCCGAAATCCCCGATCGGACGGACCTCGATGAAGATGCCGCTGCAGTCGCCGAACAGGCCATAGGTCCGGCTGCACATGTCCGCTCGGAAAGTTGTGAGCGTGAACCCGGCCTGCGTCTGGCCGGTACGAATAAGCCGGCTCGAATCCTGCAGCGCACTCTCCAGGACCTGGCTGGAGATGAACATTGCCGAGGTTTCGAGTATCGCGCCGATGACGGCAAAGAAGGGCAGGGCCAGCAGCCCGAACTCGATGGCAGTGACCCCCGACTCGTTGCGCACCAGGCGCACGGAGCACCTTTTAAGCCAGTCGATCATGGATCTGCGTCGCTGCGCCATGAGCCCGTGTTCGTAGGTTGATCGCCGCACAGCCTAACAGCAGTGGGCTAACCGAACGTTAGGGGCGGTCACCCAATTGCCGAACAGCGCAGTCTGGTCTGCTGATCAGTTTGCTGCTTGTTGCACCAACTGCGACGAGGCCAGGACATTTGCCGAGAAGTTGCCGTCGTCACCCAGAGTGATCGTGGGCTGGCAGATCGGGGCGCAGGCGAGGCTGGTGCGGGTCTGGCCCTGGTATACAGTCACCGTACCGGCCGCCAGTTGCGCAACTTCGATCAGCGTGTCGGCAATCGGCTGGCCGGCCGTGTCGAGGATGATCAGGTTCGTCTGCCCATAGCTCTTGCCGGTCAGCACGAGTGTCTGCGGATCCTGGATGGTGACGTCCGCCACCCCCGGATTTCCGATGATCACCGTTGCAGCCGGCGCGTTGATCCGAAGTACGCGGGCCATGTTCACGTTCACGGTAATTGGGCCACCATCCTGGGCACGAGCTGGCGCCGTGGGTGAGGCGCTGAACAATGCAGCGGCGATGAATATGGTAAGTGGGATACGCATGGACCTGTCCCCGAACGGCGAACGACGCCCAGGAATCTTGTGGGAAAATGGTGAACAAACCGCAAATGCGCGAGATCGTTGGGTTACGTTGTTCGTCCCTGTATTGGTGAAGATAAGAAAAGAATTTACTGCTCTAGTTCTTCGGTGCGAGCTAATAGAATACTTGGAATCGATAAAGTTTGATGCAATTCCCTCCTGTGACGAGCTCCAAGATTAACGCAATCTCAATCCCTGGTGCCTAGCGTCGCCACTGTTCGACGTATCACGTGTCGAACGATGCCGTCAGCTTATGACGTAATTGGAGCCTGGAAATGAACATCTTCGCACGTTTCGCGCAGGACGAGTCCGGCGCGACCGCCATCGAATACGGCCTGATCGCCGCCCTCATCTCTGTCGCCATCATCACTGCCGCCAGTCTGCTCGGCGGCAACCTCGGCACCCTGTTCAACGGTATTGCCAACCGCCTGCGGGTCACCGTTCCGACCACCTGATCGGAACAGCGGCTGCACTGCAGAGATCAAAGGGGGGGCAGCGCCTCCCCTTTCTTGTTTTCCAATCCTTAAGCATACCGAGCCTATAGTTCCGGTGTTGCGCCGGAGTGCGAGTGCCATGTCGACACTGGCTTTGTTTTTCTTCCCCTTCGCGATGGCCTTTGCGGCCTCCTCCGACCTGCTGACCATGCGAATTTCCAATCGCCTGGTCATGATTCTGGTAGCCGGCTTCTTCATCATCGCCTTGGCGGTGAACCTGCCGCTGCAGCAGGTCGCCATGCACGTCACGGCCGCGCTGATCGTCCTCGCCGTGGGGTTCGCCTTCTTCGCCTTCGGCTGGATTGGCGGTGGAGATGCTAAGCTGGCGGCGGCAACGACGCTTTGGCTCGGCTTTGGCCTGACGCTGCCCTATCTCGTCTATGCCGCTTTCCTGGGCGGATTGCTGACCCTGGCGATCCTGACCCTGCGTGGCATGCCGTTGACGCCCATGTTGGCCCGCTGGCACTGGCTCGAACGCCTGCACGACAAGAAGAGCGGAGTGCCCTATGGCGTCGCCCTCGCTGCTGCGGGCCTGCTCACCTACTCGAATTCATCGATTTTCCAGCTGCTCTCCCACTAGGCGGGCAAGACCGGGCTGCGGCAAGTATCCGCCGCGACTTTTCGTGGTTGCGCCGAGTTGATGCAAATTGAATGAAATTCAGGAGTTGTTAACCGCGGCTGCAAACACGCGGTTAACCAAACTTTGACCCTTTGGCTCCAAAGTGCCTCCGGTGAAATCGGGCCTTACCGTCCGTGAGTTGACCGGAGTATTGGCATGAAGCCGGCGCGTCTCATCCTGTTGCTTGTGGCTCTGATCGCCGGCGGTCTTGCTGCTTTCCTCGTCACGCGCGGGTCAGCGCCGCCCCCGGTTGAACAGGCAGACACCACCCCGCGCGTGGTGGAAGAGGTCACCACCCAGGTCCTCGTGGCGAAAACCCCGATCGGCGTTGGGGAGCGGCTCAACCCCGCAGCCGTGGAGTGGCAGGAGTGGCCGCAAGGAGCGTTGCGCGCCGAATACGTGACCGTTGCGGCCATGCCGGACGCGCCGGTCGAGTTGACCGGCGCGGTGGCGCGTTTCGAGATTTTCCCCGGTGAGCCGATCCGCGAGGCCAAGCTGGTGCGGGCCGACCAGGGGTACCTATCGGCAGTGCTGTCCGAAGGCATGCGTGGCGTTTCCGTCGGCGTGACTGCCGTGTCGAGCGCCGGCGGCTTTGTGGTCCCTAACGACCATGTCGATGTGGTGCTGACTTCCGAGACCCCGAGCGGGCAGCAGTCGGAACTGATCCTGGCCAATGTCCGGGTGTTGGCCATTGGTCAGCGCCTGGGTGAACTCGGCACCAGCAGCGGTGCCGAGGACCCCTCGGGTCAGGTAGCGCCGCAGCCGCAAACCTTTACCGGCGACACCATCGCCACGCTCGAACTCACCCCGTCCCAGGCCGAGACGCTGATCAATGCCTCCATGCGTGGCCAACTCAGCCTAACGCTTCGGTCCGTGGTGGATTTCAAGAAGACGAATGAGCCCCTCCCGTCCAACCAGACCGTACGCCTGATCCGGTTCGGGCGCGAGCAGGCCGTCCTGTCCGGCACGTCGCTCGCCAACACGTCCGTCACCCCCTTGCCGCAGATAGGGCAGAGCCCGGCTGTGCCTGCTCCCGTGCCCTTCGAACCGGCCCAAGTGCCACAATAGGTGCAACACATGCTCTCGAGACCAGCCAGCACTCGCATGCACCGCCGGTTCAGCACCATCATGGCGATCCTGATGGTCGCCGGGTCCCTATCGCTCGTCACCCCGGCCTGGGCCGGGGTGTCGGAGGCGCAGCTCACGATCACACCAGCGTCCTACGGCGCCACTCGTCCGGTCCAGATCGAGATCAACAAGTCGATGCTGATCGACCTTCCGGCGGGTGTGTCCGAAGTCATCGTATCGCAGCCCTCCATTGCCGCCGGGATCATGCGGACCCGCACCCGCGCCATATTGCAGGGGCTGGCGGAAGGCACCACCAACGTCATCTTCCTCGACGATGCCGGGCGCACCATGGCTGTCCTCGACGTCAAGGTCTTGCAGGCCGCCTCGGAACTCGGTTCCGCCCTTGAGGCGACGCTGGCGCGGGTCATCCCCGGGTCCAACATCCAGGTCGAGGCTCTATCTGACCGAGCCATCGACGGCGCCACCCATTTCGTTCTGACCGGTACGGTGCTCACGGCCGAGGACAAGGCCGTGGCCGAGTCACTGGCCGCAGACCTGTCCGGCAGCGACGGCGCCGGAAGCCTGATCCGGGTGATCGGCCCGCAGCAGGTCATGCTGCAGGTCACGGTGTCGGAGGTTCAGCGCGACGTCGCCAAGCAGTTCGGCATCAATCTGTCCGGCGCCCTCAGCGTCGGCAACGTCAATCTCAGCTTTAACAACAACGTCACCGCGGCCGGACTCAGCACCTCCAACGGCTTGAACGCCACGGGTATCGGGATCGGGGATCTCAACATCAACGCCGCAATACGGGCGCTGGAGACCCGCGGAGGCCTGCGTGTGCTGGCACAGCCAACACTGACGGCAATCTCCGGCCAGGAAGCCACGTTCCTTGCCGGTGGAGAAATCCCCTACGCCACCACCGACAATCTCGGCAACCAGACGGTCGTATTCCGCCCCTATGGCGTGGAACTGGCGTTCACTCCAGTCGTGCGTGCCAACGGCATGGTGTCCCTAGCCGTCAACACTTCGGTGTCGGAACCGCAGACCAGCGGTTCGCTGACCAAGCGCCAGGCGGCAACCTCTGTAGAGCTTCCCGCGGGGACAACGCTCGCCATCGGCGGCCTGCTGCAGGAATCCACCCGCCAGCAGATCGACCAGTTCCCTGGCCTCGGCGACATCCCGATCCTGGGTGCGCTGTTCCGCTCGCGCGATTTCCAGACGCAGCAGACCGAGCTGGTGATCCTGGTCACGCCGTACCTGGTACAGCCCAGCCCGGCCGGCACCATCCCTGTCCCGACTGACACGTCGGTTGCCGCTAACGACGCCGAGGGGATTTTCCTCGGCAAGATCGAAAAGATCTACGGCGTCGCCGGCAGCGGCGACATGCGCGGCAGCTTCAGCGGCCAGATTGGCTTCGTACTCGACTAAGGCATTGGGGCCCCCGGCCCAGGAGTTCTTGACGGATGAGTTTCCTCACACCCGAGACCCCCAAGGTGGAAGAGCCTGCGGCCGAGATCGCCTCCGGTGCCCGGCTCGTGCCCCGCATCACCATTCAGGCGTTCTGCGAGAACTCGCAGACGGCGCAACTGGTGGAAAGCGCGGTTCATGACCGCCGCATGTCCAAGGTGGCTCTTACTACCCACAATGGTGGCATCGACGGCGCCATCGAGACCTACAAGGCGAACCCGACGCCCAACCTCGTGATCGTCGAGACCTCGCTGTCGCCGGAGCAGATCCCGGCCGAACTTGAGCGGCTCGCCGAAGTGTGTGACGCCTCGACCCGCGTCGTCGTGCTGGGCCACGTCAATGACGTGCAGCTTTACCGCGAACTGATCCGTTCGGGCGTCTCCGAGTACATCGTCCTGCCGGCCACCGCCCCCCAGATCGTGGCCGCCATCACCGAGCTGTTCGCGTCCGAAAACGCGGCCCCGATCGGCCGCACCATCGCGTTTCTGTCGGCAAAGGGTGGGGCAGGTGGATCGACGGTGGCGCACAACGTTGCCTGGGCCATCGCCAGCGCGCTGCGCCAGGACACGCTGATCCTCGACATGGATCTTGCCTTCGGTACGGCCGGCCTCAACTTCAACCAGGACCCGCCGCACGGTCTCGCCGACGCTATCCTCGCCAACCAGAAGGTCGACCAGACCATGCTGGACCGGCTGATGAGCAAGGCTGCGAGCCATATCAGCCTGTTGACCGCCCCGGTCACCCTCGATCGCACCTATGATTTCGATGAGCGCGAATTCGAGCAGGTGGTGGAGATCAGCCAGAACGCCATGCCCGTGGTGGTGCTGGACCTGCCGCACATCTGGACGGGCTGGCTGCGCCACACCGTGGCGGCGGTGGACGAAATCGTCATCGTCGCCGAGCCGGACCTCGCCAACTTGCGCAACGCCAAGAACCTGTCGGACACCCTCAAGGCTCTCCGGCCCACGGAGAACGCGCCCTGCCTGGTGCTGAACCAGGTGAACATGCCGCGCCGGCCGGAGATCACGCCGGCCGAGTTCGCCAGTTCCATCGAGTGCCAGCTCCTGGGCACCATTGGCTTCGATGCGGCGCTGTTCGGCACCGCCGCCAACAACGGCCAGATGATCGCCGAGGTCTCCGCCAACAACAAGATCAACGACATCTACCGGTCCATCGGCCTGCATGTCACCGGCCGCCAGGCCGGTCAGGCCGGCGGCCGCTCCAGCGGTCTCAGGCTGGGTTCGCTGTTCCGGAAGCGGGCCTGACCCCACCAGAGGACTGACTATCCATGTTCGGCAAGCGTACCACTTTCGGAGGCAACACTCCCGGCGTCGGCGAAACTCCGCGGCCGGTGGCGAGCCCGCCGCCGCGCCCGGCTGAACCGGCTCCGGCGGCCCGCCGTACCGACGAGACGGTCGTCCGCCGCCCCGTGACCACGGACGAGGTCCTGGACGTTCGGGCACCGGCAGATGCCCAGCGCGCCAAGGAATACTTCCAGACCAAGTCTGCGATCTTCAATGCGCTGATCGACTCGATCGACCTGTCGCAGCTCGCGACCATGGACCAGCAGTCCGCCCGCGAGGAAATCCGCGACATCGTCGCCGAGATCATCGCGCTCAAGTCCATCATCATGTCGATCTCCGAGCAGGAAGACCTGCTCGAGGACATCTGCAACGACGTGCTGGGATACGGTCCGCTCGAGCCGCTACTGGCGCGCGACGACATCGCCGACATCATGGTGAACGGATCGCAGAAGTGCTACATCGAAGTCGGTGGCAAGGTCCGGCTGACCAACGTCCGCTTCCGTGACGATGCCCACCTGATGAACGTCTGCCAGCGTATCGTGTCGCAGGTGGGGCGTCGCGTCGACGAGTCCTCTCCGATATGCGACGCCCGCCTTCCCGATGGCTCGCGCGTCAACGTCATCGCCCCGCCTCTGGCGATCGACGGCGCCGCCCTCACCATCCGTAAGTTCAAGAAGGACAAGCTGACCCTTCAGCAGCTCGTCAAATACGGCTCGATCTCCTCCGAGGGCGCGGAGGTGTTGCGCATTCTCGGCCGCGTTCGCGCCAACGTACTGATCTCCGGTGGTACCGGTTCGGGCAAGACGACGCTGCTCAACTGCCTCACCGCCTTTATCGAGAAGGACGAGCGGGTCATCACCTGCGAAGACTCCGCCGAACTGCAGTTGCAGCAGCCGCATGTGGTGCGTCTTGAAACCCGCCCGCCCAACCTCGAGGGCGAAGGCGAGATCACCATGCGTGATCTGATCAAGAACTGCCTGCGCATGCGTCCCGAACGCATCATCGTCGGCGAAGTGCGCGGACCCGAATCGTTCGACCTGCTGCAGGCCATGAACACCGGCCACGACGGCTCGATGGGCACCCTCCACGCCAACTCGCCGCGTGAGGCGCTGAGCCGACTTGAATCCATGATCACCATGGGCGGCTATTCGCTGCCGAGCCGCACCATTCGCGAAATGATCACCTCGTCGATCGACGTGGTCGTTCAGGCCGCTCGCTTGCGGGACGGGTCTCGCCGCATCACCCACATCACCGAGATCATCGGCATGGAAGGGGACGTGATCGTCACTCAGGACATCTTCCTCTACGACATCCTCGGCGAGGATGCCGGGGGCATGCTGATCGGCCGCCACCGCTCGACCGGTATCACCAAGCCCCAGTTCGCCGAACGCGCCCGCTACTACAACGAGGAAGCCAATCTCGTTGAGGCGCTGGAGAAGTCGAACACCGAGCACCGCGAACTCCTGGAGTCGTGAGACCATGACCGCGCTGCTCGTCGCCCTGCTCGCAATGCTCACCGTCGGTGCCGCCGGATACGCGCTGGTGCCGTCTGCCTTCGGCTCGAACCGGGCCAAGAAGCGGATGCAGCAGTTTCAGGGCGATCTGCGCGCCAATCGACTCGAAGCCAGCGCGACCCGGACCCGCGAAGAGCGTCGCCGCAACGTTCAGAAGGCCCTCAAGCAGCAGTCTGACGCCCTCAACGCCCGCAAACGGCTGACCCTGACGCAGTTGATCTTCCAGGCTGGCCTTTCCACGGCGCCGCGCAAGTTCATTCGCAACTCGGTGATCTTCGGGATCGTCGCCTTCCTGGTGCTGGTCCTGGTGCAGGTCCCGTGGTTCTTCGCCGCGATCTTCGCGCTCGCGGGGGCTTATGTGCTGCCGCGCATGTACCTGAACTTCCGCCGCCGCCGCTACCAGGATCGGTTCCTCGACGAACTTCCGAACGCCGTGGAGGCGATTGTACGCGGTGTGAAGACCGGCTTGCCGCTCAACGACACCGTTCGTCTCGTGGCGCGCGATGCCAGGGAACCGGTGAGGTCCGAGTTCGGTCGCGTCCTTGATCAGCAGGCGTTCGGCCTGTCCATGACCGAGGCAGTGCAGGTCCTGCTGGAGCGGGTGCCGCTGCCGGAGGTCAATTTCTTCGTCGTGGTGATCTCGGTGCAACAGCAGGCGGGCGGCAACCTGTCGGAAGCCTTGGGCAACCTCGCGCGCGTGCTGCGCAACCGCAAGAAGATGAAGCTCAAGGTCAAGGCCATGTCCTCCGAGGCCAAGGCCTCGGCCGGCATCATCGGTTCGTTGCCGTTCGTGGTGGCCACGCTGGTGAGCATCATGTCGCCCACCTACCTGCAGCCGCTGTTTACCACGCCGATCGGGATGATCTGCCTCGGTGCTTCCGCCCTGATGCTGGCCATGGGCGTGTTCGTGATGGTTCGCATGGTCAAGTTCGACTTCTAGAGGCGCGGCAGATGACCCTCGAAACTCTCGTCGACCCGCAGTTCCTGGTGGCGGTCCTTGCCGCCATATCCGCCGCGGCCGTGGTCTTCACCTTCGGCTCAAGCCTGATGACCCGCACGGAGATGCGCAGCCGCATCAAGCGGGTGGCACTCGAACGCGAGAAGATGCGGGCAGAGGAAATGGCGCGCTTGCGCGGCAATCAGGCCGGAACGCAGGGCCGCTCCATTCGCGCACCCGCCGAAGCCCGCTCCTACATGAAAACGGTGGTCGACCGGCTCGACCTGCGAAAGGCCTTTCAGGACGAAGGCACGGTCGACAAGCTTGCCATGGCTGGGTACCGGGGCCAGGGGCATCTGACCACCTACCTGTTTCAGCGCTTCGCTGCCCCGATCGGCATATTCGTCTTCGCCGCGTTCTATCTGCTGGTGGTGACCCCGGGGGATCGGCCGGTCTACCTCAACCTAGTCTACGCCATGGGCGCGGGCCTGCTGGGTGCCTACCTGCCAGTGCTGATGCTGCGCAACGCCATCAACAAGCGTCAGGCCTCGATCCGCAAGGCATGGCCGGACACGCTCGACCTGCTCTTGCTGTGCGTAGAAGCCGGCATGTCGATGGAACACGCGTTCAAGCGCGTCACCAAGGAAATCGGCGGCCAGAGCGTCGAACTGGCCGAGGAACTGGCGCTCACCACGGCCGAACTGTCCTTTCTGGAAGATCGCTCCCGCGCCTACGAGAACCTCGGGCGGCGAACCGGCCTCGACAACGTCAAGGCGGTGATGACCGCCTTGATCCAGGCTGATCGCTACGGCACGTCCGTCGGTCAGGCGCTGCGCGTCATGGCTGAGGAAGGGCGAGAGGCCCGGCTGATGGAGGCCGAAAAGAAGGCCTCCTCACTACCGCCGAAGCTGACCGTGCCGATGATCGTCTTCTTCCTGCCGGTCCTGTTCATCGTCATCATGGCGCCCGCCATGATCCGCGCCTTCGATCCGGCGCTGACGGCGGGCATGGGTGGGGGCTAGGCCCCCGCACCCTAGCGCGGTTCCGAGGCCGGATAGACGCCGAGGATGTCGAACCGGTCGGTAAAGAAGCGCAGCTCCTCGAAGGCATGCTGCACGCCTACATCGTCCGGGTGCCCCTCGATATCGGCATAGAACTGCGTCGCCGTGAACGCGCCGCCGACCATGTAGCTTTCGAGCTTGGTCATGTTGACGGCGTTGGTGGCGAAGCCACCCATGGCCTTGTAGAGCGCCGCAGGGACGTTGCGGACCCGGAATACGAAGGTCGTCTTCACCCGGCCGCCGGCCGGCGCTTCCTGCTTGTCGCGGGACATGACGAGGAAGCGGGTAGTGTTGTGCCGCGCGTCCTCGATGTTGCTCTTGAGCAGATCGAGGCCATAGATCTCTCCGGCCAGACGCGAGGCGATGGCTGCAACGCTTGCATCGCCCCGAGCGGCAACCTCGCGAGCCGATCCGGCAGTGTCCGCGCCGTTGATCGTCCGCAGCCCGTGATCGGCGATGAACTTGCGGCACTGGCCAAGCGCTGGCGGCTGGGACTGGACCGCCTTGATGTCTGCCAGCGTGGCGCCCGGGATGCCGAGCAGGTTCATCTCGATGCGCAGATAGGTTTCACCGACGATGAAGAGCCCGCTTTCGGGGAGCAGGTGGTGGATGTCGGTGATGCGCCCATAAAGCGAATTCTCGACCGGCAGCACTGCCCTGTCTGCGGCCCCGTTCTGAACGGCCGCCATCGCCTCTTCGAAGGTCACGTGGGGCAGGAAGGTCGCGCCGGGAAAAACGCCCAGAGCTGCCGCATGGCTGAACGCGCCGGGCTCGCCCTGAAAGGCAATCTGCTTGGTCATGTGTGCCCCGTGACTTGTGGATGGCGGGCTTTTGCGCTCCCCCGGGCGGGGAGTCAATTCGGCGGCGCCGGAGCAACTTCGTCGGCGGCGGGGAATTGTCGCACCAACAGGAGCATGGTTGCGCACCCAGGGGGTTGCGACTATCTTCCGCCCGCATCGGACCCCCGGATGTTGAGGCAAAGCGCTTTTCCGCTATCGAAAAGCGATCCGGGTCCGGTTAGAAGTCCGCGGGGATGGACCGGCAGAGAGACCAGATGGATTCGTTCGAGCTAAACAAGATCATGGGCGCCGTACTGGGCACCCTGCTGTTCGTGATGGGCGTGGGCTTCGTTGCCGAATCCATCTACCACCCGATTGAGAACCGTGGCCCCGGCTACAACTTGCCGGAGCCCGAGCCGACCACGGAAGTGGCGGAAGCCGGCGCCGAGCCGGTTGTGCCGCTTGGCGTGCTGCTGGCCAGCGCCAGCGCCGAGCGTGGCGCCGCCGCCGTGCGCAAGTGCCAGTCCTGCCACAACTTCGGTGAGGGCGAGCCCAACAAGCAGGGCCCGGTGCTCTATGGCGTCGTCGGCCGGCCCGAGGGCGGCGTTCCCGGTTTTGCCTATTCGGACATCCTGTTGTCTTACAACGCCGAAGGTCGGACCTGGAGCTATGACAGCCTCGACCACTTCCTGACCCGTCCGGCTGACTATGCGCCGGGCACGAAGATGAATTTCGCCGGTGTCCGCAGCGCCGAAGAGCGCGCCGACATCCTGGCCTACCTGCAGACGCTGTCGCCCAGCCCGGTGCCGTTCCCGGCTCCGGAAGAGGCACCGGCCGAAGAGGGCACGGATGAGGGTGCAGCCGCCACCGAAGAGGGCGCTGCCGAAGAAAATCCCGCTACCGCCCCGGCGGAAGAAGTCAGCACCGAGCAGGCCCCGGCGGCGGTCACTGATACACCGACCGAGACCCAGTCCGACACTCCGGTGCAGGGCACGCCGACAACCAGCGGTCAGCAAGCCGCTCCGCCTCTGCCCGGCACTCCTGCGGCTGACGGTGCGAGCGAAACCGGCGGGCCGGCCACCGCACCCGCTCAGTAAGCCGCTGCGCAACGCAGAATATTGAAAGGGCCGCATCCTCTGTGGGTGCGGCCCTTATTTTTGTGACGATGGAGGCGCCCATGTTGCTGCTGCACCTTTCCGATGTTGATGAGGCCGCTTGGGCCGCCGCCCTCGCCGAGGCACTCGCACCCTATCCGGTGGTTCGCCGGGGTGACGCTTTCGACCGGTCCCAGGTTCGCTACATCTACGTCTGGAAGCCGAAGCCCGACGCCTTCGAAGGGCTGACGGGGCTCAAAGCCATCCTGTCGCTGGGCGCGGGGGTTGACGCGCTGCTCCAGCATCCCGCTCTGCCGGAGGTACCGATCGTCCGTTTCGTGGACGAGGACCTGACGCAGCGGATGAGCGACTACGTGGTGGCCCAGGTAACCATGCACCACCGGCTGTTCAGCCGTTTCCGTGCCGATCAGAAGGCCCGGCGCTGGAGTCAGCTCTATCCCCCGTCCGCGAGCGAAACCACAGTGGGGGTGATGGGGCTTGGCGTTCTCGGACAGGATGCCTTGAAGCGCTTGTCCGCGCTCGGTTTCACCCTGCGCGGATGGAGCCGCACGGCAAAAGAACTCGACGGTGTCGAGCTGTTCACCGGCGACGGCGAGTTCGACGCGTTTCTTTCGGGCACCGACATCCTCGTCAACCTGCTGCCGCTTACGCCCGAGACTGCGGGGATACTGAACTACGAGACCTTCGGCAAGTTGCGGAAGGATCGCCTTGCCGGTGGCCCCGTGATCGTCAATGCAGCCCGCGGCGGACACCAGCGGGAAGCCGATATCGTCCGAGCGCTTGGCGATGGCACCCTCGCCGCCGCCAGCCTCGATGTGTTCGAAACCGAGCCGCTGCCGGCGGACAGCCCGCTATGGGATATCGAGACCTGCTACATCACACCCCACATCGCGGCGATTTCGGACCTCAAGAGCGGCGTTCGCTACTTTTCGCGCGTGATCCGCAATCACGAAGCGGGCCGGCCTCTCGTGAATGTGGTTGATCGTAAGCGCGGGTATTGACGGAAAATTTGCTCGCGCGACCGGACCATCCGGGTAATTGAGTGATCATCCACAACTCCGGACGTCCATGACCGAAACCACCGCAGCCGGCAAACCCGGGCTTTACGACCGCCTCAAGCAGGCCACCCAACACCGCCTGGCCGAGCCCATGCTGGCCCTGATCTGTTTCCTCGAGGCGATGATCGTACCGGTGTTCCCGGAGATCATGCTGGCTCCGATGATCCTGGCGGATCGTCGTCGAGCCTGGCGCCTGGCTGCGATTTGCACGGTCTCGTCTGTGCTCGGCGGACTTGCCGGCTATGCCATCGGCCACTTCCTGTTTGATTCGATCGGGCGCGCCATTGTCGACTTCTACGGAGCAGGCGACGGGTTCGAATCGCTCCGCCGCAGCTTCAGCGAGAACGGTCCGCTGATGATTTTGATCGGGGCTCTTTCCCCGATCCCCTACAAGGTCATCACCATCACCAGCGGCGTTGCCGGGCTCGATATCTGGACCTTTGTGATCTACGGCCTGATCGGGCGCGGGCTGCGCTTCTTCGTGCCCTGTGGGTTGTTCTACTTCTTCGGCCCGGCCACCACCGCCCTGATCGAGCGCCACAAGAAAGTGGCCGGATGGGTGATGGTCATTGCTGTTGTCGGCGGCTTTGCGCTGGCGCCGGTTCTGTTCCCGAAAGCCGGGACGGAAGTGATGGACGAGCCGATGGAACAGGCCATCGGCGTCGACCTGATCGAGAACTGACGCCGGTCAGCTTCCGTAGCGTCGCTGCAGCACACCATAGACGCCGCGGATCGCCTGGTCGGTGCCACCTGCCGAACGTCCAGGCCGCGCTTCGGGAGCCCAGCCGTAGATGTCGAGGTGCACCCACTGACGCGCCTCGCGCACGAACTTCCGCAGGAACAGCGCCGCGGTCACCGATCCGGCAAACCCGCCGCTGCCGGCGTTGTTGATGTCGGCCACCTTGGATGCCAGCATCGATTCGTAAGGGCTCCACAGCGGCATCGGCCATAGCGGGTCTTCCCAGCTCAAGCCGCTGGCAACAAGGTCACGCGCCAGAGTGTCGTCGGTCGCGTAGAGCGGCGGCAGATCGGGGCCCAGCGCCGCTCGGGCGGCCCCGGTGAGGGTTGCCATGTCCAGCAGCAACTCCGGCTTCTCGCCGTCGGCGAAGGCAAGCGCATCGGCAAGGATCAGTCGCCCTTCGGCATCGGTATTGCCGATCTCCACGGTGAGTCCCGCGCGTGAGCGGATGATGTCGCCCGGACGGAAGGAAGAGCCGCTGATGGCGTTTTCAACGATGGGGATCAGCACCCTGAGTCGCACCGGCAGGCCTGCGTCGACGATGGCGTGCGCAAGCCCGAGCACGTTGGCCGCGCCACCCATGTCCTTCTTCATCAGCAGCATGCCGGCGGCAGTCTTGATGTCGAGCCCACCGGTGTCGAACGTCACCCCCTTGCCCACCAGGGTGACCTTGGGATGCTCCGGATTGCCCCAGGTGAGGTCGAGCAGTCTCGGCGCCTGGGCGCTGGCCCGGCCGACCGCGTGGATCAGCGGGAAGTTCTGCGCCAGCAACTCATCACCGACCGTGGCCGAGACAGCGATGCCGCGTTCGGCGGCGAAGTCGCGGATAGCGCGGTCGAGCGCGTCCGGGCCAAGTTCGTTGGGCGGCGTGTTGATGAGGTCTCGGGCCAAAGTCGCGGCTGCGACCTGCCGGCTCACTTCGGCCGCGTCAGCACCGTCCGGCAACTCGAGGTCCGGAGTTGCGCCCTGCTGGCGGTAGCGGTCGAAACGATAGGCGCCGAGGCGGAACGCGATCGCGGCCCGGGTGGCGTCACCAACCTCGCCCACCAGCCGATAGCGGCCTTCGGGCAGTGCTGCCCCCGCGAGCCCCGCCACGAACACCGGGCGGTTGGCCTCTGCTCCGGTACCGAAGGCGTAGCCTGAGAGTTGTCCAGCCTCGTCCGGCAAGGGCAGCAGGCGTCCCTTCTGCCCGATGAAACCATTGGCGCTCGCCCAGCCTGCCTGTGCCGGAGTGAGCCGGGCTGTACCGAGCCGGTTCTCGCCGACGAAGTGGATGGGCAGGGTAGCGGGCTCGGCCATGTGTACTCTCCGGAAGGCCGGCCGGTTTTACCCGCAGCAACGCCCACCCGCAACGCCGGGAAGGCCCGGTTTAACCCCGCGTTAGGGTTAATGTTTTATTGCTCGCGGAGATGGACCAGACCACCAGGAGCCGCCGATGATCGCTCGCCTCCGCAACCGCGCCTTCGCTCGCGCCTGTGCGGTCGCCGGTATGGCTGTGCTGTTGTCGGCCTGTGCATCCAATCGCGGCAGCATGCCTTCTCCGGATTATGCCGGACTGCCCGCGGGCGCGGCGCAGCAATCGGTGGCCGATCTTTCCGTCAAGTATCAGCGCAATCCGCGTGACAAGAGCACCATCGTGCACTTCGCCGCCGCGCTCCGGGCGCAGGGGCAGAGCCAGCAGGCGGTAGCGGTGCTCGAGCAGGGCGTCGGCCTTTATCCGCAGGACCCCACCATCGCCGTCGCCTACGCCAAAGCGCTGACCGCCGATGGCCGGCTCGAGCAGTCATTGGCCATTCTCGACCGCGTCATCCGGCCCGACATGCCTGACTGGAATGCGCTTCTGGTAAAGGGCGCCACCCTCGACCAGATGGGCCGCAACCAGGAGGCGCGCAAGCTCTACCAGCAGGCGCAGTTGATCGCACCGGGCGAAGCCTCCATCGAGACCAATCTCGGCCTGTCCTATGCCATGACCAACGACCTCGATGCTGCCGAGAGGCACCTGCGCCGCGCGGTGCAGATGCGCGGTGCCAACACTCAGACGCGGCAGAACCTTGCTCTGGTCGTGGGGCTGCAGGGCAGGTTTGACGAGTCGCGCGCCCTTTATGCTGCCGAATTGCCGCCCGAGCAGGTTGAAAGCAACATGGCTTATGTGCGGGCTCTGCTGACCCAGCAGAATCGCTGGGACCGTATCCAGGGCTGACCTCCAGCGCCGTTGACAGCAGGACGTGCCCGGCTATGGTCCGGCCGCACATCCGAGGAGCCTGCCATGCCGACTGCGAACCCCGCCGAACTCGAACGCATCATCGATGCCGCCTTCGAGGATCGCGCCAATATCGGCTTCGGTACCAGCGGCGAGATCCGCGATGCAGTGGACGCGGCCCTGAACCTGCTCGACCGCGGTGAGCTTCGCGTCGCCGAGAAGGCGGGCGACGGTTGGCAGGTCAACCAGTGGCTCAAGAAGGCGGTGCTCCTGTCCTTCCGGCTCAACGACAATCAGGTGATGAACGGCGGGCCACAGGGCGCCTCCTGGTGGGACAAGGTGCCGACCAAGTTTGAGGGCTGGGGCGAAAACCGCTGGAGAGAAGCTGGTTTCCGCGCCGTGCCCGGGGCTGTGGTGCGCCGCTCCGCCCATATCGGCAAGGGCGTGATCCTGATGCCGAGCTTCGTCAACCTCGGCGCCTATGTCGACGAGGGCACCATGGTCGACACCTGGGCTACGGTGGGCTCCTGCGCCCAGATCGGCAAGAACGTGCACCTGTCCGGCGGCGTCGGCATCGGTGGTGTGCTCGAGCCGCTGCAGGCCGGCCCGACCATCATCGAGGA
>JAEYXQ010000174.1 GCA_023431205.1 Pseudomonadota bacterium | reverse complement strand
GCGTTCTCCTCAGAGGCAGTTTTCGGAGCCGGCGACGAACCGGTCGATGGCGTCGCGCCTTGTGCCGATATCGGCGAGGATGCGGTCATCGAGTTGATGCAGCTTGCGGATGGCGATGCGACGGTCGCGCCATTCGAAGTATTTGCGGGTCAAGGGATGCATGAGGTGCTCCTTTCATCAGCGAAGGCTCCACCGTTGGCGCCGCACTGCAGCGCCTTGGGTTTCTGTCGGTATGAGCCTGAAGGTGGCCACCACGTTCAGCGGCAACGTCCGGATATTCGCTCCAGAGCTGCCCCGGCGCTATAGACAGGATCGCAAGGAGCGTTGCAGAACTGAAAAAATGGAATTCAGTTGGGATGACCTGCGGCTCTTTCTGGATGTCGCGCGCCTTGGCGGTCTGACTGCCGCCACCAAGACGACGGGGCTCAGTGCCGCCACACTGGGGCGACGGGTGACTGCGCTCGAACGCCAGGTCGGGGAGGCGCTGTTTCACCGCAGCCAGACCGGCTACCAACTCACCCAGGCAGGCCAGGATCTGCTCGCCCGCGCCGAGGACGTGGAAGCGGCCATGCTGTCGCTCAAGCGTTGGAAGGATGGTGCCATCGGGGAGCGCGTCGTCAGGGTGTCTGCCGGCCCCTGGACCTCGGCGTTCCTCGCCCGCCACATTGGCGAATTGTGGTCGGTGGAGGACCGCTTCGGACTCGAACTGGTCACCGCGAACCAGAAGGTCGATATTGGCCGCCGCAATGCCGACATTGGCATCCGCAACCAGCGTCCAACCGAGCAGTGGCTCGCCGGCCGCCTGATCGGCAAGGTAGCTTATGGCCTCTACTCCGGGCGCGACCTGATCAACGGCATCAAGGCCGGTCTCTTCGTTGGGGTGGCCGGCGAGGGCAGCCAGACGCATTCGGCTCGCTGGCTGCATGCGCGGCATGCCGACCGCATCGCCGTGCGCGGCAATGATGCCTTGAGCGTGCGCGAGCTGGTGGCCAATGGCGCCGGTCTGTCGGTGTTCCCGTGTTTTGTCGGCGATGGCGACGAGCGCCTGGTGCGGGTGGCGCCCGTCATCGAGGAACTGGAGACCGACCAATGGCTGGTGTGTCACCATGACGAACGGCATACGCCAGCGGTGCGGACCGTCACCGAACGGATCGCCGAGCTGATGCGCACGCATGGCCCGCTGTTCAGGGGCGAACTGGCCCGCCCCTGAGACGACCAAGCTGTTGCAACGGGCAGCACAAACGTTGCAAAAGCGATATATCCCTGCGCTGCGACTCTCCCTAGGGTCGCCGCTGTACCTGCGTATGAGTCTGCCTGACATGAAAATTGGTCTCGATCTGCCACCGCAGATCAGGGTCTTTGCGGCCTTCTTCATCTACTCGTTCTGCATGGGCAGCCTCTACCCGCGGATTCCAGCCATCCAGCAGGCCATGGGCGTGGGCGAAGGTGCGCTTGGCCTGGCGCTGATTGGCCCCGGTGTCGGCACCATCCTGTCGCTGACCTTTGCCGGTCCGATCCTCGAGCGCATCGGCTACCGCCGCGTGCTGGTCGGGGGCATTCCCCTGCTGTCGGCGCTCTACGCCCTCGCGGTGTGGTCACCCAATCCGTTGACCCTGTTCCTGCTGCTGATCCCGGTCGGCCTCACCATCGGCTGCATCGAGATCATCATCAATCTCGAGGCCGACCGCGTCGAACATGCCATCGGCCGCCGCATCATGAGCCGGGCCCATGCCTTCTGGAGCTTCGGCTTCTTCTTTGCCGGCCTCTCCGGCGCCTTCATCGCCCAGTCCGGCGTATCGCCGCAGATGCACCTCCTGGCGATGGTGCCGGTGGTGGGTATCGCCACCTGGCTGATCCTCGGCCGCTACCAGCCGGCCCAGCACCGCACCGGCGGCAGCACCGAACCGGCGCCGCGCTTCGCCGCCCCCACCCTGGCAATCCTCACCCTGGTGAGCGTCTGCCTCTCTGCCATGGTGATGGAAGGGGCGGGCATCGACTGGTCCGCCATCTATATGCGTGACGAATTCGCCGCCGCCCCGTTCTGGGCCGGCTTCGCAGTGGCGCTGGTTGCCGGGTCGCAGGCCGTCGCCCGCTTCTTTGCCGATGGCGTGGTCGAGCGCTTCAGCCCCGTTGTCGTGGCGCGGGCGCTGCTGGTCATCCTTGGAGCCGGTGTGGTGCTGGTGTTCGCCGCGCCGACATTCGCTCTCGCCTATGTCGGCTTCGCCCTGATCGGCGTCGGCTCGAGCGCCCTGTTCCCGCTGGCGATGTCCGCTGCCGCGCAGCGCACCGACCGCCCCGCGGCGGTCAACGTGGCCGCCTTGGCGCAGATTTCGTTCGTTGCCTTCCTCGTTGGCCCGCCGCTGCTCGGCTACGTCGCCGAGCATTTCGGCATCCGCTGGACCTTCGGCCTGGGCCTGCCACTGGTGATCCTCAGCCTGCTCACCAGCCATGCTCTGAAGCCCCGTGCCGCCATGCAGCAGGTGCCGGCAGAATGAACCTGGCGCCCCAGCATCGCATCTATGCCTGCTTCTTCTTCTTCGCCCTGATCACCGGGGCGCTGATGTCCCGCCTGCCCGACATCCAGACTCATCTCGGCGTGACCGAAGGCCAGCTCGGCCTCACCATGATCGGCATGTCGATCGGCTCGCTGATCTCGCTCACCCTCGGTGCACCCGCGATCGAGCGCCTTGGCGCCCGCACTACCGCATTCTTCACTGTGCTCGGACCTGCCCTGCTACTTGCCCTCGTGCCGTGGTTGGACTCGGCAGTGGCAGTCTTCGCCGTGCTGCTGGTGACGGGCCTGCTCTCGGGCGCGCTCGAGATCAATCTCAACGTGCAGATCGACCGGCTGGAGACCCAGTACGACAAGCGCTACATGAACACCGCCCACGGCTTCTGGAGCGTCGGCTTCTTCGTCACTGCCTTGGCAGGCGCGAGCATCCGCCAGTCCGGACTTTCCGCCGGCCTCCACCTTGGGCTGATGGCGCTGGTCATCTGCGTGATCGGCGGCAGCATCATCGCCGGGATCCGCAGCGCACCGGTGCCGCCGAATACCCATGGCGACGGCAAGCACCGCATCGCCTTCCCCCATTGGGGCCTGCTGCCGCTCTGCCTGATCGGCTTCGCCGCCTTCCTGGTCGAGGGCGCCGGCATCGACTGGTCCGCAATCTACATGCGCGATGTCTTCGACGTGGATCCCTTCATCGGCGGCATGGGGCTGACCCTGTTCGCCTTCTTCATGGCGGCGATGCGCCTGTCGGCCGATCCGGTCGTCAGCCGCTTTGGCGCTCGCAGTGTCGCCGTGGTGCTGCTGGGGCTCGCAAGCCTGGGCGTCGTGCTGGTCTGGCTGGCGCCGGCCGCATGGGTCGCGCTGGCCGGCTTCGCGCTCATGGGCATCGGCTGCTCTGCCGTCTATCCCCTCGCCGTGTCTGCTGCCGCGCAGCGCACCGACCGCCCGTCCGCCGTCAACGTGGCGGCACTGGGACAGGTGAGCTTCGTGGTGTTCTTCCTCGCGCCGCCCCTGCTGGGCTTCGTCGCCGAACATCTGGGCATTCGCAATTCGTACCTGGTCTGCCTGCCGCTGCTGCTGGCCGGCTTGTGGGCCGCGACCTTCGCCTTGCCCACTCGGCCGTCGCGGGTCCCGATCGGCAGCACCCCCGAGCCGTTGCCGCCCCATGGCTGAACTTGGGCCAATCGTCGATGGTCGCCAGTCGGCAACGGCCCTGCGCGTGCAGCGCGGGGTCATGCGCCTCCTGCGTGAGACCTACGACATGGCCTGCTATGCCGAAGTCACCCTCAAGAGTGGCCGGCGCGCCGATGTCCTGGGGGTCGGACCCGGCGGCGAAATCTGGATCGTCGAGATCAAGTCGAGCCTCATCGACTTTCAGGTCGACCGCAAATGGCCCGAATACCGGGACTTCTCGGACAAGTTCTTCTTCGCCAAGCCGCCCGAGCTCGATCCCGATATTTTCCCCGCCACCGAAGGGCTGATGGTCGCCGACGGTCATGACGGCGCCATCCTGCGCGACAGCCCGTTGACGCCACTCGCGCCCGCGCGGCGCAAGGCGCTGATGCTGAAGCTGGCGCGTCTCGGTGCGGACCGCCTGCACGTGCTGATGGATCCAGGACCGAAATAGCGGCGCGATCCATGCACCCGTTCATCCTCCACTGGCGCATCATAGCCCTGTTCTTCACCCATGCGCTGGCCTCCGGGGCCATTCACACCCGCATCCCCGACCTTCAACTCGCGATCGGCCTGAGTGAAGGCCAGCTCGGCCTCGTGCTCATCGGCCAGCCGCTCGGCGGCCTTTCGATGTTCCTGTTCTCGAGCCGCATCATCGAGCGCTTCGGGACGCGCCGGGTGATCCTGTGGCTGCTGCCGCTGGTAACGGTCACTGCCGCGCTGGCGACAATCCTGCTCCACCCAATCG
>JAEYXQ010000169.1 GCA_023431205.1 Pseudomonadota bacterium | reverse complement strand
AGCCGGGGCTGGTGGTGCCGCGCCGCGACGCGGTTCGGCCGGAAGTGCCGCCGGGCAGCGTGCTGTTCGCCGCGGGGCAGACCGCCATAGCGGCGACGGCAATGCCGACGGGCTGGCACGTGATCGGCTCGACCAGTTTCCGCAATTTCGATCCCGAGGCGATGCCGCCGACGAGGCTGGCCGCGGGGGACGTTGTTCGCTTCGAGGTGACGCCGTGACGGCCGTGCTGCGGATCGTGCGGGCGTCGCCCCTCACCACCATCCAGGACGAGGGACGGTTCGGCGCCCTTGCGCACGGTGTCGCGGCTTCTGGTCCAATGGACGGGGAGGCGTTTCGCCTGGCGGGGTTGGTTGCCGGTGCGGGCGCAGGGGGTATCGAGTTCACCCGGGCCGGTATCGAGGTGCAGTTGGTGGAGGGGCGGTGCCGCGTTGGCTTTGCCGGCGGTGCGTTCAGCGTCGCGCAGAACGGCGGTGAACTGGACTGGCCGGGGAGCGCGGAACTGGCTGCGGGGCAGCGGCTTTCGGTGACGCCCGGCTCCTGGGGCAATTACGGCTATATCCGTTTCGGCGGCGACCTTGACGTGCCACTGGTGATGGGCAGCATGGCCACCAACAGCCGCGTGGCCCTTGGCGGGCTGGGCGGACGGGCACTGGTGGCCGGGCACCATATCCGGATCATTGGCGAGGGTAAGCCGCCGGTTACGGGTTCGGTCGCGACCGTGCCGGAGGAGGGGCCGATCCGTGTTGTCTGGGGGCTGCATGCCGACAGGTTTAGTGCGGCCGTGCGCGAGCGCTTCGTCGGAGGTGACTTTCGGATTTCCGCGCGGCTGGATCGCATGGGCGTGCGGCTGGAGGACCCGGAGGGCGTGTTCGCCCAGACGCGCATGCTGGGGCTGGTCTCGGACGCGGTGGTGCCGGGTGATATCCAGATCCTGGGAGACGGCACGCCGACGGTGCTGATGCGGGATCATCAGCCGACCGGCGGTTATCCGCGCATCGCGACGGTGATCAGCGCCGATCTCGACCGCCTGGCGCAGATGCGACCGGGCACTGCGGTTGCGTTCAGGCCGGTGACGGTGGAACATGCGCAGCGACTGATGCGGAGCCGGGCGCGATGACCTCGATCGACCTCAATGCCGATCTCGGCGAGGGCATGGGAACGGACGAGGACCTGCTCTCGATCGTGTCGAGTGCCTCGATTGCGTGCGGTGGCCATGCCGGCGATGCGCAGACGATCCGGCACATCCTCAGGATCTGCAAGGCTCGTGGCGTGCGGGCGGGGGCGCATCCGGGCTATGTCGACCGCAAGCGGTTCGGGCGCTTCCGGGTGGTGATGCCGCTCGACCAGTTGCTGGGGCAGATCCGCTCGCAACTGTTCCTGGTGCGCTATATCGCCGACGAAGTGGGCGTGAAGCTGGGCTATGTGAAGCTGCACGGGGCGCTCGCCAACCAGACCGCTGAGGAACTGGCGTTTGCCGTCGGCATCTTTGCCACCATCCAGGCAATGGACCCGACCATGGCGGTGCTGGCGCTCGACAACTCCCAGCAGGTGCGGGCCGCCAAGGCGGTGGGCATGCCGCTGATCCGGGAGGCTTATGCCGACCGCGCCTATACGGCCGAGGGGCTGCTGGTGCCGCGCAGTGAAGCGGGCGCGGTGATCGAGGATCCGGAAGCAGTGATCGAGCGCTGCCTGCGGATTGCGAAGAATGGCGAGATCGTCGCGGCGGACGGCACGGTGCTCCAGTCCACGGCGCGTTCGATTTGCCTCCATGGCGACACGCCGGGAGCGGTGGACCTGGCGCGCGAAGTGCGCGACGCGCTCGAGGGCGAGGGGATCACCATCGCGGCCAACGAGCCGGAGATCGAGGCGGCGGAGCAGGCGGAAGAACCCTAGTCGGCAGAGTCGTCCTTCACCGCTTCCATGGAGACGTGGGTGGAGGTGTGGGCGACGTGGGGCAGAGCGGAGATTTTCTCGCCCAGCACCTCACGATAGGCGGCGATGTCCTTGGTGCGCACCTTGAGCAGGTAGTCAAAGCTCGAGGCGATCATGTGGGCCTGCTCCACCTCGGGCAGCGCGCGGACGGCCTTGTTGAAGGCTTCCAGCGCCGCCTTGCGGGTGTCGCTCAGACGCACCTCGACGAAGGCGACATGCGGCAGGCCGAGGCGGGTGGGGTCGACCACGGCGCGATAGCCGAGAATATAGCCCTGTTCCTCGAGCCGCCTGATGCGCGCCTGGCACGGGGTCTTGGACAGGTTTACCCGGCGGCTGAGCTCGGCAATGCTGATGCGGCCATTGCGCGAGAGCTCATCGAGAATGCGGCGATCGATCTGGTCCAACTGGCTGGTTCCGGCGCGATCCATGGGTGGTTGTCCTGTGTGAGTGACCTTCTATGTAGCATTGGCCTGTAAAGGCGCGCCAGTTCAGGCGGATCGCCTGCGGAGCCTGTGGCACAATCGGGCAGTTGTCCCAGGTGTCCTGCCATGATTTCCGCTTCCGATGCCCGCCGTGTCCTCCATTCCCGCCTCCATGCCGACGAGACCGAACTCGTCCGCAGCCTGATCGACGAGACGGGACTGGATGCGGCGGCGCGACAAGAGATTTCCTCGCGCGCGGTGGACCTAGTGCAGGCGGTTCGCGGCGGCACCAAGCTCGGGCTGATGGAGAGCTTCCTGGCCGAATACGGGCTCGACAGCGAGGAAGGGCTGGCGCTGATGTCGTTGGCCGAGGCGCTGCTGCGGGTGCCGGACAGCGAGACGGTGGATGCCCTGATCCACGATAAGGTTGGCGGCGCCGACTGGGCCAGCCATTTCGGCGGGTCGCCGAGCCCGCTGGTCAACTTCTCGTCGTGGGCGCTGAACCTGACGGCGGAAGTGCTCGGGGAGCCGGAAGTGGGACCCAGGACCGCGCTGCATCGCGCGGTGGCGCGGCTGGGCGAGCCGGTGATCCGTACTGCGGTGGGCCACGCCATGCGGCTGATGGGCAGCCAGTTCGTATTCGGGCGCACCATCGATGAGGCCATCGTGCATGCGCGCAAACCGGAAGCGCTCGGTTACCGGTATTCCTATGACATGCTGGGTGAGGCGGCGCGGACGGCGGACGACGCACAGCGCTATTTCGAGGCGTATCTCCATGCCATCGAGGCGCTGACGCCGCACTGCATCCATGGCGCGGTGCGCGACAATCCGGGCATTTCCGTCAAGCTCAGCGCGCTGCATCCGCGCTACGAGGTGGCGCAGCGCAATCGCGTCATGGTCGAACTGGTGGCGGCGACACGCAAGCTGGCGCTGGCCGCGGCCAGGGCGGACATGGGCTTCAACATCGACGCCGAAGAGGCGGACCGGCTGGACCTGTCGCTGGATGTAATCGAGGCGGTGCTGGAGACGCCGGAACTGGCCGGCTGGAACGGGTTCGGCGTGGTGGTGCAGGCCTATGGCAAGCGCGTGCTGCCGCTGATCGACTGGCTGGAAGCAACGGCGGCCCGGCTCGATCGC
This sequence comes from Pseudomonadota bacterium, assembly GCA_023431205.1. GTDB lineage: Bacteria > Pseudomonadota > Alphaproteobacteria > Rhizobiales > Devosiaceae > Devosia. The sequence continues at coordinate 19,910 of JAEYXQ010000169.1, read as the reverse complement.
AAGATCATGGTGCGGCTGGTGAAGGGCGCCTATTGGGACGCCGAGATCAAGCGGGCGCAGGTGCTGGGGCTGCCGGGCTATCCGGTCTACACCCGCAAGGCGGCAACCGACGTCAGCTACATCGCGGCGGCCCGCAAGCTGTTTGCGGCCGAGCACATCTATCCGCAGTTTGCGACCCACAATGCCCATACGGCCGCGGCGGTGCTGCACCTGGGCAATGCCGCGGGGCGGAGCCGCGACAGCTACGAGTTCCAGCGCCTCCATGGCATGGGCGAGCAGTTGCATGAAGTGCTGCGCAAGCAGCACGCGACGACGACGCGCATCTATGCGCCGGTCGGGGCGCACAAGGACCTGCTGGCCTATCTGGTGCGGCGCCTGCTCGAGAACGGCGCCAATGGCTCGTTCGTCTACCAGATCGCCGATGACGACATTCCGTCGGAGACCGTCGCCGAAGATCCGATCGGCAGGTTGTTGGCGCTGGGCGACGGCATCCCCAATGCTGCCATTCCCAAGCCGATGGACATCTTCGGTGGACGGTGCAATTCGCGCGGGCTGGACCTGACCGACCCGGTGGCGTTCGGCGAGGCCGATGCGGCGCGCCAGCAGTTCCGGACGCATCGGTGGGGGGAGGAGCCGCTGGGAGCGATGAGCGCCGCCGGTGGCACAGAGCTGGCGGTGATCAACCCGGCGGATGCGGCCGACCGGGTAGGGGTGGTGGTCGAAGCCAGCGAGGCACAGGTGCACGAGGCGTTTGCCGCGGCCGTGGCGAGCGACTGGTCCTCCCGGCCCGTCGGTGATCGGGCCGATCTGCTGCGGCGGGTGGCGGACCTCTATGAGGCCAATGCCGCCGAGTTCTACGCGCTGCTGGCTCGGGAAGCGGGCAAGACGTGGGCGGACGCGGTGTCGGAAGTGCGCGAGGCTGTGGATTTCCTGCGCTACTATGCCGACGAGGCGACGAAACCGACCGGATCGGCACGCGGCCCGTTCGTCTGCATCTCGCCGTGGAACTTCCCGCTGGCGATCTTCACCGGGCAGATTGCAGCTGCGCTGGTAGCGGGCAACCCGGTGCTGGCCAAGCCGGCACCGCAGACGCCGCTGATCGCCCATCGGGCCGTGCAGTTGATGCACGAGGCCGGCATCCCGGCCGACGCAGTGCAACTGCTGCCCGGCGGACCGCGGGTCGGAACGCTGCTGACGTCCCACCCGGCCCTTGCCGGGGTCGCGTTCACCGGGTCGCTGCCGACGGCGCGGGCGATCGAGCGGGCGATGGCGGAGCACGCCTCCCCGCGGGCGCCGCTAATTGCCGAGACCGGTGGTCTCAATGCGATGATCGTCGACACCACGGCGCTGACCGAGCAGGCCGTTCGCGACGCGGTGGCGTCAGCCTTCCAGTCGGCCGGGCAGCGCTGCTCGGCACTGCGCATCCTCTATGTGCAGGAGGAGGCGGCGGAGCGCACCATCGAGATGCTGAAGGGCGCGATGGACGAACTGCGCCTCGGCAATCCCTGGGAACTGGCGACCGATGTCGGGCCGATCATCGACCGGTCGGCGCGGGACAAGATCAGCGCATATGTTGCCGCGCGCGAGACGCAGGTGATTCACCGGCTTGCAGCGCCGGACGCGGGCGGCACCTTTGTTGGTCCGACAGTGATCCGGGTGGGCGGTATTGCCGATATTCCCGAGGAAATCTTCGGGCCGGTGCTGCACGTGGCGACCTTCCGCGGCGACCAACTCGAGCAGGTGATCGCCGCGATCAACGCGTCGGGTTATGGTCTGACCTTCGGCATGCACACGCGTATCTCGTCGCGGGTGAAGCGGCTGGCGGGGCAGGTCCATGCCGGCAACATCTACGTCAACCGGAACCAGATCGGCGCGGTGGTGGGCTCACAACCCTTCGGTGGCGAGGGGCTGTCCGGCACCGGTCCGAAAGCGGGCGGGCCGCACTATCTGCCGCGGTTCACGCAGGCCGGCAGCAGCCTGCAGGATGGCGTAGTCGACCTGCCGGGGCCGACCGGTGAGAGCAACCGGCTCCATGTGGTGCCGCGCGGGACGCTGCTGTGCCTCGGGCCGACCGAAGAGAACATGCTGGTGCAGCGGCAGATGGCGGAGCGGGCAGGGTGCCGCGCCGAGATTGCCGATGATGTCGCGGCGCTGGCCACGGCCGGAGGCTTCGATGCGGTGGCGTGGTTCGGAGACGATGCCGGGCTCAAGCAGATACGGCAGGCGCTGAGCCGTCGTGAGGGCGCCTTGCTGCCGATCATCACGGGACGGGGGGAGATCGGCCGGCTGCAGCTCGAGCGGCATGTGTGTGTCGACACGACGGCGGCGGGGGGTAACGCCTCGCTGATTGCGTCTGCGGCGTAGCGGCGAGAGAGCCCCCACCCAGCCTCCCCCGCTCGCGGGGGAGGGGCGGGCCGGTGTTACGTCGGGTGCACCTGCTGGAGCATTGTGTTCGTCGCCTCGCTCCACTCGAAGGGGAGGTAGGGCAGGAACGGCTGGCTCAGCGGGCTGCAAGCACTGCGAGCTTGGCGGGGATCAGGAGCACGTCGCGGATGGTCTGCAGGCGCTCGGGGGTGTAGTGGCCGGCGACGTCGAGCAGGTTCATGCACCCGACCAGTTCGTCCTTGAGGATGATCGGCACGTTCACCACCGACTGGCAGCCGAGTGAATTGATCAGCTCGTGGTCGAACAGCACCTTGGCGATGTCTTCGATGGTGTTGGCAACGAAGAACTCGCGCTTGCCATGAACGATGTCGAACCAGGGGCCGTAGTTCAGCGGCTTGGTGGCCGAGGTGGGGTAGCTTTCCGGGTCGCTGGTATAGGCGCGGCGGGACAGCTCGGCCTCCATGTCGACCAGCATGATGGTGAACAGCTTGGCGCCGACGGTGGCGCGGGCGAGGTCCTGCAGGGCGCGGAACGCCTCTTCGGCAGTCTGTGCCTTGCTGATGGCGGCATCGAAGGCGGCGAGGGCAGGGGTGTGGTCAGTCATTGATGGTCCTTGGGCAGTTGTGGGCGAGGACGGTGCGCGACCACCCCACCCAGCCTCCTGGAGGGGAGGGTGGATCGAGGTTCAGGCGCCTTCGGTGGCGGCGAGCAACTCGCGGGAATAGGGATCGTCCAGCTTGCCGGCCCTGAGTTGAGCCACGTCGGCGATCTCGACGATGCGGCCCTGCCGCATGACGGCGAGACGGTCGCAGAGGAAGCTCACCACCGGCAGGTTGTGGGTGACGAGGAGGTAGGTGAGGCCCTGTCCGCGTCGCAGACGCTTCAACAGGTTGAGGATTTCGGCCTGCACCGACACGTCGAGCGCCGAGGTGGGCTCGTCCAAGAGCAGCACCTTGGGCTCTAGCATCAGCGCCCGGGCAATGGCGACGCGCTGGCGCTGGCCGCCGGAAAGCTGGTGCGGGAAGCGGAAACGGAAGCGCTGGTCGAGACCCACGGCCTGCAGCACGGCCTCGACGCGCTCGCCGCGGTTGCCGATACCGTGGATGGCGAGCGGCTCGGATAGCGTCGCGTCGATGGTCTTGCGGGGATGCAACGACCCGTAGGGGTCCTGGAACACCATCTGCACCTGGCGCGACACGGCCCGGTCGACATGGTGGCTGCGCGGTTCGCCCATTACCGAGATGGCACCCGTCCAATCGGGAGCGAGGCCGGCGATGGCCCGGAGGATGGTGGACTTGCCGGAGCCGGACTCGCCGACGAGGGCGAAGCTCTCGCCTTCGCCGATGGTGAGATCGACGCCGAACACCACCTTGGTGTCGCCGTAGGAGATGTCGAGATCCGAAATTGCGATGGCGGTCATGTGCCGGCCCACTGGGTGCGATCGAGCACGGGCAGTTCGTCCCGCCCTTCGTCGATGGTTGGCATGGCGGCGAGCAGGCCGCGCGTATAGGGGTGCTGCGCCTGGTCGAGCGCACCGGCGGCGCACTCCTCGACCACGTGGCCGGCGTTCATCACCAGGATGCGGTCGCAGTAGCGGCTGACGAGGGCGAGGTCGTGGCTGATCAGGATCAGGCCCATGCCCTTGCGGGTGACGAGGTCGTCGATGATGTCGAGGACCTGGGCTTGTACGGATACGTCGAGCGCCGAGGTCGGCTCGTCGGCGATCAGCAGTTCGGGCTCTGGGATCAGCATCATCGAGATCATGATGCGCTGGCCCATGCCGCCCGAGACTTCGTGCGGATAGAGGCGGGCGACGCGTTCTGGATCGTTGATGCGGACAGCCTGCAGCATTTCGATGACGCGGGCGTGCACGTCGCCGCGCGGCAGCTTCCGGTGCGCAACCAGCGCCTCGGCGATCTGGGCGCCGACCGTCATCACCGGATTGAGCGAGAATTTTGGGTCCTGCATCACCATGGAGATGCGTGCGCCGCGGATGTCGCGCATCTGCCGCTCGCTTTGCGCGAGGATGTCGATGCCGTCGAAGTGCAGCCGGTCGGCGGTGACCTGGCCGGGCTTGCGGATGAGCTTGAGGATCGAGCGGCCGGTCATCGACTTGCCGGAGCCGGATTCACCGACGATGCCGAGCCGCTCGCGACCGAGGGTGAAGGACAGGCCCTTCACCACTTCGACGCGGCCGCGGTGCGTGGGGAAGCTGACGCGCAGGTTTTCGACTTCGAGGAGGGTGGTCATGGGGTGGCTCCAGCAAGCGCCAAGCGCATGGAGGATTCCTCCCTCACCCCTTGAGGGAAAGGGTTGGGGTGGGGGGTAGCGCGGTGGCCCACTGCTGGACCCCCACCCTCGATCCCTCCCCTCAAGAGGGAGGGAGACAAAGGAGCCGAGACAGCCGTGCTCGTGTAGAGAATCATCAGCCTTTTCCCTCGCTCTTGGGGTCGAGGACGTCGCGCAGGCCATCTCCGAGGAAGCAGAAGCCGAGCGAGACAATGATGATGGCAAAGCCCGGCATGGTTGCGACCCACCACTGGTCGAGGATGAAGGTGCGGCCGCGCGAGATCATGGCGCCCCATTCCGGCAGGGGCGGCTGGGCGCCAAGGCCGAGGAAGCCGAGGCCGGCAGCGGTCAGGATCACGCCCGCCATGTCGAGGGTGACGCGCACGATCATAGAGGAGGTGCACAGGGGCAGGATATGCTGGACGATGATGCGGATGGGACCACCGCCCGCGAGCTGAACCGCCGAAATGTACTCGGCATTGCGGATGGTCAGCGTCTCGGCCCGGGCAATGCGGGCATAGGCGGGCCAGGACGTGATGGCGATGGCGATAATGGCGTTGTTGATGCCGGGGCCGAGTGCGGCCACGAAGGCCAGCGCCAGGATCAGCTTGGGCAGCGACAGGAAGATATCGGTGAAGCCCATCAGCACGCGGTCGACCCAGCCTCCGAAATAGCCGGAGATGGCACCGATGAAGAGGCCCAGGGGGGCGGAGATGAGGGCGACCAGCAGCACGATGGTCAGGGTGATCTGCGAACCCCAGATGACGCGGGAGAAGATGTCCCGGCCGAGTTCGTCCGTGCCCATCCAGTATTCGCCGGAGGGCGGCAGCAGGCGTGCGGAGAGGTTCTGGCCGGTGGGAGAGTGCGGCGCGATCCAAGGCGCAAAGGCGGCAGCGAACAGCAGCAGGAGGATGATCGCCAGCCCCAGCGCCGAGAGCGGATTGCGCACCAGGGCGATGACCACGCGGTAGAAGCGGCCGGCATTGGCCTGCATGCGCGAAGTAGGGGAGTCGGCGAGAAGCCAGTCGCGGGTGGACATCAGCGGGCCCTCGGGTCGAGGACGCGGTAGAGCACGTCCGAGATCTTGTTGATGGCAATGAACACGGCGCCGACGACCAGGGTCGCGCCGAGCACGGCGTTCATGTCGGCGTTGAGCAGCGCGGTGGTGAGGTAGTTGCCGATGCCGGGCCAGGAGAACACGGTTTCGATCATCACCGAGCCCTCCAGGAGGCCGGCATAGGAGAGGCCGACCACGGTGATCAGCGGCACGCGGATCGGCTTGAAGGCGTGGCGCCAGATCACCACGCGTTCGGAGAGGCCCTTGACCCGGGCGGTGGTGACGAACTCCTGGCTCAACTGCTCGAGCATGAAGGAGCGGGTCATGCGGGCGATATAGGCGAGGCTGAAGAAGCCGAGCACCGCGGCCGGCAGGATGATGTGGGAGACGGCGTTCCAGAAGATGTCGATCTCGCCGCGGATAAGGCTGTCGATCAGGATCATGCCGGTGACGGGCTGGACGAGGCCATCGTAGAAGATGTCGAGGCGCCCGGGGCCACCGACCCAGCGCAGGCGGGCATAGAAGAGGGCGAGGCCCACGAGGCCAAGCCAGAAGGCGGGGACGGAATAGCCGAGCAGGCCGACCACACGGATGGCCTGGTCAAGCCAGGAGCCCTGGCGGGCGGCGGCGGTGACGCCGAGCGGAACCCCCAGGGCTATGCCGATCAGGATGCCGAGCGTCGCCATCTCGAAAGTGGCGGGGAAAAATCGGCTGAGGTCTTCCAGCACGGGGCGGCCGGTGGACACCGACCTTCCGAGATCGCCGGTGAACACGTTGCCGACATAGGAGATGAACTGCTCCCATAGCGGGCGGTCGAGGCCCATGGCGATCTTGGCGGCGTCATACTGCGCCTGGGTGGCGCGATCGCCGACCACGGACAGGACCGGATCGATGGGGATCACCCGGCCGATGAAGAAGGTGATGGCGAGCAGGCCGAGAAAGGTCAGGAATAGTGTCAGCGCAAAGCTGCCCAGGGTGACAACGCCACGCCCGACACGGCGGCGCTGGGCGCCGTAGTCCGGCGGCTGGGTCAGGTTCTGCTCTAGCGCCACAATGATCCCTTCGCTTCAAAACAATGGCTTGCCGGCGTTTCCGGAACCAGTCCGTACGCTCGTGCAGCCTCACATCGTCCTTCCATTCTACAAGGAAATTTGCTTACATCAAAAAAATTTTGATGGAACGGCCACGTGAACGAAGCGGCTGCGATCGAGGAGAAGGGGCACCCGCGGGTGGGAGCGCTCATTCGCGCCCGTCGCCGCCAGCAGCAGATGACGTTGGTTGAACTGGGCGAAGCCGCTGCCGTCTCCGTGGGATATCTGAGCCAGGTGGAGCGCGACCATGCGACCCCATCCCTCGGTACGCTGGCGCAGATTGCACGGGCGCTCGGGGTCAGCATCGACTATTTCGTTTCGGCCCCGGCGACCCACGAGGCGTTGACGCGGGCAGGGGAGCGCAACCGCTTTTCGGTCGACGGCTCGTCCATCATCTACGAGCGGCTGGGGACGGAGTTTCCCGGCAATCAGCTCTCGAGCTTCCTGATGACGGTGCCCCCCGGATACCGTTCGGAAACCGTCGCCCACGAGGGCGAGGAAATCCTGTTCGTGCTGGAGGGCTCCATCACCCAGCGCCTCGATGGCGAGGAGATGGTGATGAATGCCGGCGACAGCCTGCATTTCCGCGGCAACCGCCCCCATTCGTGGTCCAACCACACCGACAAACCGGCGCGCCTGCTCTGGACGGGCACGCTGGCCCTCTTTCGCTCCACTGCCCGCCCGCGCATGGCGGTGGCGAAACCGAAAACCGGCGTCAACAAGCCGGTTAAGAAGCAAGTTACCCACAAGGAGAAACGCTCATGAAGCTCTTCCGCGCTGCCCTTCTGGCATCAGCGCTCACCCTGCCGCTGGCAACCGGAGCCGCCTTTGCGGCGACGCCGGCCGACGCGCTGGTGATCGCCCAGAACATCGACGACATCGTCGCGCTCGATCCCGCGCAGGCCTACGAGTTCTCGGCCGGCGAGATCAACGCCAACCTCTATGACAAGCTGGTGCAGTACGACGCGGCGGACACCACCGTTCTCGCGCCCGGTCTTGCCAGCGAGTGGGTGGCCGACGAAGACGCCAAGTCACTGACCTTCACCATTCGCGAGGGCGCCACCTTCGCCTCCGGCAACCCGGTGCGTCCGGAAGACGTGAAGTTCTCGTTCAAGCGCGTCGTGACGCTGAACCTCACGCCCGCGTTCATTCTGACCCAGCTCGGCTGGACCCCCGAAAACATCGACGAGATGGTCACCGTGGACGGCAACACCGTCACCGTGAAGTGGAGCGGCGACTTCGCTTCGGCCTTCGTGCTGAACGTCCTTGCTGCCCGTCCCGGCGCCATTGTCGACGAAGTGCTGGCGATGGAGCACGAGGAGAACGGCGACTGGGGTAACGCCTGGCTCAACACCAACTCGGCCGGTTCTGGTCCCTATGTGCTGACCGACTACCGCCCGGCCGAGCTCGTGCGCCTGACCGCCAACGAGAGCTACTGGAACGGCGCTCCGGCGATGAAGCAGGTGCTGATCCGTCACGTCGCCGAAGCTGCGACCCAGCAGCTGCTGCTGACTTCCGGCGACATCGACATTGCCAAGAACCTGACGCCGGACCAGATCGGCGGCCTCGGCGACGGCGTGAAGGTCGAGACCTACCCGCAGGCGGCCGTGCACTTCCTGTCGTTCAACCAGAAGACCGACGAGCTGACCCCGCCGGCCGTTTGGGAAGCCGCTCGCTATCTCGTCGACTATGACGGGATGACGGAGACCTTCCTCAAGGGCCAGATGGAAAAGCACCAGGCGTTCTGGCCGAAGGGCTTCCCGGGTTCCTATGACGAGACCCCGTTTAGCCTCGACGTCGAAAAGGCCAAGCAGATCCTGGCCGACGCAGGCGTCGAAACGCCGATCGACGTCACGCTCGACGTGATCAACTCGGCGCCGTTCACCGACATCGCGCAGTCGCTGCAGGCGACCTTCGCCGAAGCCGGCATCAACTTCGAGATCCTGCCCGGCACCGGCGCCCAGGTGATCACGAAGTACCGTGACCGCACTCACGAAGCCATGCTGCTGTACTGGGGCCCGGACTTCATGGACCCGCACTCGAACGCCAAGGCCTTCGCGTACAACTCCAACAACGCGGACGACAACTACACGGCAACCACCACCTGGCGGAATGCCTGGGCCGTGCCGCAGGAGATGAACGACGCGGTGAACGCTGCGCTGGCCGAAGCCGACCAGGACAAGCGTAACGAGATGTACACGGAACTGCAGAAGCAGGTTCAGGCCGAAAGCCCGATCGTGATCATGTTCCAGGCGGCGCTGCAGATCGCCATGGCCGAGAACGTCGAGGGCTATGTGAACGGCTCGAACTCGGACTTCGTCTACTACCGTCTCGTGACCAAGAACTGATCCTCGGATCGATTGGCGAAGCTGCGGCGGCCCTGGTGGCCGCCGCAGTCGTTTTCAGACCGCGGTATAGCCGCCGTCGACCAGGTAGTAGCTGCCGGTTACGAAGGAAGCGTCGTCGGACAGCAGGAAGCGTACGACCTTGGCCACTTCCTCGGCGCGCCCGAGCCGTCCCAGGGGATGGCGCGCAATGAGCTGGGTGCGGAACTCCTCCGGCAGGTTGCCGAGGAGCGGGGTGTCGATATAGGCCGGGCCGACGCAGTTGATGCGCAGCCCCTGCGGCCCGTACTCGGCAGCGGCATTCTTGGTGAGGCCGACAACGCCGTGCTTGGCAGCGGTATAGGCGCTGTTGCCGATGGCGGCGACCGCGCCGTGGATCGAGGCCATGTTGACGATGGCGCTGTCGGCGGCGCCCGCCTCGAGCATGGCCGGGATCTGGTAGCGCATGCCGTAAAGGACGCCGTGGAGGTTGATGTCGATGACCCTGTTCCAGTCGTCGATGTCGAGATCGCCCGTGGGGGCCTGCTTGCCACCGATGCCGGCATTGTTCACCGCATAGTTGAGCTTGCCAAACCTACTGAGCGCCAGCTCCACGGCGGCCTTGTTGTCGTCTGCGGAGGCGCTGTTGGCGATAACCGTGGCAGCTTCGCCACCGGAGGTCCCGATTTCCCTGGCGACCCGATCGAGACCTTCCCTGCTGATGTCGGCCAATACGACTTTGGCGCCCGCGGCTGCCAGTTCCTTGGCGATGGCTTCACCGATGCCAGATCCGGCGCCGGTCACCAATGCTACCTTGTCCTTGAACGTCATCGCTCGATCCTTCTTGAGCTGAGGCCTGGATACTACGTCGAGATGCTGAGGATGTGGCTTTCGAAGGCGACGAAGTCGCCCTCTACGGGCGTGCCCTGGTCGACAAGCGTCCGCTCCCCGCTGATGCGCAGATAGCCTTCGGACACCACCTGTTCGATGATCTCGTCCAGCTCGCGCTCATCGGTGAAGCCGATGCTGGTGCCGTTGCTGAGGGTGAGTTGGTAGTCGGCCATGAAGAGGCTCCCTTGGTTGCCCACCTCAACGCTCCATTCGGCCGATGGGTCCACAACGGAACGCCAGTGCTCGGCTGGATCGGTCCCGCGACACCCAAGCAATTCCATTCCTCCTCCCGCCCCAACAATGGTCACCTTTTGCCCGCAGCGCTGTGGCTTTGGGACCGCTGGTGTCGCCCGGGAGCGGTTAAGTCGATACGATCGGTGTAGATTTTCCGTAGGGCCTTCACATGCGTCTTTCCTTCCTTGCCGCCGCCGCCATGCTCGTGGCTGCTCCTGTTGCCGTCCAGGCTGCCGACGTTACCCCGCTGGTGACGGCCGAATGGCTCAAGGCCAATGCCGCCGACGAGAACGTCGTCATCCTCGACATCCGCGATGACATAGAGGGGACTGATCTCGGCGACCTGCCGTACATCGCCAATGCCGTTGTGGCTCCTTACGCGAGCGCCGGCTGGCGCACCGAAGTCCAGGGTGTCCCCGGCCAGATCCCGCCCGACGAGCAGATTGCCGAGCTGATCGGCAACCTCGGCATCGATGGCGACGACCACGTGGTGATCGTGCCCTGGGGCACCGACTCCTCCGAGTTCGGCGGCGCCACCCGGGTCTACTGGACCTTCAAGTATCTCGGCCATGACGCTGTCTCCATTCTGGATGGCGGCTGGCGCCAGTACGACGCCCAGGGTGGCGAGCGTGTTGCCGAGGCAGTGACGCCGGTGGCCGTTGAGTTCCCCTACGAGGTGCAGCCGCAGTTGCGCGCCACCACCGAGGACGTGGCCGCGGCGCTCGATGCCGGCACCAAGCTGGTCGATGGCCGCCCCCAGGAGCAGTATCTTGGCCAGGGCAAGAGCCCGGTGGCGCGTGTTGCCGGCACTCTGCCCGGCGCCGTCAATATCCCGCACTCCAACTTCTACAGCGCCGAGTATGCGAGCTTCGCCCTGCCGGAAACCATTGCGGCGCTGGCCGAAGGCGTGGGTCTCTCCGAAGGCGAAGAGAACATCGTGTTCTGCAACACCGGCCACTGGGCGTCGATTGCCTGGTTCGCGCTGAGCGAAGTCGCCGGCAACAAGAACACTGCCATGTATGACGGCTCGATGGCCGAGTGGACTGCCGACCCGGCCCGCCCGGTTCAGTAAGCTCGCGGCACCATCGTCTTCGGGTTTGGGTGTTGCACTCTCGCGGTGCGGCATCCAAACCTTTTCGTGCATTCTGCTGATTGAGTCCCCATGACTGACCTGACCGCCGCCGCGCCAAAGATTGCTCCGCCTCCGATCGCCTTCGACCGCGCGCCCTTCCTTGTTTCCGCTGCGATGCTGCTGGTCGGCTTCGCGCTCATCACCATGCTTGTCGATCTGCGCCAGGGCACACTGTTCCTGATCGGCGGCGGCCTGGGCGTGGCGCTCTACCATGGCTCCTTCGGCTTCACCGGCGGTTGGCGCCGCATGGTGGTGGAGCGGCGCGGCCGCGGCATGCGCGCGCAGATGCTAACCATCGGCGTTGCAGCGCTGGCGATGATCCCTCTGGTTGCCGCCGGCAATATCGGCGGTCAGCCGATGGTCGGGGCCATGGCTCCGGTGGGCGTTTCCGTGTTGTTCGGCGCCGCCATGTTCGGCCTCGGAATGCAATTGGGCGGTGGCTGCGGGTCGGGCACGCTGTTCACCGTCGGCGGCGGCTCCGCTCGCATGCTGGTGACGCTGGTGTTCTTCATCATCGGCGCCCTGGTCGGCACGGCGCATCTGCCGTACTGGCTAGAGCAGCCATCCCTGCCGGCCATCAGCATCGGCGCCGAACTGGGCGTCGGCTTTGCCGTGGCGGCGACGATCGCGAGCCTTGCCCTGGTGGCGCTGATCACCGCTGTGATCGAGAAGCGCGTGCACGGTGACATCGAGCGGGAACCCGTTCCCAAGAGCGGCGACTGGAGCTGGATCTGGCGCGGCCCGTGGCCGCTGGTCGGGGCAGGGCTAGTACTGGCTCTGCTCAACATCGCAACACTGCTGCTCGCGGGCCATCCGTGGTCGATTACCTATGGGTTCGGGCTCTGGGGCGCCAAGATCGCCCAGGCGGTCGGCGTCGATGTCGCGAGCTGGGAATTCTGGACCTGGCCGGCACAGGCGCAGGCGCTGAATTCCAGCGTTCTCGCCGACACCGTCTCGGTCATGGATTTCGGCCTGGTGCTGGGCGCGGCGGTGGCTGCGGCCGTTGCCGGCAAGTTCGCACCCAAGGCCAAGCTGCCGCTCGGCTCGCTGCTTGCGGCCGTCGTGGGTGGCCTGTTGATGGGCTACGGCGCGCGGCTCTCCTTCGGCTGCAATATCGGTGCGCTGTTCTCGGGCATCGCCACCGGCAGCCTGCACGGCTGGCTGTGGTTCGCAGCCGCCTTCGTGGGCTCGATCGGCGGCATCGCCCTTCGCCCGGCGTTTGGTCTTGATGGATTTGCCAAGAAATGAGCGCCCGCAACACTCTCCTGTTCGGCGCAGCGCTCGCCGTCACCACCGCCGCCGTCGCCTATGACCACATCACCAATCCGGTGCCGCCTCGTCCCGTCTATGGCGGCACTGCAGCCGCGTCGGGCACTGCGCCGTGTGCGGCTGCCCCCTGTGCGGCCGGCGCTGCGGTAGCACCGTGCGCCGCGGGCGCGCCGGCAACGGCCAAGGCAGCGCCACCACCACCGCCAGCCGCCGCACCCTGCGCCGCCGGTGCTCCGCAATTGGCGGCGCCACCGCCGCCGCCGGCAACTCCGCCAGCTAGCGGCAAGGCACCTCCCCCGCCGCCACCAGCGACGCCGCCGGGGGCTGCCGACACGCAGCTGAAAGCACCGCCACCAGCGCCGAAGGCCAAGGCCGCAGGCGAGGAAGCGCCAGATCTTGTGGTCGGAGCCGACTGATGTCGGACGACCCCCGCGAGCGGGCCCTGGCGGAGATCGCCTTTTGTGAGGCGGTGCTGGCCAAGGGTGGCCAGACTGTCCTGACCGAGACGTTTGCGGGCGTGTCGTCGATCGATGCCTGGGAGCATTATCCGCCGGGCGACGTGTTCGACCCTGACAGCAGTGCGCAGTGGTTCTACCACTGCCATCCTGCCAGCGAAGGATCGGTGGAACACGGGCACTTCCACTGTTTCGTGCGGCCCCAAGGGCCGCAGGGGCCGATCCATCACCTCGTCGCCGTTGGCGTCGATGCCAACGGCAAGCTCCTGCGCCTGTTCACGGTCAACCAGTGGGTGGTGGGGGACGACTGGGCCGATGCCGACGCGACCATTCCGCTGCTGTCGCGCTTCGACATGCAGATGCCCCGGCCATCTTACCTGGTGAACCGCTGGCTCACCGCGGTGCTGGTGGCCCATGAAGCCGAAATTGCTGAACTGCTGCGGGAGCGTGACCGGGTCCTGGCGCAGCATGTACCCGCCGTGGACGTGCCGGTGCGTGAGGATCGCACGCTGGAAGTAACGTCCGAACTGCCGATCGGCTAGACGGCGAGCGCGTCCCGCAATGGCGACTACGCGAGCGGGGCGCGGCGCTCGAAGGTTGCGCCGATGGCGAAGTGCTCCAGGAGCAGGGCGTCGGCGCCGGCCTCGTTGCGGTCGAGTATCGCGGTGAGCAGTTGGGTGTGGTGATCCGCCACGTAGTTTTCGAGCTCCGGCAGGTCGGTGATACGGATGCGGCGTTCGTAGTGCGAGCGGCGGAGGAGCGCGGCAATCGCTGCATGCAGGCTCTCCAGCATCGGTGAGTGCGCAGCGGCGATGATGGCTTCGTGGAAGGCGAAGTCGGCTTCGGCGCCTGCGGCAGGGTCGTGAAGCGTCGCCTTGAGTTCGGCAAGGCGGGTGCGCAGCAGGGCGACGTCGGCCGCGGTGGATCTCTGGCAGGCGAGCCGGATGGCCTGACGCTCGATGGCGATGCGGGCTTCAAGGATGTCCTCGACCGCATTGTGCTGCTGGGCGAGCATCAGCGTGAACACGTCACCCATTTCACCGAAGTCGGGCTTGCGAACGACGCTGCCGAAGCCGTGCCGGATCTCCACCACGCCGATAGCCGACAAGGCGCGCAGCACTTCGCGTACCACCGGGCGGCTGACACCAAGCCTTAGCGCCAGCTCGCGCTCGGGCAGCAGGCGGTCGCCGGCTTTGAGAGCTCCGGACAGCAACTGCTCGCGCAGGAAGCCGAACACCTTGTCGTAATGCGGGCCGGCTTCGTCGCCACCCCGTGTCAGCGTTGCATCCATGGTTACCCCCGTCACCGGAGCGATGATCGCGCAAGCCCGTCTTGTCAAGCAGGCTTGCGTCAGTGGTAATACCACGGTATGAACACACGCAGCAATCAGGGAAGAGGAGGCTCCTGATGTCGAGCGAAGCTGAACAGAAGGGTGGGGGACTCGTCATCCCGCGGCGCAAGGCGCTGGGGCTGGCCTCCGACCATGCCGGCTTTCCCATGAAGCGCCACGTGCATGACATCCTGGCCGCCCATTGCGATCGGGTGATCAGCCTCGGCGCAACCTCCGAAGAGCCAGTGGACTTTCCCGACGTCACGCGCACGGCGGTCGAACTGATCCGCACGGGGCAGGCGGAGCGCGTGATCCTGGTGTGTGGCACCGGCGCCGGCGCCTGTATTGCCGCCAACAAGGTCAACGGCATCCGTGCCGCCGTGGCGCACGACACCTATGTGGCGCGCCAGTGCGTGGAGCATGACGACGTCAACGTGCTGTGCATGGGCGCCTGGATCATCGGGCCGCAGATCATGGCCCAGGTGGTTCGCGCCTTCCTGGCCGCCGAATTTTCCACCGAGGCGCACTTCCGCCGGCGGGTCGCCAAGCTTGGCGATCTCGAGGCCGAGATGCGTGGCGAGAAATCCTGAACACGAAACAGAGGAGAAATCGTTGGACCAGGCCAAACGCAAAGAAATTCTGGATACCGTCGCCAAGCTGCGCGTCACCGACATCCGCGACGGCATGGATTGGGTCGGCTTGCACCATGTCGGCACGGTGGACCCCGAAATCCGTCCGCTCTACCGCACCAAAGCGGCCGGCTTCGCCCAGACCTACAAGCACATCCCGACCCAGATCCGGGTGCCGGAGCTGTCGCCCGCCGACTACACGAAGTGGGCCTATGAATACTGGTATGGGCAGCTCTGGAACATGGGCGACTTCCGCGAGCAGGTGGGCGAGGGCGACTTCCTCGTCATCGACACCCTCGGCCAGAAGACCCCCGCCATCGGCTCCATGGACTCGATGGTCTGGGCAGCGCGCGGTGTGAAGGGCGTGCTGACCAATGGCGGCGCCCGTGACACCGACGAGCAGCTCTACCAGAAGGCAATGCCGTGCTGGCACCGTTGGGTCGTCCAGCCGATGTACCAGGGCCGCGTCGAGTTCGGCGAGCCCAACTCCACCGTTGAGATCGGCGGCGCCACGGTGCGTCCGGGTGACCTCGTGGTGGCCGACGGCGACGGCGCCATTGTCGTGCCGCAGGACGTCATCGAGGACGTGATCTACTACGCCAAGCAGGAGTCCGAGAACGACCGCTACGACCGGGGCATGCTGTTCGAGGCCCTCGGCATCGCGCCGGACGAGTCGACCCAGTCGATGTTCCCGGACATGCCGCCGCACCCTTACCGAAAGAACCGCGAGGACTTCATGAAGCGGCTGGGCAAGAAATAAGCCCTCACCCTCGTGCAATACCTAGGCGCCCCGCGGGGCGCCTTTTTTGTTGGCGGAGAAGGCCTCGGCAAAAGAGAACGGCGCCGACCCGTGGCCAGGTCGACGCCGCTCCTTCCGGGAGGAAGCTCGAGGGGTCAGACGCGTTCCAGCATCAGGCCCCAATCCTGGGTATCGGGGCGCTGCGGCAGCACCAGAACCGAGCTGCGCGGCACGGTCAGCACGTCGCCCGCTTCGCCCCACTGGCCGTTCCGCGGATCGAAGAACCGCGGGCGGTACTGCGCCCCGACCTCGACGCCCCGAAGCTTGGCTTCCATTGGCGCCTGGTCCTCGAAATAGAGCATGAACCAGCTGCGATCGGGCGTGCGGGCGCAATAGTTCCAGCCGTGGTAGGCGAAGTCCGGCGCGGCCTTGTTGGGCATCACCAGATCGGCCATCGGCTCGAGCTGGCGGTAGGCTTCGCCCTTGACCATGGCGAAGGTCTTGAGGTGCTGCACCTCGGCGCCGGACTGCCAGCAGAAGCTGTCCCACATCTTGTAGAGCGACTCGGGCTCTATGTCCGACTGCCAGATGCCCTCGGCGCCATAGATGAACCCGGCGAGACCACCCGACAGGAAGCTGCCATAGAGGCCGGAGCGGACGTAGTAGCGGTCCTCGCGGCTGTCGGGCGGCACCCGGAGCGGGTAGGGGGTGCCGAGCTGGTGCAGGCCGGCATAGTAGGGTTCGCCATTGATCGCCGGCTTGGTGATCCGCGCGTTGTGGATCTCGGTCAGGTACCAGTAGGTGTAGTGCTCGCGCACATTGCCGGACTGGTGCAGATCGATCCAGCTGTCCTCGCCGAAGTTGACCAGCGTCGACGGGTTCGGGTTCGCCGACAGCAGCGTACCGAACGGCGGCTTGCCGTGGCGCTCGATGGCGATCTCGATCGGCACCGAGTACTCGGAGGCCGGGATGGTCTGCTCGAAATAGTCGTAGTGGATCGGGCTGAGGATGGTGATGTTGGCCTGGTAGCGCGCGAACACGTAGCTCACGTAGCGCGAGTAGGACTCGTTGAAGTCGTGGAACTTCTGCCAGGCCTGTCCGGTATCGCGCCGCGCCACTTCGATGAAGGGCACGAAGCCCTGCTCGTTGAGGTGATCGATCTTTTTGTCGAGCACCTTGAAGTAGTCCGGATTGATCCGGTCCATGTCGGGGAACACGTCCTCGAAACCGGGGACCTTACCCGGGAACTCGAACGGCCGGCCGCCCTCGTTGTGCATGTCCTTGGCCGATTCGGTGCCCGGCTGCTTCCAGGCCGCGCGCACCCAGGTGCCGTCGTCCATTTGGAGGCTGTTCGACTTGCCATCATTGGCCCAGGCAGGCTGCGCGGCGATCAGGCCGACGCAGTTGTAGCCCTGCGACTTGCGCAGCGCGACATAGTCGTTGAGCGTTGCGTTCGGGCCGACCCTGGCTGGATCGCCCGGCCCATCGCCGAGCGGGAAGCGGAAGCTCGGCACCGACCACCAGGTGTCGCCGAGCAGGAAGAAGGGGGTACCGTCCGCGTACTGGAGACCGCGGCGATCTTCGGTCGCCACTACCATGCCGCGCAGGTTGGGGTTGGCGGCCTTTTCGGCTTCGCTCGCGGCACGTGCCGTGAAGCTGCCGCTCTTGCCGTCGAGGCCAGCATCGCCCACGGATGATCCGGAGCGCCAACGCCACTCGCCCGGAGCCGTTGCCAGTACGCGCACAAGGAACTCGTTGCCGCCATTCCAGAAGCCGTAGACGCGCTTCGAAAAGCCAGGCCCTTCAAGGTCCACCCAGACGTCGACCTCGACGTACGGGTTTGCGTACTTCGCTTCGGCACTCAGGACCAAGTCGAGCTTGGTCCAGACCGGCACCTCTCCTGCCGCCATGGACGATTCCTCCCTGTGTTGCCTCGGGTTCTGCCTAGCGGCCGACCCACTCCGGCTTGTTCTTGTTGACAAAGGCGGCGACGCCGCGCCGGAAATCCTCGCTGCCGTAGATCAGCGACACCAGGTCGTCGGCAGGGTCGATCTCGCGGGCAGAAATCCGGCGCATCGCTTCCTTGCTGACCCGGAGCGTCAGTGGTGCGTTGGCGAGCAGCTTGTCGACGATCTCGGCCGCAGCCGCGTCCATCTCGTCGGGCTCGGCTACCCGGGTGGCGAAACCAGCGGCAAACGCCTCGTCGGCATCGATGAACTCGGCGAGCAGAAGCATGCGCTTGGCGCGGGTCTCGCCAAAGCCGCCCATGATGCGAGCATAAGTTTCCATGGACACACAATTGCCGATGGTGCGTGCGATCGGGGTGCCGAATTTGGCGCCCCTGGCCGCAAGGCGGATGTCGCAGCAGGCAGCAATGTTCAGTCCGCCACCCACGGCCCAGCCGTCGATGATGCCGACGGTCGGCATCGGCATGTCGAGCAGTCGACGGAAATAGCGGTTCATCTTGGCTTCGTAGACGACGCCGTCCTGCCCGCCCGCGAACTCCTGGAACTGGCTGATATCGGAGCCGGCAACAAACGCCTGGCCGCCAGCCCCACGGAACGTCACCACGCGCACAGTCTCGTCCGCCGACAGCTCGGCGCATATGGCATCGAGCTGCTCATACATTTCCCAGGTGAAGGCGTTGCGCGCCTCCGGCCGATCGAAGAGGACGTGAGCCACGGCCCCATCGCGGGTGAGGCGCACAGTACCCGAAGCTGTGCCGGTCATGCTGCGAAGGCTCCGGCCTCGCTGAGGGTGTTCTGCTCGGTATCTAGCCCCACTTCGGCCAGGATCTCCCTGGTGTGCTCGCCGAGCAGCGGCGGCGGCATGCGAACGGCTGCAGGGGTGGCCGAGAGCTTCGCCGGGAACCCAAGCGCCTTGAAGCGACCTTCCACCGGATGCTCGATCTCGATCACCGCTTCGCGGTGCCGCACATGTTCGTTGTCCAGCGACTTGGAGTAGTCGTAGATCGGACCGGCGGGCACGCCGGCCGCGTGGAAGGCTTCCACCCATTCCTCGGCAGTACGGGTGAGGAAGTCCGGTGCCAGCAGTTCCGCGAGTTCTGAACGCCGGCGGACGCGTTCTATGTTGGTGGCGTAGAGCGGGTTGTCCTTCAACTCGGGACGTCCGATCACGTCGCAGAAGATCAGCCAGAGCTTCTGGTTGGCCGCTCCGACCACGAAATCCCCGTCCGATGCACGGAACGCCTGGTAAGGCGCGCTCATGCGGTTGGCGGTGCCCAGCGGACCCGGCGACTGCCCGGTAGCCCAGTATTCGGTGCTTTCCCAAACCGAGAGCGCAAGCGCCGCATCCAGCAGGGATGTGTCGATATACTGACCCCGTCCGGTCTTCTGCCGACCGATCACGGCGCTCAGGATGCCATAGGCCGCGAACATGCCGGCGCCGAGGTCACCCACAGGAATGCCGGACTTGACCGGTTCGGCGCCCACAAGGCCGGTCGCACTGATCACGCCGGCCATGGCCTGGGCGATAAGGTCGAAGCCCGGTCGCTGCGACCAGGGGCCGGTCTGCCCGAAGCCCGAGATGCTGGCGTAGATGAGCCGCGGGTTGATCTTCGACAAGGTGTCGTAGTCGGCCGCGAGCCGCTTGGTGACGCCGGGGCGGCCGTTCTCGACGAGGATGTCGGCCGTTTCCACCAGGCGATGGAGCACCCGCCGACCGGCTTCGGACTTGAGGTTGAGGGTGATCGACCGCTTGTTGCGGTTGAGCGCGAGGAAGCCGGGGCTGTCCTCACCCTTCATGCGGAAGCCCATCGACTTGCGGGTCTGGTCGCCAACGCCGGGCGGCTCGATCTTGATGACGTCGGCGCCCATGTCGCCGAGCAGCATGCAGCAGAACGGGCCGGCCATGACCTGGCTCAGGTCGAGAACACGCAGGCCGGCAAGCGGGCCGTCCGTCGTCGTCCCGGCGGTCGCCTGAGGCGTCCCAGTCTCCGTCATGCTCCTCCCCTCGGCGCTGGCGGCAGACCCTCCGCCGCTGTGGCGCCGGAAGGCCTCCGATGCAATCTTGCATACAAGATGGGAGTTTTGCCCGTCAAGCGACGAAACGGGAAGCGTTGGATT
>JAEYXQ010000110.1 GCA_023431205.1 Pseudomonadota bacterium | reverse complement strand
ATCATCTCGCCGAAACGCACCCATTCAGGATCGATCTCGGGGTCCCAGTGCGACTTGTTGTTGGGCTCGTTCCAGAGCATTGCTGCTTCGATCATTGACGGGCTCCCTTGTGTGGATAGACGGGTTCGGCGCCATAGGGGCGCTCAGCCACCCGGCAGAGATAGACCTCCGCCTCGGGGTGGCTGACGATGGAGAAGCCGCTCGAGCGCAGCATGGCTTCGGCCGCCGCCGAGTTCGGCGCCCACCAATTGGTGGGGTCGTCGGCATAGCGATGTTCGATGAAGTGGAGCTTGGGATAGCCCGGCTCGTCGAACATGTGGGTATCGGTGAACGGGTAATTGCCTTCGAGCGGCAGGATCTCGGTGCTGCCGCGCTGCATCGACTGGAACAGCATCAGGTCGCGCGCGACATGCTCGCGGATCAGGTCCAGTGCCAGCAGCGGATGGCGCAGGTGGTAGAGCACCCCCATGAAGATCACGAGGTCGAAGGTCTCGCCCAGCGCGCCCACGTCATAGACGCTGAGCTTGGCGAACTCGATATCGGCCTCCGCCACCTCGGCGGCAAACCGGGCCTGGTTGAGGTACTTGTCGTCGAAGTCGATGCCGAGCACGCGCTCGGCGCCGCGGCGCTTCATCTCGATCGAGTAGAACCCGGCATTGCAGCCGATATCGAGCACCGACTTGCCGGTCAGGTCCGCCGGGATGGCATCGGCGAACTTGCGGAACTTCTGGTGCGGGTAGTCCCCGAGGAAATGGTTGGGCGCGGTGCGCACCCCGCCGATCTCGATGTTGTGGAACCAGGGGCCGAGCGCCTCGATGCGGCTCTGTATCTCGGCTGTCGATAGACCCATTTGCCGTTCTCCTAATCGATGACCTCGTTGAGGGTAATGAGCTTACCGCCCCAGTCGCCGAGCACCACGGTGGTAATCGAGGCGGGACTGACTTCGAGCCGCGGCCAGGCATCAATCGGCAGCCCCACCACGTAGCTCACCGCCGACTTGATGACGTCGGCATGGCTGACCAGCACCACCCCACCGTCCGGGTGCTCTCCCATCAGCCGCTCCATCAGCCCGAGCACGCGCCACTGCACGTCGAGCATGGATTCCCCACCCGGTGTCCGCGCCAATGAACGCACGCTGTTCCAGTTTCGCCAGCGCTGGTCCTGGTTCAGCACCTCCCAGGTGCCGCCGGACCATTCGCCGAAGTCGACCTCGTCGAGTTCGGGCGCAGTGTGCACCGGCATCGGCTCCCGCGCCGCAACGATCGCCTGTGCCGTCTCCTGCGTCCGCTCGCGCGGGCTGGTGTGAATGGCGTCGAACTGCTCCCGCCGCATGCGCTGGCCGAGGCGCTCCGCCTGCGCGCGTCCATCCGTGCCAAGACGAATGCCCGGCGTACGCCCGGCCAGAAAGCCGCCGACATTGTCATGCGCGGCATGGCGCACGAGGTAAAACGTGGTCGTCACTCGGCCGCGGCCCCGAGCACCGGCTCGTCGACACCGGCGATGAAATCCTCGGTGCGGCGCCGCGCCTCGTCATCGGTGAACTGCTTCGGCGGCGACTTCATGAAGTAGCTCGACGGGCCGGTCAGCGCCCCGCCGATGCCGCGGTCCAGCGCCAGCTTGGCGCAGCGCACGGCGTCGATCACCACCCCTGCCGAATTGGGCGAGTCCCACACTTCCAGCTTCAGTTCGGCATTCAACGGCACGCCGCCGAAGGTGGTGCCTTCCACCCGGATATAGGCCCACTTGCGGTCGGTCAGCCACGGCACGTGGTCGCTCGGGCCAACATGCACATCGTCGGCCGCCAGCGGCACGTCGAACTGGCTGGTGACCGCCTGGGTCTTGGAAATCTTCTTGGATTCGAGCCGCTCGCGCTCCAGCATGTTGAGGAAGTCGGTGTTGCCGCCGAAATTGAGCTGGTAGGTGCGGTCGATCTTGACCCCGCGGTCGCGGAACAGATTGGCCAGCATGCGGTGGACGATGGTCGCACCGACCTGGCTCTTGATGTCGTCGCCCACGATCGGCACGCCGGCATCGGCGAAGCGCTTTTCCCATTCCGGCCGGGACGCGATGAAGGACGGGATGCAGTTGACGAAGCCGACGCCGGCCTTAAGCGCCTGCTCGGCGTAGAACTTGGTCGCCTCTTCCGAGCCCACCGGCAGGTAGGACACCAGCACGTCGGTGCCGCTGCGGCGCAGCTCCTCGGCCACATCCACTTCCGGCTCTTCCGACTCGTCCACCACCGCGCGGAGGTAGCGTCCGACACCGTCCAGCGTGCGTCCGCGCTGCACCGTGACGCCGGTCGGCGCAACATCGGCAAAGCGGTGGGTATTGTTCGGGGCTGCGTAGATCGCCTCGGCGACGTCGCGGCCCACCTTGGTGTCGGCCACGTCGAAGGCACTGGCGACCTCGATATCGCTCACATGATAGCCGCCGAGATTAACATGCATTAATCCCGGCACCGGCTCGTTGCCGTCGGCATCCCGGTAATATGTGATGCCCTGGACCAGGGAAGACGCGCAATTTCCCACGCCGACGATGCCGACCCTGACCTTCTTGGCGCCCATGCGTCCCGCTCCCACCAATTAACATCGGTGAAGCAACGACCCCCCCGGAGCTTTGTTCCTAACAAAGGTTGCTCGAGGAGGCCGGATGATCGTCTACGGAGACAGCGAGCATGTCGCGCCACCGGCCGAGGTGGTGGCGGGCCTCCGGCGTGACCTCGCGGCCTATCTCGCCGAACCCCACGGATTGTCGGCCCATTCCCGGCTTATCGGGGCCTTCATAACCGCCGCCGAACTGGTGCAGGCCATTGCCGACCACGAGATGGCGGCAGCGGGCGGGATCGACGTCGACGGCGATGGCGAGAGGGCTGGCAAGCACCTGTTGCTGCTGCTGGCGCGACAGATCGCAACTTCGTGGCGCAACCATTTCCAACCCGGGCAGCCGCTCCCGTCAGCATGGGAGGACCACCTCGCCCACCTCGCCGTCAGTACACCCCTGCGGCTTCGGGAAGGCGAAGGCTATCTCCACTACGCGCTGTATCCCGAAGGCTATCTCGATGCCGCGCTCCGCTCGGGGCTCGGCCCCGACACCTGCGTCATCGGCCTGAGGAGCATCGGCACCGGCCTGGCCGCGCTGGTGGCGGCGGGGCTCGGCGCCGAGCGTTTCTTCACGCTGCGGCCGGTCGACCATCCCTTCGATCGGCGGATCGTACCGGCAGAGCCCCTCGCCCGGGCCATCCTCGCTGCCACCGGGCCATACGCCATCGTCGACGAGGGACCGGGCAAATCCGGCAGTTCCTTCGGCGGGGTCGCGGACTGGCTCGAACGCAATGGCGTGGACCGCGACCGCATCCACTTCTTTCCCAGCCATGCGGGTGAACCGGGCGACCAGGCCAGCGCGGGGCAACTCACGCGCTGGCGCGCCGCCTCGCGGCATGTCGCCGGCTTTTCGGGTCAGCACCTGGCGGAACACCTGTCGCGCTGGCTGCCGCACCTGATCGGCTCCCTGGATGCGCCGCTGCAGGAAATTTCCGGCGGCGGCTGGCGTCAGGCTTCGGACGCCACGGCGCCGGCGGACCGGCAGATGGAGAAACTGAAGTTCCTCGCCCAGGCCGGCGGCAAGCGTTACCTGGTGAAGTTCGCCGGTGTGGGACCGAGCGGCAACCGCAAGCTGGAGCAGGCGCTCGCCCTCTTCCGTCACGGCCACGTGCCGGAGCCGGTCGGGCTGGCGCACGGCTTTCTGTTGCAGCGCTGGGTCGAAGGGCCAAATGTTCAGGACGTCGATTTTAACCGCTCTCGGTTCCTCGAGCAGGCCGGCGCCTACCTCGGTGCCCGCGCTCGCCTGCTCCCTGCAGCCACCGGCGGCGCTTCGCTGGCGCAACTCGCCGACATGGCTGCGATCAATCTCGGCGAGCGCCTGGGCACGGCGGCACAGCACGCCATCCGCACCCACCTGCAGCCCCTCGCCGAACAAGAGCACCCGGTCCGCCCGGTGTTCACCGACAACCGCCTGCAGCGGTGGGAGTGGTTGCACCCTGGCAACGGCAGCTTCGTCAAGACCGACGCGCTGGACCATGCCACCGGACACGACCTGATCGGCTGTCAGGACATCGCCTGGGACGTCGCCGGGCTCATGGCGGAGTTCGACCTTGCGCGGGAAGACCTTTCTCGCCTGCTGCACGTCGTCGGCACCTCGGCCGGCTACGCGGTCGACCACCAGCTCGTGCGATTGCTGCTTCCCTGTTACCTCGCCTTCCAACTCGGCCTCTGGACCGACGCCCTGGCGCGCGCCGACGGTGAGGACCACCAGCGCATCGCCGCGCTGCTCGATGGCTATGCCGGCAAGGCCGCCCGGCTGCTGGGGGTTAACGTCGACTAGACGTGGAACATCGCGGCAGTCCCCGAGTTTGGCCGGCACCACCACTGCCACGAGGACTTCGATGCTGCGCTCCCCCGCTTACGCACTGCTCTCCCTCGCCGCCCTCGTTGCCGCTGCCCCTGCCCTGGCCCAGCCGCAAGGAACCGTGGGCCAGTATTCCGACGTCACCATCGAAGGGACGGTCCTCGAGCCCGAGCCGATCGCCGTCTCGGACGACGCGGAGCTGGCCGGGCTGATCAGCGTCCCGGAAGGCTTCACCGTAGAGGTGGTGGGACGGGATCTCGGCAACACCCGAATGCTGGCGACCCATGGCGGACACGTCTATGCCACCCGCCGCACCGAGGCCGACGTGATCCGGCTCGACGACGCGGATGGGGACGGCAAGTATGACGGCTTCACGGTCGTGGCCGCCCGCCCCGGCATGCACGGCCTCGCCTTCCACGAGGACACGGCCTACCTCGTCACCGTCAACGAGGTCTACAGGGCCCCCGTCGCCGAGGACGGCAGCTTCGGCGAGCTGAACATGATCATCGACGACCTGCCCGACGGCGGCCAGCATCCCAACCGCACCCTCGCCATCGGCCCGGATGGCAAGCTCTACATAACCGTCGGCTCCACCTGCAACGCCTGCGCCGAGACCAACCCCGAGCACGCCACGATCGTGCGCGCCAATCTCGACGGCACCGGCCGCACCATCTTTGCCAGCGGCCTGCGCAACACCATCGGCTTTGGCTGGGAACCTGCCAGCGGCCGCCTCTATGGCGCCGACCACGGAACCGACTGGCTCGGCGACGAGGAGCAGCAGGAAGAGTTCAACCTCGTCGAGCAGGGCAAGAAGTATGGCTGGCCCTATGTATACGACTTCTCCAACTTCAACCCGCAGGACAACCCGCCCGAGGGCATCACGCTGGAGCAGTGGGCGGAGCAGAGCGAGGAGCCCCTTCTCGGCTACACGGCCCATGCCGCGCCGATGCAGATGACCTTTTACACCGGCACCGCCTTCCCTGAAGAGTATCGCGGCGACGCCTTCATCGCCATGCGCGGCTCGTGGAACCGCCGCCCGCCGAGCGGCTACGAGGTGACCCGCGTCGATTTCGAGGACGGAGAGCCGGCGAGCTGGGATCACTTCGCCGAGGGCTTCCTGATCGAGAACGAGGGCGGCGGCTACGGCTTCCTGGCGCGCCTCGCCGGCATCACCCAGACCGAGGACGGTGCCTTGCTGGTCGCCGACGACTTCAACGGCATCCTCTATCGCATCAGCCATGAGCAGGCCGAGGGCGACGAAGCCAGCATGCCGGCCTCGCCGCCCGACGTGACGGAAAAGCCAGCACCCTCTGACATCGCCATCGAGCTGGTCGAAGCCGAAGAGAGCCTCGACATCGGCTCCCCGAGCTTCGAGCCGGATGGCACGATCCCGCTCAAGCATGCCGCCGAAGGCCACAACGCTTCGCCGCCGCTCGAATGGGGGGACGCGCCGGAGGGCACGCAGTCCTTCGTCGTCATCGTCGATGATCCGGATGCCGCCGAGCCCAAGCCGTTCGTCCACTGGGTGCTGTTCGACGTGCCCGGCACCGCCACCGGCATTCGCGAGGGTCTTGGCACCGATCCGGTGCTGCAGGAGCCGAAAGGCGCCAGGCAGGGCGTCAACAGCCGTGGCCAGATCGGCTATATGGGCCCGCGTCCGCCGCTCGGCGATCCGGCGCACCACTACCACTTCCAGGTCTTTGCGCTCGACCTTGCCGAACTGCCGATCGAACCTGGCGCCAGGCGCGAGGATGTCATCGCCGCCATGGAAGGTCACGTCCTCGCCAAGGGCGAGGTGGTCGGCCTCTACGCGCGCCCCGGTCCCGAACAGCCGGTGAACTGACCGCAAGATTTCCGGACAGGGCGGGGAACGAAACCCGCCCTTTGGCGCTTTCGGCAACAACAGGCCGGAGGTGGGGCGTTGCCGGAGAGTTGGGGACATCTCAGCAGCCATATGCTGCAGCACATCGTGCTGATGAACGTGGCCGTGCCCATCCTGGTCTTCTTCGTCCTGCCCAACTTAGAGAACACCGCCCGGCTGTTGCCCGCTCGCCTGTGGCGAAGCTGGCCGGCCGCCACGGCCGTGCAGATCATCCTCCTGTGGGGCTGGCACAGCCCCGGCGTGCTGCCCGGTGCCATGTCGAGCCCGCTGCTGATGGCGCTGATGCATCTCAGTCTTGTCGCCAGTGCCGCCTGGTTCTGGCTGTCGATCGCCACCATGCCGCGCGATGCGAGCTGGCGCGCCATCTTTGCGCTGCTGGTCACCGGCAAGCTCTTCTGCCTCCTTGGTGCCCTGCTCGTCTTCGCGCCTGACACGGTCTACGACTTCACCGGCATGCACCACGCCATGCATGGCTCGGCCCTGGCCGACCAGCACCTGGCCGGGCTGATGATGCTGATCGCCTGCCCTGCGAGCTATGTGCTGGCGGGCGTCACGCTGGCTTCGCGCTGGTTCCTCGGCATCGAGGCCGAAACGGAGCGCCATGCCTGAGCCCGGATTGGGTGTCGACCACCCGCTCAGCCGGGCACAGCGACTTGGCATCGCCGCACTGTTCGTGCTGGGCGCGATGGCGATCAGCGGCGGCGCCTTCATCCTCTCGGGCATCTACAATATCGGCGCCTCGCGCGACCATTGGTCGGTCACCAACTTCCTGATCACCATCCTGCGCGACCGCTCGATCTCCGTCGCCGCCGGCAGCATCCCCATCCCCGACCTCGACGACCCGGACCTTTACCTGCTCGGGCAGGAGCATTTCCGCGGCGCCTGCACCGGGTGCCATGGCCTGCCGGGCGGGCAGATCAATCCGGTCTACCAGAACATGCTGCCGCAGCCGCCGGACCTCACCGGCGCCTTCCACGACTACAGCGCCAACGAGATCTTCTGGATCGTCTACAATGGCCTCAAATACACCGGCATGCCGGCCTGGCCGGCAGAGGGGCGCACCGACGAGGTCTGGTCCGTCGTCGCCTTCCTCCAGCGCCTCCACGCCGAAGGACCCGGCAGCTACGCTACGGGCAACGAGGCCACGGCCCTTACCAACTGCGGCCGCTGCCATGGCGACGAGGGGAGCGGCCCTGTCAGCAATCTGGTGCCCGACCTCGACGGCCTCGCCGAACCCTATCTCGCCCGCAGCCTCGACGAGTACCGCTCGGAGCTGCGCGCCAGCGGCATCATGGAGCCGCTGGCCCACCAGATGAGCGACCAGGAACTGCAGCGGCTCGCCGGCTACTACGCCGCCCTGCCCCCGCCGCAGCCGCAGACCGGCTTTCCCGCCGAGGACCTCGCGCTCGGCCGCAGCATCGCTACCGTCGGCCTTCCGGAGCAGCGCGTGCCGGCCTGCGACAGCTGCCACACCGGCGCCAACCCGCAGACGCCGCGACTCCAGGCACAGTCCGCCCGCTACATGGCGACCCAGCTCGACCTCTGGCGCCGCCCCGGCCATCGCGACGTCACGGCCCAGGGCTCGCTGATGGCGCATGCGGTGCGCGGCCTCACCGAGACCCAGGCGCTCGCCGTCAGCCGCTACTACGCCAACCAGCCCGCGCCGGAGGCAGCGCCATGAGGGCCCTGCCCCGCCTCGCCGCCCCGCTGCTGCTGCTCCCCGCCCTTGCCGCCTGTTCGCCGGTGCAGTCGGCGCTGCATCCCACCGGCGCCGAGGCCGAGCGCATCAACACCCTGTTCTGGGTGATGACGGTGGGCGGCGGCGTCATCCTGCTGCTGGTCTGCGTCCTCACCGCCATAGCCCTGTTCGGCTCGCCGGCCCTGCGGCAGCGGCTCGCCGGCGAGACCATCGTCAAGGGTCTCGGCATCGTCTTTCCGGTGATCGTGCTGTCGGTGCTGCTGCTCTACGGCTTCCTCGTGCTGCGCGCCGGCGCCGCGCCGGAGGAAGAGGACGGCGGCCTCCGCGTCGCCATCACCGGCGAGATGTGGTGGTGGCGCGTCAGCTACACCGATGCCGAGGGCAACGCGATCGAAAGCGCCAACGAGCTCCATCTGCCGGTCGGCGTGCCGGTGACGCTCGACCTCCGCAGCGCCGACGTCATCCACAGCTTCTGGGCCCCCACCCTCGCCGGCAAGCTCGACATGATCCCCGGCCGCACCAACACCATGACCGTGGTCGCCAACGAAGCCGGCATCACCCGCGGCCAGTGCGCCGAATATTGCGGCGGCGCCCACGCCTTCATGAGTTTCCACGTCGTCGCCCACCCGCCGGAAGAGTTCGATGCCTGGCTCGCCAGCGAAGCCGCTCCCGCGACCACCCCCGCCGGCGACACTCTCGCCCGTGGCCAGCAATTGTTCCTTGCCAATGGCTGCGGCGGCTGCCACGCCGTTCGCGGCACCGAAGCCAACGGCGTGATCGGCCCCGACCTCACCCATGTCGGCGCCCGCCACTCGCTCGCCGCGGCGACACTGCCCAACACCGCCGAAGCCTTCGCCGCCTTCATCGTCAACAACCAGCACATCAAGCCGGAGAACCGGATGCCCGCCTATGGCATCTTCACCGAGGCCGAACTCGCCGATCTTGCGGCCTATCTCGAGAGCCTCGTCTGATGAGCACCACCGGCTTCGAGCTGCCCAACCCGGAACCGCGCCCACCCGGCGAGGTGGAAGAGCTCAAGCGCATCTGGTCCAATCCCAGGGGCATCGGCATCGTCACTGCGGTCAACAACACCGTGGTCGGCATCCTCTATCTCGGCGCCGCGCTGCTGTTCTTCATCCTCGCCGGCATCCTGGCGCTGATCATGCGCACCCAGCTGGCCGTGGGCGGCAACGAGTTCGTCAGCCAGGATCTCTACAACCAGCTCTTCACCACCCACGGCACGACGATGATGTTCCTGTTCGCCGTGCCGGCGGTGGAGGCGCTGGGGGTGATGCTCCTGCCGCAGATGCTCGCCGCCCGCGACCTGCCCTTCCCGCGCCTGTCGGCCTTCGCCATCTGGGCCTATATCATCGGCGGGTTGGTGTTCTTTTCCACCATTCTCTACGATCTCGCGCCCAAGGGCGGCTGGTTCATGTACCCGCCGCTGACGCTCAAGGAGTTCTCGCCCGGCGACAATGCCGATTTCTGGCTTCTGGGCATTGGCTTCATCGAGATTTCCGCCATTGCGGGAGCCATCGAGATCATCGTTGGCGTGCTTCGCACCCGGCCGCCGGGCATGACGCTCGCCAAGATGCCGATCTTCGCCTGGGCGATGCTCCTGTTTGCCGGCATGATCGTCTTCGCCTTTCCCGCAGTGATCCTTGCCACCATGCTGCTCGAGATGGAGCGGGCCTTCGGCTGGCACTTCTTCAACGCCGATTTCGGCGGCGATCCGCTCCTGTGGCAGCACCTGTTCTGGTTCTTCGGTCACCCTGAGGTCTACATCATCTTCCTGCCCGCCGCGGGGCTCGTGTCGATGATGATCCCGACCATGGCGCAGACGCCGCTGGTCGGTTACCGCCTCATCGTCGTTGCCCTGATTGCCACCGGCTTCTTCAGCTTCGGGCTGTGGGTGCACCACATGTTCACCACCGGCATTCCGGGGTTGAGCCTCGCCTTCTTCTCGGCCGCGAGCATGGCCGTCGCCACCCCTTCGGGCGTCCAGGTGTTCTCCTGGATCGCCACCATCGCCTCGGGCAAACAGCGCTTCCGCATCACCGTGCCATCGCTGTTCATCCTCGGCTTCCTGTTCATCTTCACCCTGGGCGGGCTCACCGGCGTGATGGTCGCCGTGGTGCCGTTCGATTTCCAGGCCCATGACAGCTACTTCATCGTTGCGCACCTGCACTATGTGCTGATCGGCGGCATGGTGTTTCCGCTGTTTGCCACCTTCTACTACTGGGTGCCGATGGTCAGCCGGACCATGCTGTCCGAGCGCCTCGGGCGCTGGGCGTTCTGGCTGATGTTCATCGGCTTCAACACCGCGTTCTTTCCCATGCACATCACCGGCCTTGCCGGCATGCCGCGCCGCGTCTGGACCTATCCGTCCAATCTCGGCTGGGACACGCTCAACTTCATCTCCACCGTCGGCGCCTTCGTCATGGCCGCCGGCGTCCTGGTGTTCCTGATCGACCTGTTCCGCAACTTCCGCCCCGGCAATGGCTCGGGCAATCCGTGGAATGCCGGCACGCTCGAGTTCCTGCCCAACGACGACTACTCGACCCGCTCGATCCCCCAAGTCACCAGCCGCGACCCGCTCTGGGATCGCCCTACCCTCTCCGACGAAGTCGAGGCGGGGCACCATTACCTGCCCAACGCGCCCACCGGCGGCCGCGAGACGCTGGTGACCTCCGCCGTCGAAGCCAAGCCGCAATATGTGCTGCAGATGCCGGGCAACAGCTGGACGCACCTGTTCGCGGCGGCCGGCACCGCCGGCTTCTTCCTGCTGCTCACCGTCAAGCAGGTGCCCCTCGCCATCGCCTGCGCGGTGATCGCCATTGCCGGGTGCCTTTGGTGGTGCTGGCAGCTCGACAAGCCCGACCAGGGCGAGGTGAAGGTCGCTAGGGACCTCTACCTGCCTACCTACATCACCGGCCCGCAATCGCACAGCTGGTGGGCCATGGTGGTGCTGATGCTGGTGTCGGCCTCGCTCTATGTCTCCTACGCCTTCTCCTACCTCTATCTGTGGACCGTCTCGCCCGAGATCTGGGCGCCGCAAGGCTCGCCGGCCCCACCCGTGCCGCTTTATCCCCTCGTCTCGGCCCTGCTGATGATCGGCGGCTCAGCCGCTATGTTCCTCGCCGGCCGCGTTTTGCCGGAGCCGCGGCACATCAACCGGATCGCCCCGGCGTTGATGGTGCTGGCGCCCGCCGCCATGGTCGCCGCCATCGCGATCGAGATCTGGGGACACTGGCAGACCGGGCTCGATCCCACCGTCAACGGCTATGGCGCGGTGGTCTACATGAACGCCGTGCTGCAGGGGCAGATCGGCTTTGCCGTGGTGATGATGGCGCTGTTCGCAGCTGTCCGCCTGCTCGCCCGCAGGCTCGATCGCCGCCGCCGGGTCATGTTCGACAACGCCGCGCTGCTCTACTACTACGCCGCCGCACAGGGCCTGTTCGGTCTGCTGCTCGTGCACGGTTTCCCGCGGTTGCTGGGGTAAGCGCCATGGATGACCGAAATTCCGTCCGCCAGATGATCGGCACCTTCCTGTTCCTGCTCACCGGGCCGATCCTGTGGGCCGCGCAGTTCACCGCCATCTACGGCGCGCAGTCCTCGCTCTGCGCCTTTGCCGCCCTGCCGCAACACGTGATCGGCGGCATTGTGCTCGGCATCTCGCTGCTGGTGATCATCGTCAGCGTCCTTACCTTGCTGTGGCCGGGTGCCGTCTTCCGCCTGCTCACCGGCACCACGCCGCCGGCCGAACAGGCCGAGTTCCTCCTGGGCGTGATGCGTCTGCTGGGTGCCTTGTCGACGCTGGCGATGGTGTATTTCGCTTCGGCGGCGGTGATCCTGCCCGCCTGCGCCGACTTGCGCTGACTCGGCGCGCAAAGCCGCATGGAACAATTCCGGCCACCCTCCCGTTGCGGCTCATTATCGGAGGTTAAATGGCGGACGGGGGACTCCGCTCAGTGCGATGCTGAGCGTCATCTTCAAGATGATCCATGTGACCGGCGTATCCATCTGGATCGCCGGGCTGGTGGCACTTCCCACCCTCTACCTCCAGCGCAAGGGGCGTGAGGGCAACGACCTCTACCGCCTCCACGCCCTTGTCCGTGCCCTCTATGTGCGTCTGCTCTCCCCGGCGGCGTTCGTCGCCGTCGGCAGCGGCACCGCCCTGATCTTCATCGAGGCGACCTACGAAACCTGGTTCTCGCTCAAGCTCCTTCTGGTCGGGGGCCTTGTTGCCGTGCATATCGGATCGGGGCTGGTGATCCTCAGGCTGTTCGAGGTGACCGGCAGGTACCACGCGACCCGGGCGGTGATCTCCACCACCCTGTCGCTGACCCTCGCCACCGGCATCCTGTTCCTGGTGCTCGGCGAGCCGCGGATCGACAGCGCCTTCGACGACTTCTTCGCTCCCGGCGCGCTCGGCGAGATGCTCCAGCCGCTAGTCCCGTTCTGAGATGACGAGGCCCACCCCGTGATCGAAGACCAGTTTACCGCCATGCCAACCCGCAAAGCCGGTGATCACCGAGGCAAGGACGCTCAGCATCAGACCGTGCGGCAACACGGCATCGGGCACGGTCACCCTGAGCCCCCAATTGGCACCAGCCACGGCCAGCAGGGTCATGGCCGCGACGGCATGGTTCCAGCTGGCGACCCGCGCACGGATACCCCTCACCAGCAGCAGTTCGGCCGTGCCGATCAGCGCCGCGGCAACCCCGAAGCCGAACGCGGCCCCGGCCGACCAGACGCCGGCCCGTGGAAAGAACGGGTCAGCCGTCCACCAGTAGAAGAGGTCGATGCCAAGCGTGACGAACACCAGCGCGATCGGGAAATGCACGGTCATCGCATGCAGCGGGTGACCCGCCAGGGCAATGGCGGAGGTGGCGTCCTTTTCCGCGACCTTCTGGATCACCGGATTCGGGTGGCTGGCAAAGGCCTCGCGGTGATCCTGGGCGGCTTCGACTTCCGGGCTCGAGCTTTCGTCCGACATTGGCGCTCCCTGTTGTTGACCGGGATAATGGTCCTGCCGCTCGCCGGTTGCGCCGGGCGGCTCAGTGCCCTCGAACCTGCTGGGCCGGCCGCGGGCTCGATCGCAACCCTGTGGTGGATAATGTTCTGGGCAGCGGTCGCCTTGTTCGCGCTGGTCCTGACGCTCCTGGTGCTGGCCTACCGCCGTCCGTCGGTGATCAACCGCTTCCGCCCTCGCGATTGGATCATCGGGCTGGGGCTGGTGATGCCCGGCGTCCTGCTGACCCTGCTGGTCTATGGCGTCCTGATCCAGGGCGAGATGCTGCTGCCGCGGCCGACCGAGCCGCAGCCTTTGCGCATCAGCGCCACCGCCCAGCAATGGCAGTGGACCTTTGACTATCCCGACATTGCCGGAGCACCATCCACCACCAACGAGCTGCACCTGCCCGCCGGCCAACCGGTCGACATCGTCGTGACCTCGCTCGATGTGATCCACAGCTTCTGGGTGCCGCGCCTCGGCGGCAAGATCGACGCCATCCCGGGCCACCAGAACGTCATCCGCCTTGAGGCCGACGAGCCCGGCCACTTCGGCGGCGTCTGTGCCGAGTTCTGTGGACGCGATCACGCCAGCATGCACTTCCAGGTCCTAGCCCATCCCGCAGCCGACTTCATGGCAGCACTCGGAGCCGCGCCATGAACGAGCCTGTCTCTCCCATCCGGCTCCACAAGCAGTTGCAGCGGGTCTGGGGCAACGGTCCCGGCATCGAGCGGCTGACGGCGCTCAACCACAACATCCTCGGCAAGCGCTTCATGCTGGCCGCCTTCGTGTTCTTTGCCATGGGCGGCGCCCTGTCGATGGTGATCCGGGCGCAGCTCGCCACGCCCGACACCGCCTTCCTCGGCCCCGAGATCTACAATCAGGTCTTCACCATGCATGGCACGGTGATGATGTTTCTGTTCGCCATTCCGATGTTCGAGGGCGTGACGATCTACTTCCTGCCCAAGCTGCTGGGCACCCGCGACATGGCCTATCCGCGCCTCGCCGCCTATGGGCTGTGGTGCTACCTGTTCGGCGGCACCATCCTGATCGTCGCCCTGCTGGTCGGTGCAGCGCCGGCGAGCGGCTGGTTCATGTATACCCCGCTCTCCTCCCAGCCCTACTCCCCCGGCATCAACTCCGATGTCTGGCTGCTCGGCGTCACCTTTGTCGAGATTTCGGCGATGCTCGCCGCCGTCGAGTTCATCGTCTCGATCCTCAAGATCCGCGCGCCCGGCATGTCGCTCGACCGCATGCCGATCTTCGGCTGGTACATCCTGGTCACCGCCGGAATGATGCTGATCGGCTTCCCGCCGCTGATCCTGGGCTCGATCCTGCTCGAGCTCGAACGCGCCTTCGGCCTGCCCTTCTTCGATCCCGAGCGCGGCGGCGATCCGCTGCTGTGGCAGCATCTGTTCTGGCTGTTCGGCCATCCCGAGGTCTACATCATCTTCCTGCCGGCGGCCGGTGTGCTGTCGACCATCATCCCGGTCTTCGCCGGGCGGCCGCTGCTCGGCTATCGGGCCATCGTGGTCGCCATCATCGCCATGGCCTTCCTCAGCTTCGGGCTGTGGGTGCACCACATGTTCACGGTGGGCATTCCGCACATGGCGCTGGCCTTCTTCTCCGCCGCCAGCGGGCTCGTCGCCATCCCCACCGCCGTCCAGATCTTCACCTGGATCGCCACCCTCGCCCACGGCAAGCCGCGCTTCGACATTCCCATGCTCTATGTCGCTGGCTTCTTCGGCGTCTTCGTCATCGGCGGCCTCACCGGCGTCATGCTCGCCATGGTCCCGTTCGACACCCAGGCGCACGATTCCCATTTCGTCGTCGCGCACCTCCACTACGTGCTGGTCGGCGGCTTCGTCTTTCCCATGCTCGCCGCGCTCTACTACTGGCTGCCGCACCTGACCGGCCGCATGCCCGAGTTCCGCCTGGCAGTGCCGGCCTTCTGGCTGATCGTGGTCGGCTTCAACCTGACCTTCTTCCTGATGCACCTGACCGGCCTGATGGGCATGCCGCGGCGCGTCTACACCTATCCTGCCGGCCTCGGCTGGGACTGGCTGAACCTGCTCTCCTCCATCGGCGGCTTCATCACCGCCTTCGGCTTTGCGCTGGTGCTGGTCGATGTGGTGCTGCAGTTCCGCTTCGGGCGCCGCTTCCACCGCAATCCCTGGCGCGCCGGCACGCTCGACTGGGCCACGCCCATCCCGGCGCCGCTCTACAACTTCGCTTCGCTGCCCGAGATCGATCGCCGCGCCGATGACCATGACCCTATCGCCCTGGGTCCCCATCTGGCGCGCGGGGAAGGCTATCTCGGCTTTGCCCGCAACATGGACA
>JAEYXQ010000048.1 GCA_023431205.1 Pseudomonadota bacterium | reverse complement strand
ATTCCGGGCATCGACTTCATCACCGAGTCCAAGCGCTTCTACCCCGGCCTCGCCGAAGCCTCGCATATTCTTGGCTCCACCAATGTCGACAACCAGGGCATCTCGGGCATCGAGAAGCACATGGACGACGAAAACGTCGCCCTGTTGCAGGAACTCGGCCTGGCGCGCGGCAATGCGCTGGCCCCGGTGCAGCTGTCGGTGGACATGCGCGTGCAGCACATCATGCACGAGCAGCTCACCGATGCGATGACGCGCTACCAGGCTGCCGCTGCAGCCGGGGTGATGATGGATGTCCATACCGGCGAAATCATTGCCATGGCCTCGTTGCCGGACTTCGATCCGAACCAGCCCGCCACTGCCCTCGTGAAGGACACGTTCAACCGCATCACCGCCGGCATCTTCGAGCCGGGCTCCACCTTCAAGACGGTGACCATTGCCGGCGCGCTGGACAGTGGCCTGGTCAAGATCAACGACCAGTTCGATGCGCGGTTCGGCATCCGCTTCGGCCGCTTCACCATCGACGACTTCCACGGCAAGCACCGCGTCCTCAGCCTGTCCGAGGTTTACAAATACTCCTCCAACATCGGCACCATCCGCATCATGCAGGCGATGGGCAAGGAAGCCTTCCGGGCTTTCCTGTCGACGCTTGGTTTCGACCAGCGGGTGCCGTTCGAACTGCCGGAAATGCGCTTGCCCGTGGTGCCCAAGGAACTGTCGGAAGTGGGCGCCGCGACGGCTTCGTTCGGCCATGGCCTGTCGGTGTCGCCGCTGCACCTGGTCACGGCCTATTCCTCCTTCGTCAATGGCGGCAACTACGTCCCGCCCACGCTCTATCAGCGCGATGTCGAAGAGGCGCAGCAGCATTACCGCCGGGTGCTCAAGCCCGAGACCAGCGAGCAGATCCGCTACCTGATGCGCCTCAACGCGCTGGAGGGTTCGGGTTCGCAGATGAACAAGGCCGCCCAGGGCTACCGTGTCGGCGGCAAGACCGGCACGGCCGAAAAGGTGGTCGACGGGCGCTACTCATCGAGCGTCGTCACCAACTTCTTCGCCTCGGCCTTCCCGCTCGACAATCCGCGCTATGCAATGGTGATCATGGTGGACGAGCCGAAGCGGGAGAACCCGCAATCCGGCACCACCGCCGGATGGAACGCCGGCACTGTGACCGGCCGCATCGTCCAACGCATCGCCCCCATGCTCGGGATCGCTCCGGACTTTTCGGAAGTGACCGACCTTAATCTTGTCCCACCTGCCCTCCGATAATCCGATCCAGAAGGATTGAAGCCGTGTCACTCAGCGTAACCCAACTGCTTGAAGGCTCCGGTGCCCGGCCCAGGAAAGGCCTGGGCGCGGTTTTCGGGCTCAATTCAGACAGTCGCCGGATCGAGCCGGGTGACGTCTTCTTCGCCTTGCCGGGCGCGAATGTGCACGGGAACCAGTTCATTCCGGACGCGGTGCGTCGCGGGTGCCTTGCGATCGTCACCGACATCGACCCACCGGGTGATCCGGGGGTGCCGGTCATCATCGTCCAGGACGTGCGCGCCGCCTATGCCCGCGCGGCATCGCGGGTGTACGAGCCGCAGCCGGAAATCACGGTGGCGGTGACGGGGACCAACGGGAAGACCTCGGTTGCCTCGTTCGTGCGCCAGATCTGGACCCATGCCGGGATTCCCGGCGCCAGCATCGGTACGCTGGGCGTCGACACCGCCACGCGGCATATCGATGGGGCGCTGACGACCCCGGACTCGCGCACCCTGCACCAGTCGCTGCGGGCGCTGAAGGCGCAGGGGATCAACCACGTCGCGCTGGAAGCCTCGAGCCACGGCCTCGACCAGCGCCGGCTGGACGGTATCCATTTCGAGGCGGTGGCCTTCACCAACCTCAGCCGCGACCATCTCGACTACCATGCCGACATGGACGAGTACCGGGACGCCAAGCTCCGGCTGTTCACCGACCTGCTGGTGGATACCGGGCCGGCAATCGTCAATGTCGACGACCCCGAGCACGAGCCGTTCATGTTCGCAGCGCTCAGTGCCGGCGCGACGCTGCTCACGGTGGGCCGGGAGGGCGCCTATATCGAGATCCTGTCGATCGAAACCGAAGGCTACGGCCAGCGGGTGGAAGTGCGCCATGTGGGCGAGAAGACCCGTTTCCACCTGCCGCTGACGGGTGAGTTCCAGGTGTCGAACGCGCTGATCGCCGCAGCGCTGGCGATGTCGAGCGGTGTCGACAAGGCCGATGCCTTCCCCGCGCTGTCGGAACTCAAAGGCGCCAAGGGACGACTGGAACTGGTGGCCGAGCACAACGGAGCCGCCATCTTCATCGACTATTCGCACAAGCCGGTGGCGCTGGAATCGGCGCTGGCGGCGCTGCGGCCCTATGCCAAGAACAAGCTGCGGCTGGTGTTCGGTGCCGGCGGGGACCGCGACAAGGGCAAGCGTCCGATGATGGGCGAGGTGGCCCAGCGCATGGCGGACGATCTGATCGTGACCGACGACAACCCGCGCACCGAAAATCCTGCCAGCATTCGCGCTGAGATTCTGGCCGCGGCCAAAGGGGCCAGGGAAATCGGGGATCGCAAGGAAGCCATCGCAGCTGCAGTGAAGTCGCTGCAGCCGGGCGACGTGCTGCTGATTGCCGGCAAGGGCCACGAAGAGTACCAGATCGTCGGCACCACGAAGCACCAATTCTCCGATCACGAGGCAGTGGCCGAGGCGATCAAGAGCTGATGACCACAGGAGGCGTCGGGGGCCGCCGCAACACTCTACGGACCATGCGATGCGCCAACCGCACTTCACCGTCGCCGAAATCGTGGCCGCTACCGGGGGCCACACAGACCTTGCCGCCGACACGCCGATCAGCGCGATCTCCATCGATTCGCGCGAACTCGGCGCCGATGCGCTGTTCGTCGCCATCAAGGGCGATCGCTTCGATGGGCATGACTTCGTCGAGCAGGCGTTGAAGGACGGCGCCGCGGCGGCGCTGGTCACCGAAGGACGCAGCGCGGGTGCGGGCCGCATCGGCGTGCCAGAGGCGCTCGAGGGCTTGCGGGCCATCGCTCGCGCCGCGCGCGAACGCAGCCGCGCCACCATTGTCGGGGTCACCGGCAGCGTTGGGAAGACCACCACCAAGGAAGCCCTGCGGGTGGTGTTCGAAGCGGCCGGGGCAACGCATGCCTCGATCAAGAGCTTCAACAATCACTGGGGCGTGCCGCTGATGCTGGCGCGCCTGCCCGTGTCGGCGCAGTTCGGCGTGTTCGAGATGGGCATGAGCGCGCCGGAGGAAATCCGGCCGCTGACGCGGCTGGTGCGTCCGCATATCGTGATCATCACCACCATTGCGCCGGCGCATCTGGAGGCGCTGGGCTCGCTCGACGCCATTGCCCGCGCCAAGGCCGAGATATTCTCCGGCCTCGAGCCGGGTGGCACCGCCATCCTGAACGCCGATCACGGGCAATTGGACGTGCTGCTGGAGGAGGCCCGCGCCGCCGGCGTGGGTCGCGTCGTTACCTATGGCGAGGCGCGCGGCGTCGACTGGCAGATCATCAGCCTTGAAAGCCTGCCGGAAAGCAGTGTTGCCACGGTAGAGCACGACGGCCAGCGGTACGAGTTGCTGCTCAACGTGCCCGGTCGCCACATGGTCGCCAACGCCGTCGGCGCGCTTGCCGCCAGCCATGCGGCAGGCGTCGAGCCGGCGGTGGCGCTGCGGGCGCTGGCGGGGTTCGGAGCCCAGCCCGGGCGCGGGGCGCGGACGCGGCTCGGCCCTGCCGATCGCTCGTTGCTGCTGATCGACGAGAGCTACAACGCCAACACCGCCTCGATGACTGCGGCGCTCTACGTGTTCGCGCGCCAGGTGCCCCCCGGTGGGCGCAAGATGGTGGTGCTGGGCGATATGCGCGAACTGGGCGCGCAGAGTGCCGACCTGCACCGGAGCCTCGCGCCCGCAGTGATCGCGGCCGGTGCCGACCGAGTCTATCTGGTCGGACCGCAGATGCAGGCGCTGGCTGAGGCGCTGGGGCAGGGCCGTGTTGCCGCCCATACACAGACGGCAGCGGAGATGGCGGAGATCGTCGTTGCCGATCTTGCCTATGGGGACGCTGTTATGATCAAAGGGTCCAACGGCGTGGGGCTGGCGGGCGTCGTGGAGAAAATCCGCAACAGGTTCGAGCGGGCCTGAACACCACCCACGCGAGAGGAACTTCCCCTGAATGCTGTATTTCCTTGGCCAGCTGGGTGACGCGTTCGCCGCGTTCAACGTCTTTCGCTACATCACCTTCCGCACGGCGGGAGCGGTGGTGACCGCGCTGTTCTTCGTGTTCCTGTTCGGCCCGGGCATGATTGCGCTCCTGCGCGTCAAGCAGGGCCGCGGCCAGCCGATCCGCGAGGACGGCCCGCAGTCGCACCTGCTGACCAAGAAGGGCACGCCCACCATGGGCGGGCTGATGATCCTGTCGGGCGCGGTGATTTCGACGCTGCTGTGGTCCAACCTGACCAATGGCTATGTCTGGGTGGTGCTGTTCGTCACCGTGGGCTTCGGCGCCATCGGGTTCTACGACGACTATCTCAAGGTCAAGCGCATGACCCATGCGGGGTTCGGCTCCAAGCAGCGGCTGCTGCTCGAGGCGATCATCGGCTGCATGGCGGCGTTTGCCATCTCCCAGCTGGCGTCCGGCGCCTATGGGACCTCGCTGCTGTTCCCGTTCGTCAAGGATCTCGCGGTCAACCTCGGCTATTTCTACATCCTGTTCGGCGGCTTCGTGGTGGTGGCAGCGGGCAATTCGGTGAACCTAACCGACGGGCTCGATGGCCTCGCCATCGTGCCGGTGATGGTCGCCGCGGCCTGCTTCGGGTTCATCGCCTATCTCGTCGGCAGCACCACCTATGCCGAGTACCTGCTGCTCAATGCCGTGCCCGGCACGGCCGAACTTTCGGTGGTCTGCGGTGCGCTGATCGGCGCCGGCCTCGGTTTCCTGTGGTTCAACGCGCCGCCGGCGCAGATCTTCATGGGCGACACCGGTTCGCTGGCACTGGGTGGCGCCCTCGGCTCCATCGCGGTGGCCACCAAGCACGAGATCGTGCTGGCCATCATCGGCGGGCTGTTCGTGCTCGAGACGGTGTCGGTTATCGTGCAGGTCACCTCATTCCGGCTCACCGGCAAGCGGGTGTTCCGGATGGCGCCGATCCACCACCATTTCGAGCATCTGGGCTGGACGGAGTCGCAGGTGGTGATCCGGTTCTGGATCATCAGCTTCGTGCTGGCGCTGATCGGGCTGTCGAGCCTCAAGCTCCGCTAGCTTTCGCAAAACGCAACGGCTCTTCGCCATTCGGTAACCATCGCCCGGCTACATTCGATGCAAGTTGTATCGAGTGGCCGGCGTTTCCCCATGATGTTCTCGCGCACCGACAAGTCCCCGCTGGCACAGTGGTGGTGGTCGATCGACAAGGAGTTGCTCGGGGCGCTGATGCTGCTGATGACCTGCGGCATGGTGCTGAGCTTTGCCGCGAGCCCACCGGTGGCCGAACGGCTCGGGCTGAGCCAGTGGCACTTCGTTATCCGTCATGCGCTGTTCTGCATCCCGGCGTTGGGAGCGCTGCTGGTGGCATCGCTGCTGAGCCCGCGCCAGGCGCGGTTTGCGGCGCTGGGAACGCTGCTGGTCAGTGTGGTGCTGCTCTATGCGACCCTGCGCTTCGGGGCGGAGGTGAAGGGTGCGCGGCGCTGGATTTCCATTGCCGGCAACACGGTGCAGCCATCGGAGTTCGTGAAGCCAGCGTTTGCCGTGCTTGGCGCGTGGCTGTTCTCGGAATCCATGATCCACCGCAACGTGCCGGGGCGGGCGCTTGCGACGCTGACCATGCTCGCCATTGTCGCGGGCCTGCTGCTGCAGCCCGATATCGGTCAGACGGCGCTGGTGTTTGCCACCTGGGCGGTGCTGCTGTTCCTGTCGGGGATTTCCTGGTTCGTGATCTTTGCCCTGGGCGGGGCGGCGGCGGCGCTGCTGTTCGGCGCTTATCTGTTCTTCCCGCACTTTGCGCGCCGCATCGACACCTTCCTCAACCCGGAAGGGGGCGGCAATACCTACCAGATCGACCGGGCGCTGGAATCCCTGTTCGAGGGCGGATGGTTCGGCCGGGGGCCGGGCGAGTCGATGGCCAAGAAGCTGATCCCCGACGCCCATGCCGACTATGTGTTCTCGGCGGCGGCGGGTGAGTTCGGCATCGTGTTCTGCATCAGCCTCGTGGTGTTGATCGGCTTCATCGTGATCCGGGCGCTGATCGCCGCGCAGCGGCAGCAGAGCCTGTTCGCGCGCCTGGCGGCATCGACGCTGGCGATCCAGTTCGCCATGCAGGCCGGCATCAACCTGGCGGTTAACCTCAATCTGATCCCGCCCAAGGGCATGACGCTGCCGTTCGTGTCCTATGGCGGTACTTCGATGATCGCCGTCGGCTTCGGCATGGGCCTGATGCTGGCGCTGACCCGCATCAAGCCGGAAGAGCGGATGGCCACCGGCCTTCCCACCTACAGCAGCGCCGTGGTAGCCCCGGCCGAATGAAAACCTTCGTACTCATGGCCGGTGGCACCGGCGGACATCTGTTCCCGGCAATGGCGCTGGCGCAGGAGCTGGGCCGGCGCGGCCATGCGGTCGAGCTTATGACCGACCATCGTGTCGAAAGCTATGGCGGGGACTTTCCTGCCCGTCAGGTCCACGTCATTCCTTCGGGCACGCCGACTGGGGCCAACCCGCTGAAGCTGGTGCCGGCCGGGTTCAAGATCGTCGGCGGCATCGCGGTGGCGCTCGGCAAGCTGCGTCGCATCCGGCCCGATGCGGTGATCGGTTTCGGCGGTTACCCGACCTTTCCGCCGTTCGTTGCCGCCAGTCTGATGGGCGTGCCGGGCATCCTGCACGAACAGAATGCGGTGATGGGCCGCGCCAACCGCGCGCTGACCCGCTTCGCCGACATCCTGGCGATGAGCTTTACCAAAACCAGGTTCACCGAAGGGCTGGCGCTCGAAAAGGTGCTGACGGGTAATCCGGTGCGGGACCGGGTGCGCGAGGCATCCGCAACGCCCTATCCCGAATTGACCGGCGACGGGACGGTGCGCCTAGTCGTGTTCGGGGGCAGCCAGGGAGCCAAGGCGCTGTCGGACATCGTGCCGGCTGCCATTGCTTCGCTGCCGGACAGCCTGCGGCAGCGTCTGCGGCTGGTCCAGCAATGCCGGGCCGAGGATATCGACCGGGTGGCGGAGGTCTACCGCCAAGCCAAGGTCAATGTCGAACTCGGCGCCTTTTTCAGCGACCTGCCGGAGCGGATCGCCGCAAGCCACCTGGTGATCGGGCGGTCGGGGGCATCCACCGTTGCCGAGCTGTGCGTGCTGGGGCGGCCCGCGATCCTGGTGCCGCTGCCGGGTTCGATCGATGCCGACCAGAAGAACAATGCGCTGGTGGTGGAGGAAGCCGGTGGCGGCTGGATCGCCGAGCAGGCCACGCTTTCACCGCAATCGCTAGGCACTCGCCTCACCACCTTGTTATCCGACCCGGCCACTCTGACGCGGGCCGCCGCTGCCGCCCGGTCGCTGGGTCAACCCCGCGCCACGGAAAAGCTGGCGGACCTCGCCGAGATGCTGGCGGGCAAACACACAGAACTCAGGCAGGAGACGCGCTCATGAAGATGCCGCGCAACATCGGACCGGTGCACTTTATCGGCATCGGCGGCATCGGCATGAGCGGCATCGCCGAAATCCTGCACAACCAGGGCTATGTGGTGCAGGGCTCGGACGCTGCCGCCAATCCCAATGTCCAGCGCCTGCGCGACATGGGCATCAAGGTGATGATCGGCCAGAGCGGCGACAACCTTGGCCAGGCCGAGGTTGTGGTGGTGTCCTCGGCGATCAAGAAGGACAACCCCGAACTCATGGCCGCCCGTGCCAAGGCGCTGCCGATCGTGCGGCGCGCCGAGATGCTCGCCGAGATCATGCGGTTCAAGACCGCAATCGCCATCGGCGGCACGCATGGCAAGACGACGACCACGACGCTGGTGGCGACGCTGCTGGATGCCGGCAATCTCGACCCCACCGTGATCAACGGCGGCATCATCAACGCCTACGGCACCAATGCGCGCCTCGGGGGTGGGGAGTGGATGGTGGTGGAGGCCGACGAGAGCGACGGCACCTTCATCAAGCTGCCGGCGGACGTCGCCATCGTCACCAATATCGATCCCGAGCACCTCGACTATTATGGCGACTTCGAAGGGGTGAAGCGGGCGTTCCACCAGTTCGTCGAGAACGTGCCGTTTTACGGTTTTGCCATCATGTGCCTCGACCACCCCGTGGTGCAGTCGCTGGTGGGCGAAATCCGCGATCGCCGCGTCATCACCTATGGGCGCAACCCGCAGGCCGATGTGCGGCTGGTCGACCTCGAGAGCCACGACGGCATCCAGACCTTCGCAGTCGAAATCCGCGACCGCATCCGGCAGACCCACCTGCGCATCGAACAGCTGGTATTGCCGATGCCGGGCGAGCACAACGCCCTCAATGCCACCGCCGCCATCG
This sequence comes from Pseudomonadota bacterium, assembly GCA_023431205.1. Classification (GTDB taxonomy): domain Bacteria; phylum Pseudomonadota; class Alphaproteobacteria; order Rhizobiales; family Devosiaceae; genus Devosia. Next base: position 208 of record JAEYXQ010000048.1, on the reverse strand, counting down.
CCGTGGCCGACCAGCTCAAGGTGCCGGCCGAGGCGATCCGAAAAGGTCTGAAAGGTTTCTCCGGCGTGAAGCGCCGGTTCACTCGTACCGGCGTCGTTTCCGGCATCACCGTCATCGACGACTACGGCCACCATCCGGTGGAGATCGCCTCGGTGCTACGGGCGGCACGCCAGTCGACGCGCCGCGACGTCATCGCGGTGGTTCAGCC
>JAEYXQ010000028.1 GCA_023431205.1 Pseudomonadota bacterium | reverse complement strand
TCTGCAAACTCAAGCACTTCCGCCGCGTCGCAACGCGCTTCGACAAGCTGGCCAGAAACTTCCTCGCAGCCGTACTGCTCGCTTCAACCCGAATCTGGCTAAAGACTTATGAGTCCACGCCCTAGGCTGAGGGGCTGACCGCGAGACCAATCCTCGGTAATTGGGGCAGGAAACCGTGCGCGGCTGAGGCGGTCCTTCAGATCGGCAATATCGGCATCGGGAATATCTATCTTGAACGGGGTGATAGTCAGCATGTCTTCGTTCTCCATGGGTTGCGCGAAGGTGGGTGGACTGGCGAGGGCGGCTGCAAGCGAGAGCATGGCCGTGTTGAAGTGGCGGCGACTGAGAGGCATGAGGCGGTCCTTGCGTTGGCGTGAGCGGGCTGGCGCCCGACCGGGTGGTCGTTCGGAGTTCAAGGCGGAAGAGACTGGACGGAGTGGGCTTGGCTAGAGCGAGATCGTGCCGCGCATGACCACCACTCCAGCGCCCGAGATCTCGGGCACCGTCCCCGAGCGGACGCGAATGATACTGCGGCGCCCCATTCGGGTGCCTTGTTCAATCACCAGCGTGTCATCAATCAAGTTGCGGCTAGCAAGATAGGCGGCTAAGGGACCGGCCGCGGTCCCGGTCGCGGCGTCCTCCCAAAGACCAACTGTGGGGTTGAAGAACCGCGCATAGGCATGTCCTGGTGTCCCGGCGTCCAGCGCATAGACGTAGCAGCCTTCGGCCGAGGCACTCGCCAGCACCTTGCCGAGGCTCTTGGCCGAGGGTTCCGCCCGGTCCACGGTGGCGGCGTCCCGCAGGCCGACAAGCAGATGGGCCACTCCGGTGTCGGCAACCAGCGGGGGCAGATCAGGATCGAGGTCGCCCAGCGCCAACCCCAATGCTGCTGTCAGAGGCAGGACGTCCCCCAGCGGCGGCCGCAGGGTCAGCGCCGACTGGCGCATGTGCCCCGATATCCTGCCCTCGGTCGCATGCAGCGCCAGGTCGAGGATTTCCTCCCCGATTTCCTGGCGGAACTCATGGGTTCCGCTAAGCTGCCCCAGCCGTCCGGTTTCGGCCAGCCACAGCCAGGCACCCAGGGCGTTATGCCCGGCACCCACCACCTCTGCGCCGGCTGCAGTGAACGAGCGCAAACGGTAGTCGGCACGATCGCTCTTCATGATGAAGGTGGTTTCGGCCTGGTTGAACTCCCGCGCGACGCTGCGCATCTGCGCTTCCGAGAGGTCGTCTGCGTCCTCAACCACGGCAAGCGGATTACCGCTCAGTGCCGTCTCCGCAAAAACATCGATAAGTCCGGCGGTTAGCGCTGGATGCGTCGGTTGCGATGTCATGGCAGAGCTCCTATCGTTCTGACAGGAGCCAGTGTGCACCGGTGCAAAGCCGCGGCAAAACGCGCATTCTTTGTCCGAATGACAAGGAGAACTTACGATTCGGCTGCCATCGCTTGAATCGCTTCGCATCTTCGAAGCCTGCGTCAGTGCCGGCAGCTTTGCCGCGGCTGCCGACCGCCTGGCGCTGACGCCAGCCGCCGTCAGCCTGCGCATCCGCACGCTGGAAACCGAGCTTGGGCAGCAGCTCTTTATCCGTGTGGGGCGACGCGTCGTGCCGACCCCGGCTGCCGCCAAGCTCGCGAGCCAACTTGGGCAAGCGTTGAGCGGCATCACCGATGCTGTAGGCGAGTTCCAGTCGAATGCTGCGCCGCTGCGAGTTACAGTGCCTCCGACCTTCGCCAGCCGTTGGCTGGCGCCGCGCCTGTCCGAATTTTAGTTTCCGGGCGGGGCGCCCATCGAACTCGACATCTGCTCCGATGTCCGCGACCCGGCAACCTTCGACGTCGCCATTCGCACCGGGCGCGGCGGGTGGGATGGGCTCGAGGAGTATCCGCTCATGCCGGTGGACGTCACCCCCATGCTGGCGCCCTCCGTCCTTGAGGGCAACAGCCTGAACACGCCGGAAGATCTCGCAACCTTCAACCTGCTGCCACACCCAGATTGGGGCAAGTGGTTCGCAAGGGCAGGGGCGGCCATGCCGGCCGATCTGCGCTTTGCCGGCGTGGACTATTCGATCTTTGAACTGATCGCCAACGCCGCAGTGGACAGGCTCGGCGTCGGACTCCTGTCGCCTCGCCTGTTCGCCCCACTTGTCCGCAGCGGTCACCTGGTCGCCCCGCTAGCAACCGTGCTCGAGGGACCGCACTGGTATTTCGCTCTCATGCGCGAGGGCGACGCCCGTCCCCTTCCGCGCGCGTTCTGCGAGTGGCTGCAACGGCAAACGGCGGCAACGGAGGCCTCCCCCTGACAGGAAATAGGGAGCCGGAATGATGCCGATTTTTCTGAGGCGCCCGTGTGGACTACAAGCCGGACCCGGAGTTCTGCCTTCGTGCCTAGTTGAAAGCCTGTTGTGCTGCTGGAGCTGACATGGATCGGGACGAGCAGCTGGCCTTGTATCGTCGCTATCTCGAGATCTGCAACCAACACCGGTTCGAGGAACTGGGGGAGTTTGTTGCTACAGATGTGGGCGGGTCGGCCAAAGGTCTGACCGGCTATATTGCCGGGTGCGCCGATGTTGTCGCCGCCTTTCCTGACTACCGGTGGAGTCTGCAATACGCTTTTGTCGACAGAGACTGGCTTGCTGCTCGCCTGATCGGCACTGGTACACAGCTCGGCACGTTCCGGGGAATACCGCCAACTCGGCGGATCATCAGCACACAGGAGCTGGCATTGTACCGCTTTGCGGATGGCAAGATCGCAGAATGCTGGGGGGATCTCCACACTTCAGTCCGAGACGCGTTAGTGTCGGGCACCTGACGTCACGATAATTGGATATGGCGGCTCAGCTCCGCCCCGGTGCTGCACGCGTAGCTGCCAATGGCAGCTATCGTGGTACTATGTCTGCAAGCCGTCAGCCCCCTATCGGCCCCTTGGCCGCCTTGCCGGCGCAAGGACCGTGCCGCCCCGGGTTGACAGCATTCCGAAAGCCTGTGTCGTCCGCTCACAGAGCCACAATCTGCAATCGTGGGTGTCTAGGGTTTCTTCACCTGCAGCTTTGCCTGCTCGAGGGACCAGTATTCCATGTCGAACAGGTCCGCTTCGTTGAGGGGGCGGAACGTGCCGTAGCGCTCGGCGGCATGGACGATGCGGCAGGTTTGTTCGGCAAGGTCGGCTGCGATGCGCGCGGCCTTGGCGCCCCTGGCGATACCGGCGACGCCGTGGCCGCGAACCAGCACCACACGCGGGAGGGGGTCGAGCATGGTCTTGGGCTCGCTCGCACGGGCGGCGTTGCGCTCGAAATAGGCGGTGTACCGGTCGGCATAGGCATCGAGTGCCGCAGCAATCTCGGCTTCGGTGGCGCTGGCGTGAAGGATCAGCGGGAAGGGCTTGATGCGGATGACGTGATCGGGCGTCGCGGTGCCGCGATGGGCGATCTCATCCAGGTTGGGCAGCGCCAGGTAGTCGCGAATGGCAGGCGTGGAGCGGAAGTCCCAGACGTGGGCGTCTCCGCCGGCGCGCCGGTCGAGCTCGCGCGTCAGGTTGTCGAGCAGGGCTGCGGGCGCGTCCCCGTCGGTGGCCTGCGGCGGCGCCAGGGACGCACCGGTGCGGGCGAGTTCGGCCTCGGCGATGGTCACGAACTCGATCATCAGCTCGTATGAGGTGCGGGCATCGGCGCCGAAGGTGAAAAGGCCATGGTTTTCGAGCCACAGGCCTTGGCAGCCCGCGTTGGCGTCATAGATGCGAGCCCCCTCCATCGAAAGGTCGTAGCCGGGCATGACATAGGGCACGAAGGCGACCCGCTCCCCGTAGAGAGCCGCGACGCGGTCGCGCATGTCGGCCTGGTTGGCGAGGGCCAGCACGGCGCTGGAATGGGTGTGGTCAACGAAGGCGTGATGGATAAAGGCGTGCAGTAGCGCCTCGACCGAAGGATTGGGGGCGGCCGGGTCGACCAGGTTCTGGCGCAGCAGGGCGACCATCTCCGGATCGGTGAGGGCCGGACCGTCGCGGGAGGCGAGGAGCGCAGGGAGGCTAACGGCGGGAAGACCGGCGGCGGCGATGGTGTCGAGGTCCCAGCCGCTGCCCTTGATGTGCATCAGGGGCTCGCCGTCGGCCCCGGTCACCTTGACCGAGGTGTTGCCGCCGCCGTGGAGCACCAGGTCGGGGTCCTGGCCAATGAGCTTGGAGGTATAGATGCGCAGGCCCAGCTGGGGGTCGAGCCCGTCACGGCGAGCCTCTTCGGCATAGGAGTGGGCATCGATATCGCGCCAGCGGCTGAGCATGGAAGTACCCTCAATGGAAATGGCCGCCCTCGCAGGAGGGCGGCCTGTCGTTGTGTCGGACCCGATCAGAAGTCGAAGTCGTTGATGTTGTCTGCCGTGAACACGGTGCGCTCGGGCAGCAGGATGATGCCGTTGCCCTCTGCCTCGTAGTCGTAGCCCTGCACCGAGTTCGGCTCGACCGTGATGGTGCCGATGCCCGGCACGTCGAGGCTGTCGCCGACGTTCAGCGGGCCTTCCTTGAGCACGTGGGCGGCAACATGCACCGACAGGGCGCCCTGGTCGGTGACGTCCCAGAGGCCGAAGCGCTTGATGGTGCCGCGCTCGACATAGGGCCGCATCACGTTGGGCGTCGAGAAGCCGACGATGGTCACGTCTTCGCGGCCGAGGTTCTCGGCGGCCTGGGCTGCGGCCGGGAGGGCGTTGGCGTCGGGCGCAAGGATGGCGTCAAGATCGGGATAGGCCTGCAGGATGCTCTCGGCGGTCTGCAGCGACTGCTGGGCATCATTGTAGCCGTACTGGGTGGTGACGATCTCCCAGCCGGGATGATCGGCCTCGATCTTGGCCTTGGCGGCCGCAACCCAGGCGTTCTGGTCGGTCACCGTCGGGCTCGAATAGAAGAACGCGATCTTGGCGTTCTCCTTGGTCACGTCGACCTCGGCCATCTCGACCAGCATGCCGCCGAGCTGCTCGGGCGTACCCTGGTTGATGTAGTAGCTGCGGCACTCGGGGTCGACGTCGCTGTCCCAGGTCATCACCAGCACATCGCGCTGCTTGGCCCGCTCGAGCGCGGGGCAAAGGCCGTCCGGCGACACCGACGAGACGATGATCGCGTCATAGCCCTGGTTGACGAAGTTGTTGATGAACTGGACCTGTCCCGACACGCTCGGTTCGGTCGGGCCGTCATAGGTAACGTTGACGCCCAGTTCCTCGCCGGCAGCCGTGGCACCGGCGCCGCCGCTGGTGAAGAAGCCCACGCCGACGAGCTTGGGGATAAAGGCGATCTCCTGCGCGCCGGCAGCGGTCACGCCCAGGATCGCGGTCATGGCCGTAGCGCCAACTGCGATCGATCTTAGGGTCTTAAGCACTAGTCTTCTCCTCCACGATGAGCTGCGGCGCTGCCGTTTTGGCACTTCTCCCCGCAGCGATGAAATTGGCCATCAAGGCGCCTCCCTGGCGCAGCGCGACCACGACAACCAGCAAGCCTCCCGAAAGAGCGCTGGAAACCTGGCTGGACACGCCAGCCATCTGCAGACCCTGCTGCAGGAAACCGATGATGAAGACCGCGATCAGGGTGCCGAGAACCGAGCCCTGGCCGCCATAGATCGAGGCGCCACCCAGCACTGCGACCGTGATCGCCGGCAACAGGGCGGTGGTGCCTAGATCGACCCGGGCCGAACCGAAATAGGCCGACAGCATCAGCCCGGCGGTGGCGGCTCCGAGACCCATCATCACATAGGTCGCAAACTGCACCCGGCCGACCGCGATGCCCGAATAGCGGGAAGCATCTTCGGACTGGCCGACGAGGTAGACGCCGCGTCCGAACCGCGTGAGATGCAGCGCGACGACGAAGAACACCGCCAGTGCCGAGAACAGCCAGAGCATGGCTGGCAGGCCGAAGAGTTCGAGATACCCGAAACTGGTGAACTCGCCCGGGAAGTTGCCGATGCCCTCGTAGCCACCGGCACCCACGGCGCCGGACAGGACGGTTGCTGCGCCGCCGAACAGGTACATGGTGCCGAGCGTGACGACGAGCGGCTGGATTCGCGACACCTGGATGACGGTCGCATTGAACGCGCCGGCGGCGGCGCCGGTGGCAAGGGCAAGCGCCAGCGACAGCGGCAGCGGCACGCCGAAGAAATTGGCGACACCAAAGACGATGGCGCACAGGCCCACCAGCGAGGCGAACGAGACGTCGATGCCGCCGCTGATGATCACCAGGGTCAGCGGCAGCGCGAGGATGCCGATATGGACGAAGTCGGAGGTGCCGTAGATGAGGTTGGCCGGGTTGAGGAACCGCGGGTTGATGATTCCGAAGACGGCCAACTCGACGATGAGCACCAGCACCAGGACGACTTCCCAGCTGGAGAAGAAGCGCTTCATTTCGGGGACTCCGTGCTGGTCGACGGCGTCGCCGCGTGATGGGTGCTGGCGTAGCGCTTGGCGCGGATGCGGGCATTGACGGCCATCCGGACACGGCCATCGACGAAGATCACGAGCAGCAGGATGGCGCCGGCGATGAAGTCGTTCCAGAAGGCGGGGATGCGCAGGAAGACGAGTGCGCTGTCGATGGCGGTGAGGAAGATGACGGCCACGAAAACGCCGACCGCCGAGCCGACGCCCCCCAGGAGGCTAACGCCGCCGAGCACGTTGGCGGCGATGGCCTTGAGTTCGATGCCGCTGCCGGCCTGGTTGGGGATGAAGCCGATCTGGGCGGCAAAGACGATGCCGGCGAGCGCGGCACAGATGCCTGCGGCGACGAAAGCGAGGAATTCGATGGTACGGACGGGAATGCCCAGGTGACGTGCTGCCTCGCGGTTGTCACCCACGGCAAAAAGGAAGCCGCCGGGCCGGGTGTGCCGCAGGAAGAACCAGAGCAGCGCAAAGACCGCGAGGACCAGCAGCGTCAGCACCGATCCGCCCCACCCGAAATTGCCCGCCAGCGCCTTGACGCTTTGCGGCAGCGCCTCGATCCAGCGCCCTCCGGTCATGGTCAGCATCAGCCCGCGGAACAGCCCCAGCGTTCCGAGTGTCGCGACGATGGACGGCACCCGGAAGCCGGCGACCAGCACGCCGTTCACGGCCCCGGCCAGCGCACCGGTCGCCACGCACAGGGCGATCGCGATGGGCAGTGCCATCCCGGCCGTAAGGGCAAGGCCCAGCACTGCCGCCGACAATCCCAGCACGGAGCCGCTCGATACATCGATGTTGCGGGTGATGATCACCAGCATGGTCCCGGCCGACACCAAGAGCAGCACGAGGCTGTTGGCGACAACCACCGAAACCGTTTTCGCCGAGAGGAAGCCCGGCGCGGCGATACCCACCACGAGGAAGATGGCAGCCGTGATGATCAGGAGCGTGGCGATACGGTTGCGGGCGAAGAACTCAAACAAGGCTGGCCTCCTGAACGCCGAAGGCCAGTTGCCCGATGGCTTCGACCGGAGAACCGCCAGGCAGTTCGCCGGCGAGACTGCCGAAAGCCATGACCAGGATACGGTCGGAGAGCTGCACCACTTCGTCGAAATCGGAGGAGATCAGCAGCACCGCGACACCTTCGCGGGCGAGATTGCGGATGATGGCATAGATGTCGTTGCGGGCTGCCACGTCCACGCCGCGCGTCGGCTCGTCGAGGATGAGCACCCGAGGCTTGGCCGCAAGGCACTTGGCCAGCAGCACCTTCTGCTGGTTGCCGCCCGAAAGGCGCCCGGCAGATTGTCCCGGGCCCTCGCACTTGATGCCCATGGCCTCGCGGAACTTGCCGAATACGTCGCGTTCGCGGGACGGTCGGAGCAGGAAGGGCAGCCGGTGCATGATGTAGGACGAGGCATTCCAGTAAAGGGGCGCATCGAGGAACAGCCCATATTGCTGGCGGTCCTCCGGCAGGTAGACAAGGCCCCGGTCGATGCATCGGCGCGGCGAGGGCTGCGACAGCTCGGCGCCGTCGAGCGCTACCGAGCCGCCATGCACGGGTCGAAGGCCGAAAATGGTCTCGGCCAGTTCGGTGCGACCAGCGCCGACCACACCAGCGAGGCCAACGATCTCGCCCGCCCGAATGGAAAAGGAGACGCGCTGGAAGCCTTCTCCGGACAAGTCGCTGAGCTGCAGCCGCACCTCTTCGGTGCCCGACCGGGCAAAAGGCGCCGGAGCAGTCACGGCCTGCGAGGTTCGGGTCATGGCCGCCACGATCTCGCTGTCGGTGTAGTCGGCCAGTGGGCCGCTCAACACTGTTGCGCCGTCGCGCAGCACCGAGATGTCGTCGCAGATCTCGCGGATTTCCCGCAGCTTGTGGGAGATGAAGAAGATGCCGACCCGCTCGCGCGCCAGATCGCGCATCCGCTTGAACAGGGCCGCAACTTCGTGCGGCGTCAGCGCCGATGTTGGCTCGTCGAGGATGAGGATCCTGGAGTTGCGGATCAGCCCGCGCAGGATCTCGACGATCTGACGGTCGGCCACTTCCAGCGTGGCCGCCTGGGAGTCGAGGTCGAGCTTCACCTCGAGCTGCCCGAGCAGGCTTTCCACCCGGGGGCGCAACTGCGCCGGCGACCGCTCGAGACCCATGCAGATGTTCTGCAGCACGGTCTGGTTGCCGAAGATGTGGGCTTCCTGCGGGACAAGGTAGATGCCGAGCCGCTGCGCCCTGGCGGCGGAGGGGCGGTCCATCACCGTGCCATCGACTGTGATGGTGCCCTGATTGGGGGCGACCAGGCCGGCGATGATCTTCATGAGGGTGGACTTGCCGGCGCCGTTGCCCCCGAGAAGGGCATGGATCTGTCCAGGGCGCAGCGAGATCGACACGCCCTTCAGCACGGCGGCAGCGCCATAGCGTTTCCAGACGTCGCGTACGTCGATGAGCGGGCGCGCAGCGCTGTCCATGGACATCGTCCTCCTTTCCATCAAGCCATCATATCAAATGCGCAGCGTCAATACATTTGTTCACATGGTTGGCTGCTGCAGGTGCAATTCAGGCCATGATGGCCCTCTGAGCGGCTGTATGAACGCGCTTGACGCGAACATTTGTAGCTGAAAGATTGCATGTGATCAGAGGAGGGGCCGGTGAACGATCAGCAGTCCGAAGCTGACAGCGAAGAGGAAGTGTTGGCCCGCGTCGCCTGGTACTACTACCATGACGGGCTCACCCAGAACGAGATCGGGGACCGGCTGAACCTCAACCGGATCAAGGTGTCGCGCCTCCTGGAGCAGGGCCGCCGAACCGGCGTCATCGACGTCAAGATCAACTCCCGCTACCAGGGCTGCCTGATGCTGGAAGATGGGCTGCGGCGGCACTACGGCCTCGCCGATGCCTGTGTCGTTCCAGCCCTGTCGGGTGGTGCCGAGAGCGAGCGCCTCGGGCAGGCTGCAGCGCAGTACCTGATGCAGCGGCTGCGTCAGGGCGACCTGCTCGCAGCCGGCTGGGGCGCCACCGTCAGCAGCGCCATCCAGCGCCTCGGGCATGTGGCCAACGAGCGCAATGTCGGCCTCGTCAGCATGACCGGCGGTGTCGGGACTTATGTGGACGGCATGCGCGCCGCGCACTGGGGCAGCACTGTCCACCTCGTGCCGGCGCCCCTTGTCGTGCGCGACCCAGCCGTAGCCACCGCCCTTTCGACCGAGCCTGCCGTCACCAATCTCCTCGAGATGGCGCTCGACGCCAGCTACCAGCTGGTCGGCATCGGCGAGCTGTCGCAGAGCTCGACCGTGGTGCGGTCCGGCTATGTGTCGCCCTCGGAGATCGAGCCGTTCCGCCGCAAGGGCGCCGTCGGCGACATTCTGTGCCGGTTCTTCGACGAGAGCGGCCAGGTGCTGAACCTGCCGTTCCACGATCGGGTCATCGGGGTGAAGCTCGAAGCGCTCGCCAAGTCACAGAAGGTCGTCGCCGCGGCTGGCGGTCCGGGCAAGGTGCCGGCGATCCGTGCCGCCCTGCTGGGCAGGTTCGCGTCCATCCTGATCACCGACGAGGATACTGCACGATCCTTGCTTGAAACTGCGGAGGGGGCGTGATGCCACGCTATTTTCTAGCCATCGACGCCGGTACCGGCAGCGGCCGCGCTGTCCTGTTCGACGATCTTGGGGTTCAGAAGGCCGTCTCGCAGGGGGAATGGTGGCACCAGCCGGACCCGCGGTTCGAAGGCTCCATGGATTTCGACCTGGAGGGCAACTGGGCGCTGCTGTGCCGCTGCATTCGCAACGTCATCGCCGAGGCTGGCGTCAACCCGCGCGACATCGCTGCGGTCAGCGCTACCAGCATGCGCGAAGCCATCGTCGCCTATGACAGCGCCGGCAAGGCGATCTGGGGCTGTGCCAATGTCGACAGCCGCTCCGTCGAGCAGGTGCGTCGCCTCCAGACCGAACGGCCCGATCTTGAGCGTGAGCTCTACGGGCTCAGCGGGCAAACCTTCGCGCTCGGGGCATTGCCGCGCCTGCTCTGGCTCAAGGAGAATCTGCCCCAGGTGTTCGAGCGTGTCTCGAAGGTCTCGCTGATCTCGGACTGGATCCTCGCAGAGCTTTCCGGCGAAATCGTCTCCGAGCCTTCGAACGGCGGCACGACCGGCCTCCTGTCGCTGGTCGAGCGCCAGTGGCTGCCCGGCCAGCTGGAGAAAGTGGGCCTGAGTTCATCCATCCTGCCACCCGTTCTCGAACCCGGCCAGATGGTCGGACAGGTGACCGCCACGGCGAGCGCAGCCACGGGGTTGCGCGCCGGCACGCCGGTTGTGGTCGGCGGCGGCGACTGCCAGATCGGGACGGCGGGGCTCGGTCTTGTCCGCAGCGGTCAATGTGCCGTCTTGGGCGGCACCTTCTGGCAGCAGATCGTCAACGTCCCGCAGGACATCGTCGACGCCGACATGAACCTGCGGCTCAATCCGCACGTGGTGCCGGGCCTCAACCAGGCCGAGGCGATCAGTTTCTTTGTCGGCGCGGCGATGCGCTGGTTCCGCGACGCTTTCGGCCAGCGTGAAATGGCGCGCGCCGCCGAGACGGGAACCGACGCCTATACGCTGCTGGAACAGCTGTCGCAGTCGGTGCCACCGGGCGCGCATGGCATCATTCCCATCCTCTCGGACGTCATGCATTATGGGCGCTGGTATCACGCGGCGCCTTCGCTGCTGAACCTGTCGATCGATGCCGAAAAATCCGGCAAGGCTGCCATCTTCCGTGCCCTGCAGGAGAATGCGGCCATTGTCTCGGCGCGCAACCTCGAGGCGATCTTCGGCCTCAGCCGCACCCGGCCCGAGCAGATCGTGTTTGCGGCTGGAGCGGCAAAGTCGACGCACTGGGCGCAGCTCCTCGCAACGGTCACCGGTGTTCCGGTGGTGACGCCGAAGGTGAAGGAAGCAACGGCTCTCGGTTGCGCCGCCGCCGCTGCAATCGGGGCTGGCACCTTTGCCGACTTCGAGGAATCGGCGGAGGCGTGGGTCACCTGGGAGGCCCGGTTCGAGCCGGACCCCGCATTGAAGCCGCTTTACGACGAGGCCGGCGAACGTTGGGCAAAGGCCTATCGCGCGCAGCTGGCGCTGGTCGACGAGGGGGTTACCACCTCGATGTGGAAGGCGCCGGGCCTCTGAGCCCGAAACTCATTCAGAAGAAAGGTCTACTATGCTTATTCAGATGGTGCGGATCGAAGTCCAACCCGACCATGTCGACGAGTTCCTGGCGGCTTTCCGCATCAACTATGTCGGCACGAGGGAGGAGCCGGGCAACCTTCGCTTCGACGTCCTGCGCGACCCGGAAGCCTCGAACCTCTTCTTCGTCTACGAGGTCTTCAAGTCCAAGGAAGCGTTGGAAGAGCACCGCAACACGCCACACTACCAGGAGTGCGTCCGGCGCATCGATCCGATCCTGACCGGGTCGCGCACCAAGCAGTTCTTTGATCCGGTGATGGCGGACTTCCTCGCGGAAGCCTGACCTGCCGTCGCAAAGGTCAGGACCCGACTGCGTGACACCTCCAGAATCTCCCATGCGTCTCGCTTCCATCGACGAGCTGGATTTTTCTGCCGTTCTTGCCGACCTCGATGGGGTGGTCTACCGGGGCGATGAGGCCATTCCCGGAGCGGTGGAGCGCCTGCGGTCCTGGCAGGAGCGCGGTGTTCCCTATTGCTTTGTGACCAACAACGCCGAGAAGTCCGCCGAGCAGTTCGCCGAAAAGCTGACCCGGCTGGGCGTGTCCTGCACGCCGCACGAGGTGGTTACCTCTGCCGATGTCGCGATCGCGCATCTCGAGGCCCAGTTCACGGCCGGAATGGGGGTCTTCTGTGTCGGCTCCACCGCCCTCCGCGAGCGCGTCGAGGCAAGCGGATTTGCGCTAGCCGGTGAGGGGGCACAGGTGGTGCTGGTCGGGCTGGACAGGGCGTTCAGCTACGACAAGATGGCGATTGCCGTCCGCAACGTGCTGGCCGGTGCCAGCCTGATCGCCACCAATGCGGACCTGCTGCGCCCGATCCCCGGCGGGTTCGAGCCCGGGGCAGGGGCAATCCTGCAGTCCATCGCCGCATCCTCAGGTGTGTCGCCCCTCATCCTGGGCAAGCCGTCGCCAGAGATCGCCCACGTCGCGCTTGCGCGGATCGGTGCACGCCCGGAGGATAGCATCCTGATCGGTGATCAGCTTGAAACCGACATCCTGACGGCCCAACGAGCGGGCATCCGATCCGTGCTCGTGGAAACCGGAGTGCCGGTACAGCACGGCAGCGACATTGTTCCCGACTTTGTCCTCGCAAGCCTCTAGGTGTGCTGCTCGCGCGGCACGCCGTGGCGGATGAAGGTGCGGGTGATTTCGCGGGGGTTGGTGATCATGGTGCCGACCACGACGGCGTGGGCGCCAGCGTCGAAGGCCTGCCGCACCAGCTCGGGCGTGTTGTAGCGGCCCTCTGCAACCACCGGCACCGACAGTCTCGCCGCCAGGGTCTCGACCAGCCGAAGGTCCGGCTGCTCCGGCTTGGGCTCGGTATAGGCGGTGTAGCCGGAGAGGGTGGTGGCGACATAGGTGGCGCCCCAGTCGGCGGCCTTGAGCCCCTCCTCGAACGTCGAGATATCGGCGAACACCTCGGCCCCGAGTTCCTCACGGATGCGCCGGACCAGCGTCTCGGGCTTGTCGCCATCGCGCGGGCGCGGGGTGCAGTCGAGGGCGACGATCCCGGCGCCGGCTTCGACGACCGCAGCAGCCGCCGCGAAATTGGGGGTGATATAGACCGGGTAGTCGTCCGAAAACACCTTGTGGATGCCGATCACCGGCAGGCCGGCAGCGGCCACCGCCCGGATGTCGTCCGGCCCGTTGGCGCGCAGGGCGCAGGCGCCGCCGTCACGGGCGGCGAGCGCCATGGCTCCCATGAAGCTGGGCCCGTGCAGCGGGTTGTCTGCCCGCGCCTGGCAGGAGACGACGAGGCCTCTCGGCAGCGACAGGCTCATTTCACTGCGCCCGAGGTCATGCCGGCGATGAACTGCTTGGACAGAACGATATAGATCAGGATGATCGGGGCGGCAGACAGGGTCAGGCCCGAGAACAGCACGCCCCAGTCGGTGGTGTATTCGCCCATGAAAGTGGTGAGGCCCTGCGGCAGGGTCTTGAGGTCGTCGTTCTGGATGAAGACCAGCGGGAAGAAGAAGTCGTTCCAGATCGGCACCACGTTCTGGATGCCGGCGATCACCATGGCCGGGCGCACCAGCGGCAGCATGATCGACCACATGATCCGCGCTTCGCTGGCCCCGTCCATGCGAGCGGCGTCTTCCAGCTCGTTGGGCAGGCTGCGGATGAAGCCGGTCATGATGAACACGGTCGTCGGCAGGCCCATGGCGGTATAGACGAAGATCAGCGACAGCTGGTTGTTGAGGATCGACAGGTCCCGCATCAGCATGAACAGCGGGATGATGGCGAGCTTGAGCGGCAGCGTCAGCCCGGCCAGAAAGAACATCAGGATGAAGTTGGCGCCGGTGAAGGCATAGCGCCCGATCGCATAGGCAGCCATGGTCCCGAGCGTCAGGATCAGCACCATCGAGGAGCCGGTGACCACGAACGAGTTCACCAGGTAGCGCAGGAAGTTGGTTTCGCTCCAGATCTTGGCGAAGTTGGCGACCTGGGTGAAATCGGGCAGGGCGAAAGGCGCCTTGAAGATCTCCGGCGTGGTCTTGAAGGCGGAGAACACCATGATGACGATGGGGGCCAGCATGATGATGGTGTTGGCGATCAGGATGATCTGCAGGAGCCCGTCGCGCCCAAGCGTAGCGAACAGCCCCCTGCGGTCGTAGTAGCTCGTCGCCGCGGTGCTCATAGCTGGATCTCCCGGGCACGCAGGCGCGTGGTGATGACACCGGCGACCAGGGCAATGAAGATGAAGATCAAGACGGCCAGGGCCGACCCGAGACCGAAATCCTGCTGGCCGGACGACACGTTCCCGAAAGCGGTGCGGTAGAAATAAAGCCCCAGCACGTCGGTCGAGCCGAAGGGGGACCCATCAAGCCCGCCCATGATATAGGGCAGTTCGAACCAGTTGAAGGCGCCGACGAACAGCAGGGTGAAGACGATGGTGGCGCTGGGCGCGACCAGCGGCCAGACCACCTTGGTGATCCTGACCCACTCGCTTTCGGTTTCCATGCGCACCGCATCGAGGATCTCACCGGGGATGCGCTGCATGCCGGCGAGGAACACCAGGGTGGGAAAGCCCACCATGTGCCAGGCCTGGGCGACGATGATGCCCCACAGGGCGGTATTGCTCTGCCCCAGCCAGGGCTGGGCCAGCCAGCCGAGGCCGATGCTCTTGAGGCTGATGTTCACCACGCCGAACAGGGGGTGGTAGAAGAGCTTGAACAGGTAGGCGACGATGATGGTCGACAGCACCACCGGCAGGAACACGGCGATGCGGTGGAAGCGGGCGCCGGGCAGTTCGCGCCAGAGCGCATAGGCCAGGATGAAGCCCAGCCCGTTCTGCAGCACCATCAGCGCGAAAAAGACGATGACGTTGTTCTTGAAGGCGTTGAGTGTCCAGCTCCGGTAGGGCTCGACGAACAGCACTGTGTGGAAGTTTTCGAGGCCGACGAAGTCGCCCCGCCGCAGCCCCTGCCAGTCGAAAAAGGCATAGGCGAAGGCGGAAATGATCGGATAGACGATGAACAGCGCCACGAAAGCCAGTGGCGGCACGATCAGCGCGGTGATCCAGAGGCCGCGGCCAGTCATCCGGAGTTGGGGCAAGGAAAGCTCTCTGGTTCAGGGCTGGGGGTGAGCGTTGCCCACCCCCAAAGAAGCGATAGAAGCCTAGTTCTTGAACGGCTCGTACCAGGCGGCAAGGCCGGTGGTCAGCGCCTCGCCGATGGCGGCCGGATCGGTTTCGCCGGCGAACAGCTTCTGCATCTCGGACTGGATCAGCACCGAGCCGGAGGGCTCGCCATAGCGGAAGTGGGCCAGCATCAGGTACGGGATCGACGACTGGTTCAGCTCGTTGACCTCGGCCAGCAGCGGATCGCCGAAGGTGACGCCCGGCACGGTCGAGATGTTCTGGAGCGTGTCGGCAAAGGCCTGGCCGAACTCGGCGCTCGCCAGGTAGTTCAGGAACTTGAGCGAGGCTTCCTTGTTGGTGCCGGCCGCATTGGCGGCATAGCCACCGTCGAAATAAAGGCCGACGAGCTTGTCGTCCTCGGCGGTTTCACCCGGCGCGGCGAAGACGCCGAGCTGGATGTCGGGGTTCTGCGCCTTGAAGGTCGCCAGCTCATAGGAGCCGCCGACGAACATCGCCGCCATGCCCGAGGAGAAGAGCTGCTGGGCCGAGGGGTAGTCGAGGCCGATGAAGCCATCCGGGAAGTATTCGGCAGCAAGGGCGCCCACTTCGGCCAGCGCGGAGGTGAAGCGCTCGTCGGTGAAGTCGGCTTCGCCCGCCATCAGGTCATCGTAGAAGTCCTTGCCCATCAGCGAGGAGCCGAGGCCGAAGGTCACGGTCTCGTTCTGCCAGGCGGTGGCGGTGCCGTTGGCGAAGGGGATCACGCCGGCGTCCTTGAGGGTCTGGCTCAGGGCGACCAGGTCTTCCCAGGTCTCGGGCTCTTCCAGCCCGTTGGCCGAAAAGATCTCGGCGTTGTAGATCACCAGCTGCGTTTGGCTGGCGAACGGCACGGCATAGACGGTGCCGTCCGAACGCATGCTTTCGGCGGCGAGCGCGGGGGCGGAGAACTCGGCCAGGGCCGGAACGTTGTCGGCGCTCAGCGGCTCGAGGTAACCGGCCGCGGCGACGTTCTCGAGCCCGCCATAGGCGCGCACCATCATCACGTCGGGACCGGTGCCACCGGCAAGCGCGGTGGACAGGATGGTGTTGTAGTTGGCGGCCTCGAAGGCCTCGAACTTCACGGTGATGCCGGGGTTGGCAGCCTCGAACGCGTCGATGAACTGCTCATAGGCGGCGCGGTCCTCCTGGCGCCAGCTCCAGAACGTGATGTCCTGCGCAAAGACGGGCGCGGCGAGGAGCAGCGCTCCCACGGCAGCCCCGGTGCGGATCATTGTGGTCTTCATGGTCTTCCTTCCCTTGTTTGTCTCTTGGTGGACTGTGCTCGGACCCTCTAGGGGGTCAGCCGCCGGCCATCCTCGGCGGAAAAGTAGTGCGCCGAGCCGGGTTCGGCCGTGACCGTCACCACCTCGTCGGGAGCAAAGAGGTCATTGGGGCCGGTGCGCGCGGCAAGCAGCGTGCCGTCGGCGAGGCGGGCATACACATAGGCGTTGTCGCCCAGATATTCGGTGTAGACGACCGTGGCGGCGAACCCGTCGGCCGTGGTGCCGCGGTGGAGCCGCACCGAGTCCGGCCGGAGGCCGAGCTTCAGCGTCTGCGCCGGCGGCAGGGCGCCGGCGACGATCGAGCCGCCATTGGCAACCGTCAGGCGATCGCCATCACGGGTCACGTCGACCAGGGTCATGCGCGGCGAGCCGATGAAGGTCGCAACAAAGGTGTTGGCCGGCGTTTCGAACAGTTCGCGGGGGCTGCCCACCTGCTCGATGCGCCCGGCATTCATCACCACGATCTTGTCGGCCAGCGTCATCGCCTCCACCTGGTCGTGGGTGACGTAGATCATGGTGCCGCCGATATCGCGGTGGAGCTTGGCGATCTCGAGCCGCACTTCCGAGCGCAGCGCCGCATCGAGGTTGCTCAGCGGTTCGTCGAGCAGGAACACGGCCGGCTTGCGCACCAGGGCGCGGCCGATGGCGACGCGCTGGCGCTGGCCGCCGGAGAGCTCGCGCGGCTTGCGCTTGAGGAGCGGCTCGAGCCGCAGCATGCGTGCCGCCTCGGCGATGCGGTTCTCGACCTCGGCCGGGGTCAGCCCCATCAGCCGGGCACCGAACGCCATGTTCTCGTAGACGTCCATGTGCGGGTAGAGCGCGTAGCTCTGGAACACCATGGCAATGCCGCGGCGCGAGGGCGGCACGTCGTTCATGCGCTGGCCGTTGAGGAGGAACTCGCCGTCAGTGATCGGATCGAGCCCCGCGATCAGGCGCAGCAGGGTCGATTTCCCGCACCCGGACGGACCGACGAACACGACGAATTCCCGATCGCCGATCTCGAGATCGATGCCGTGAAGCACGTCGGTGGTCCGAAAGCGCTTCTTGATGCCACGCAGTGACAGTTGAGCCACATTGCCTCCCAGGTCACCCAAGTCGGGGACGGGCTCTCGGCGGAGAGCCGTCGGAATACTGAATTCCTAAACCGGAGGCTGTCAAGAATAGAATATTACCAAGGGGCGGGAATGGCCGGCATCACGGCGCCAGCGCCGGCACCCCGATCACCGCCTCGTGGAGGAACGCAAAGCCTACGGCGACACCTATTCCGGCGACCAGCAGCAGCACCGTCCGGCGGTCGAGCCAGCGGCCGCGCGGCCATTGCAGCACCCGGTAGCGCTGCGCCAGTCCGGCCCATTCCGCTTCGCCGAGGCGGCGCCGGGCCCGCCGGTCGAGGACGAGCATCCCGCCCACCGACAGCACGAGGAAGGTGCCGAACAGGATCACGTGCGCAAGGTGGCCATTGGGCACGAGGTGGGCCGCGGTCCACAGCGCCAGCGCCATCAGCACCGGGTGGCGCGTCAGCGCGACCACCCCCGGACGGCTCTCGTCGAACCGGCGGCGCGACGCCGACATCGACAAAGGATTGGGCGAGAACAGTCCTGCCGCGCCGATGGCAAAGCCGACTGGCACCAGCAGGGCCGGGACGTGGCGCTGCCAGTCGGCGAAGCTCCACAGCTCCACGAACGGCGCGCTGGCGGCGGTGTGCACCAGCCAGACCAGCAGCAACACCGACAGCAGGGAATAAAGCGCCAGATACAGCCGCTCGCCGAACAGGGCGGTCAGCCGGCGGCGCACCGGGGGTCGCGCCGGAATGGCGTGGGAGGCGAGGAAAGCGACAAGCGCGGTGCCGAAGGGGGCCCAGGCGGCGAGGTCGTCCATGTCGGGTTCCGGGGTTCGAAGAAAAGGCCCGGGCGGTTGAGGCACCCGGGCCAGTCTGATGTTACTGCGCCACGGCGTCCAGCGCTGCGGCCATGCGGTCCTTGGCCTTGCCTGGCAGCGTCACCGCCTTGGCCGCATCGAGGTTGGCCGGCGCACCTACGACCACGGCGGCGACCATGCCCATGCCCAGATGCGGCGCACACTTGATGCCGTAGACTCCCTCCTGGGTGAAGGTGAAGGCGACGTCCTTGCCCATGGCGCCCT
>JAEYXQ010000157.1 GCA_023431205.1 Pseudomonadota bacterium | reverse complement strand
CCATACAAGATTGCGAAGACGTACACTTTCTTTGCACCGGCTTTCGGACAATGGTGCAGCAGGCAAGACAGGCGGCGAGGGGGCGAGGTGAACGACAGCCACGAAGGAACCATGGCGCTGCGCGTGGTCGAGGCGCTGCGGGACGAGATCATCACCATGGCGCTCAAGCCCGGCGACGTGATCTCGGAGAGCGACATCGCCGCCCGCTATGGCGTCTCGCGCCAGCCGGTGCGCGAGGCCTTCATCCGCCTCGCGCAGCAAGGCCTGCTGCTGATCCGACCCAAGCGAGCGACGGTGGTGAAGAAGATCTCGCCCGATGGGGTGCGGCAGTCGCGCTTCATTCGCGAAGCGATCGAGGTTGAAATCGTCCGGCGGGTCGCCGGCGATCCAAGCGGGGAAACGGCGGCGGTGCTGGAGGGGCTGATCGCCGACCAGGAGCAGGCTTCGGCCGCCGGTGATTCGCGCCGCTTCCATACGCTCGACGAGCTGTTCCACCGTACGCTCTCGCGCCTGGCGGGCGCGGAATATGCCTGGCAGCTGATCGATGATCACAAGATGCAGCTCGACCGGGTGCGCTATCTGACGCTGGGGGCGAGTTCGAGCCAAAGGGCCATCAGCGAGCACAAGAGCATTGCCGAGGCGGTGACCAGGGGCGATCCGGCGGCAGCGGAGGCGGCAATGCGGGCGCACCTGTCGCGCGCCGAAGTGCTGCTGACGCAGACAATCGCCGAACGCCCGGATTATTTCGAATAGCTGCTCCGGCGCTTCGTGTGGACAGCGGCCGTCCGTCGCCTTATGTAATCAAATAAGTTACATAAGAGGTGGGAAATGGCCAACGACAGGACCGCCGCCTTCGGAGCAAGCCACGCCCGCCGCTATGCTGAGGGGCCGCCGCGGCAGGTGCCGGGCTTTGACGGGCTGCACCGGATGACTTCGCAATTGCTGGCGGAACAGGTGCCCGCGGAGGGGCGGGTGCTGGTGCTGGGCGCCGGTGGCGGGCTCGAAATCAGGGCACTCGCCGACGATCATGCCGGCTGGCGCTTCACCGGGGTCGATCCTTCCGCCGACATGCTCCGTGCCGCCGAGGCACAGATCGCGCCGCACGCAGAGCGGGTGGAGCTGGTGGAAGGCACGATCGAAGCGGCACCCGCCGACCCGTTCGACGGCGCCACATGCCTGTTGACCATGCACTTCGTGCCGGCCGAGCAGCGTCTGCCGACGCTCACGGCGGTGCGGGAGCGGCTGCGGCCGGGTGCGCCCTTCATCATGGCCCATATCAGTTTCGCGCAGACCGAGCCGGAGCGCTCGCTCTGGATCCGGCGGCACATCGCCTTTGGCGGTGGGGACCCGCAGTCGCAGAGTGCGGTGGAGGCGATGCGAACGCGGCTGACGATACTGCCGCCCGACGAGGAAGAGGCGTTGTTGCGGCAGGCGGGATTCAGAGATGCGGCGCTGTTCTATGCCGGCCTCAGCTTTCGCGGCTGGATCGCCTACCCCTGAGCCATTGCCCGAAAGCGGCTTTACGGGGGCGGCGCAGTGATGTTTGTGGCGGCCGAACCGATGACGCAGCCGGCAGGCGTTTCCCGACGTTGAGCGGCAAGGAAGTGGAGTGAGGCGATGAAGACGCGGCGACTGGGCAAGACGGGTTACGAAGTCAGCGAGATCGGCCTTGGCTGCTGGCAGCTGGGCGGCGATTTCGGCCCGGTGGGCGAGGAGACCGCCAGGGCCATCCTCGATGCCGCCAATGCGGCCGGCGTCAATTTCTGGGACACGGCGGATGTCTATGGCGGCGGGCTGAGCGAGAGCCGGATCGGCGCCCATGCCAAGGGCCCGGGCGTGCATGTGGCGACCAAGCTGGGGCGCGGCAGCGGGCTGTTTCCGGCCAACTATTCCAAGGATGGTATCCGGGCGAGCTTGCAGGGTTCGGCGCAACGGCTGGGTGTCGCGACGCTCGACCTGGCGCAGCTCCATTGCGTGCCGACCGACGTGCTGCGCGATGGCGCGATCTTCGGCTGGATGGACGAGCTCAAAGCCGAGGGGCTGGTGCGGCACTGGGGCGCCAGCGTCGAGACCATCGAAGAGGGGCTGATCTGCCTCGAACAGCCGGGCTGCGCGACGCTGCAGATCATCTTCAACCTGTTCCGCCAGGATGCGGCCAGCGAGCTGCTGCCCAAGGCAGCCGAGAAGGATGTCGGCATTATCGTGCGGCTGC
The DNA here is from genome assembly GCA_023431205.1 of Pseudomonadota bacterium. GTDB lineage: Bacteria > Pseudomonadota > Alphaproteobacteria > Rhizobiales > Devosiaceae > Devosia. Next base: position 291 of record JAEYXQ010000157.1, on the reverse strand, counting down.
CGCTGGCAAGCGGCCTGCTCTCGGGCAAGTTCGACAAGACCACCCGGTTCGATGCTTCGGACCACCGCAACTACAATCGCGATGGCGAGGCGTTCTCGGTGGGCGAGACCTTCGCCGGCATTCCGTTCGAGCGCGGCGTGGAACTGGTGGGAGAACTGCGTGGCCTCGCCCCCGAAGGCATGCCGATGAGCCAGTTCGCCTTGCGCTGGATTCTGGATCACCCGCAGGTCTCGACCATCATTGCCGGTGTGTCCAAGCCCGAGCAACTGGCCGACAATGTTGCGGCGAGCG
>JAEYXQ010000143.1 GCA_023431205.1 Pseudomonadota bacterium | reverse complement strand
AGTGGCGACCGTTGACCATGATGGGGGCGGAGCAGTCCTTCATCAGCACATACTCGCCGCCGCCCATGTCGCGGCGATAGGTCTGCAGCAGGAACGGGCGGGTGGAGCGCCCGGCGGAGAGGCCGGTGCGATCATTGAAGATGCGCCGGTTGCGGCAGTGGGCAGCGTTCCAGACCGGATCGTCGCCCTGCGGCTGGGAATAGATGCGGTTGTGGGTCGGTAGGTAGCCGTTGCGGTCCACCGCGGCGCAGAAGGCAATGCGGCGGTCGAAGGCGAGCACCGGCTCCTGGACGTCGGGCAAGACGCGGTCGGTGAAGTCGGTGAAGCGGGTGACCACCTGCTGCGGATTGGTGTTCGGCACCTCGCGATAGTTGCTGTCGAACAGGTCGGCGAGGGTGATCTCGCCGCGTTTGACGGCCTCGGCAAAGCGGGCGGCAACTTCCTCGGCCTTGCTCTGGGCGAGGGCGATGAAAGGCGCATCGGCGGTCTCGACGCCGGCCTCGACGATGAACAGCATGAAGTCTTCGGAGATGCCGAGAATGGTCTGGGTGCCGGCTTCGGCCTGGTCGAGATGCTGGCGGCAGGTGGCGGCCCCTTCCGCCAGGGCGGAGAGTTCGCCCTGCATGGTCTCGAAGCCGCTGATCGAACGCTCCACCGGCTCGGCCAGGGCATCGATGTCGGCGACGAGGCGATCAAAGGAGTCGACCAGCTCCGCCAGGGTCGCCGTAGCGCTGCGGGCGAGCTGGGCATCCTCTACCGCCTGCTGCGCCGCCTCGGCATTGGCGCCCGCCTGCTCGCGCAGCCCGCCAAGGGCAACGCTGAGTTCGGCAAGGTGCGCCACGGTCTGGCCGGAGAAATCATGGATCTGGTCGGCAAGGCCCTTCACGGCATTGGCGATGATGGCAAAGCCCCGTCCGGCATCACCGGCGCGGGCGGCCTCGACCGAAGCATTGAGAGCGAGGAGCTTGGTTTCGCGGGCGATCTGGGCGATGGCGGAACTGGCCTTCTCGACGCCGCGCAGGGTGCCGGAGATGCCTTCAAGGGTCGCCCGAATGCCGAGCGCGCCTTTGGTAAGCTGGGTCATGGTGGCGCCGGTGCGCTCGACCACTCCGGCCACGGCGGTGGTGCTGTCGTCGAGAACATGGCGGGCGTCGGCAGCGGTTTCGCGGGTGCGGGCCATGCCGTCGCCCAGTTGGGCGGCGGCGGCGTTCATCTCGGCCGCGGCGGACCGGGCGGCGTCGGCCTGCAGCGCCTGCTGCCGGCTGATAACCGACACATCGGAAATCAGGCCGGCGACACCGGCGATCTCGACCCCGAGGCGCCCGGCGCGGTCTCCAATTCCGCCCAAGCCCCGGTTCTCGGCCACGGGCTCCGCTGGTGCCATAGCAAGTGCTGCCATGTTCCCCCTCCACGTTCAGCAAAGGCAGGGTAAGCGGCATTTCGGTAAGAAAGGATTAACCGTGCCTAGAAAAGAGGCAGTGCGCCGGCTGGCACCGGCGGACGGTCGTCGATCAGCAGCAATCCCTCTGACTGCAACGCCGCCCGGATGCGGGCTAGGGCGGCCGCTTCGAGTTCTGGATGGCGGCCATCGAGGGCGCCAACCCGCATGGCAAAGGCAAGGTCAAAGAGTGGCTCGTCGGCGGACAGGGTGAACGCTTCAACGGCGGCCTGGCGGAACTCGAGACGTCCGGTTGCCAGTTCGGCCGTCGAACCGGCCAATGCCAGCGCTATCGCTTTGGCCGAGCGGTCGATGCCAACAATGCGTCCGGTGGTGAGTTGGTGGGAAACGGCGCGGGCGGCGACCCCGGGGCCGCAGCCGATCTCCAGCACCCGCATGTCAGGGCGCAACGGCAGGGCGGCAACGAAGTCGGCAATCCGCGGGGAGATGCGCTCGATAGCCATGCCCGATCCTAGCAGCGCCCGGGCGGGCAGCAATCGACATTGTGCGCCGACGCATTAACAAAATGCTGCCGATTGCCGCGCTATGATTGCGGCCTAACTCCGGGACTTGGGCCACTCCGATGACGCTGCTGGCAGAGCAGAGCGACGCTGAAGGTCGACCGGTCGCACCATCCGGCTTGTTCGAATTCGAGATCTTCACCGACATGGCCGGCGCCGAAGCCGAATGGCGCGCGCTGGAACAGGGTGCGGTCATGACTCCGTACCAGCGTTTCGACTGGGTTGAGGGGCTGCTGGCGGCCGGACTCGAGTCCTCCCAGGGACTGGTCGTCGCCGTGATCCGCCAAGGGGGACGCACCATGGCGCTGCTGCCGCTGGTGATCCGCCGGCGATGGGGTGTGCGGGTGGCGGCCATGGTGGGAACCGAGGTTTCCAACAGCGACTGGCTGATGGCGCATCCGGACTTCCGCATCGAAGCACCGGCGCTTGTGGACCTGCTGCGGCGGATCTGTGCGGCGGCGGGCGGCGCCGACCTGGTGACCATGTTCAACCAGCCGGCGCAGTGGCAGGGCATGGACAATCCGGTGCTGGCATTGGGGCGCGTGCCGGGTGCATCGAACTTCTACATGGCCACGATCGGGCCGACGCCGGTGCCTTATATCGAGCACCGCCTCAGCACCAAACGGCGCAACAACATCAAGCGCGGCATGCGCCGGCTGGTCGAAAACCACGGCACGCTGCGGGCCGTGCGCGTCGACGATGCCGAAACGCTGGCGCTGGCCCACCGGGTGTTCCTCGAGCAGCGGGGCGCGCGGTTCGGCGAGATGGGGGTGCGCAACGTGTTCGCGGACCCGCCCTTCGTGCGCCTGTTCAAGGCGCTGGTGGCGCGGGGTTTCGGCGAGGAGCGGCCGGCCTTCTGCCTCCATGTGCTTTATGCGGGAGACGAGATCGTCGCCACCTGCTGGGGCGCCATGGCGGGCGATCACTACTCGCAGTACATCAACTCGACGAGCAGTGGACCGGCGGCGCAATACAGCCTGATGGCCATCCTCAACGGCATGGTGATGGACGACCTCACCCAGGCCGGGATCGTCACCATGGACATGGGCTTGGGCGACTTCGGCTACAAGACGGAGTGGACCGAGGCGGTCGAGGTCTACCACAGCGTCATTCCGCTGACCCTGCGCGGTCGGCTGGCCGCAGGCCTGCTCAGCCTGCGCGCCTCGATCAAGCGGCAGATCAAGCAGACTCCGTGGCTGTGGAATGCCGCCAAGCGCGTCCGCCAGACCCTGCACCGGCTGACCAGCAAGGGCCGGGACGAATAAGGGCGACCGACCGGCCGCCCTTGTCGGGTGCTGCAGACCGGCGCCGTGCTACATGCCGACCTGCTTGGGCTTGGCCTTGTCGCGGTAGTAGTAGTTGGCGTCCTTGCCCAGCACCAGCGAGCGGATCACCTTGCGCAGGCCTTCACTGCGGCGCAGCGGCGCGGCGAGCAGCGCCATGGTCTGCACGGCGGCAACCTTGACCGCGTCAAAGGCCGGATTGATGCCGGGCGCCTGCTGCGGAAAGCCGCGGTCGCGCAGCATGGAGTTGGCGACATAAAGATTGTTGCGGCGCTTCACCTCGGGGGTCCTCCAGGTGATCGCCAGCGAGATGGAATAGGTGTCCTTGGTCTTCACCCAATGGGGCCAGATATAGGGCACGAACACGCCTTCGCCGGGCTTGAGCTCGTTGACGGTGCCGCGGGCGGCATGGGCGTCATCGAACTTCAGGTTCCGATGCTTGGTGATCGCATGCTCGATCTGGTCTTCGCTGGCGATGCTGCGGTCGGTGTTGTCATAGATGGCGAATTGCTTGTCGCCATGGATCTGGACGAAGAAGTTGTCCTCGCTGTCGAGGTGGAACGGGGTTGTCGAGTTCGGCGAGGACACGAACATGAAGCCCTGGATGTCGGTGAAGCGGGCGTCCTTGACGTCGCGGAAGCCGCGCGCCCTGGCGACCGACTCCAGCACTTCCTCAAGCAGGGCCCTGTAGGTGGGGTGGTGCTCGACGCGCTTCAGCACCATCCAGGCGCCGGCTGTCTCGATCTGGGTGACGACGTCTTCCGGGTCGAGGTCGACCAGCGGGGTGGAGGACGGGTCCTGGCTGACGGCCGCCTTGCCGGAATTGTACTCGATGCGGTCGCGCGGCAGCGCCTTCACCAGCTGCAGGATGGCCGGCAGGGTGAGGCGCGGATCGCCAACCAGGCTATGAGTGATGCGGAAGGGTTGGTTGGGAAACAGGTTCTCAAACGCAGAGTCGTCGGCGGTCAGCAGAGCAGTCACGAGCGTTTCTCCTTGAATTCGAGGTGGCACGAAGCAGTCGCTTGGCGCCTTCACGGGCGCTGCGGCGAGCCGCCATGAGGCCGATGATGGCAGCCGCGATGGGGTCGTTCGGGCGGGTGGGGATCAACAGGTCGGCGATGGTCAGGCGCTCGCGCCAGACGTGGTCGATCATCGGGTGGCCGGCGTCGGCGGTGGAATCCACCAGCGCGACCTGCGGGTCGGCGGCATAGTGGCGGGTGAGTTCGAGCGTCAGTTGCACGCCGGGCGAGTAGCGGGCGCGGCTCTCGTCATAGGCGATCTTGAAGAACAGCACGCGATCGCATTGGCGGATCAGGATACCGGAGGCGACCACTTCATCGTTCAGGGTCAGTTCGGCGATCTCGATGCGCCCGCGGGTGCTCAGAGTGGCGGCAGCCGTCCGGACAAAGGCGGCGTCACGCTCTGCCTGGGCGAGGCCGGTGCCGCCGGCGCCTTTCCAGCCGGAGGCTTCGAGCACAAGGAAGCGCTCGAGCGCCGGCATCACCCTGTCGGGGGTGTTGGCGATGGTGAAGGCGACGGCGCCTTTATCGGCCAAGCGGCTCCGCTGGCGGCGCAACTCCTTGAGCTTCTTGCCGCCCAAGGTTTCGCGCAGATAGGTCTCGGCTTCAGCGGTGGCATCAAGCACGGCGCGCTGGTGACGGTTGTGAACGGCCGGGCGAAGGCCTCGCCGGTCCATGGCGGCGGTCAGTGCCGCAAAGGCCGGTCCATCCAGCGTCATGGCGGGAAGCGACAGCACCCGCGCCCCGCTGGTGCGGGCAGCGTCGATCAGCAACCCGGCAGCTTCCTCGGCGCGATCGGCGTGCAGCAACGGGACGGTCAGTGGACTGTAGGGCTGTTGGGCAACCAGGGCTGGCACCGGCAGGCGCAGGGCAGACCATGCCGACACCACGGGCAGGAGGCCGATGACGGTCTTCTCGCCAGCGTCGGGTGTTGCCAGCAGCAGGCGAGGGTTGGACAGCTTGCCGGTGAGCTCGAAGGCCGGGATGGAGTAGCCGGCGGTGAAGAATCCATTGGGTTCGGCGGCCCTGTCACCGAGCCGGTTCCAGGTCGCAAGTGAGACCGCGCACAGCGGCGATGCCGCCGGCCGCAGCATCGGCTGCGCCCGTTCCGCCCCTGTCCCGATGCTCTCCACTGCGTTTCCGCGCATCTGGTCCACTTGCCCCCTCTGACGGGAACCATAGATCAAGGGGACCGGTGGCGGGGGAACTGCGTCCCAAGCTGGTTAAGGTCGGATGACGCAGAAGCCCTTATGATTTATGAGCAATCTTAAGCATCGACGCGGCTGCGCGGCAGGCTTGCGCCGGGCCTGCTGGCAATTGGCCGGCAGTTCCGCCATATAGGGCGGCAGCCAAACAAGCGGGCGCCACGCCAGGATGAACGTACCCTTCGCCAAGATGAACGGGCTGGGCAACCAGATCATCGTCGCCGACATGCGCGGCCGGACCGACCGGGTGTCGGCTGAAGCGGCAGTGACCATCAATGCGCGCCCCGAGACCAGGTTCGACCAGATCATGGCCATCCATGATCCGCGTTCGTCTGGCACCAACAACTTCATCGAGATCATCAACTCCGATGGCTCGCGCGCCGAGGCCTGCGGCAACGGCATGCGCTGCGTGGTGCAGGCGCTGACGGCCGAGCAGGGGCGGCAGCGCTTCATCTTCGAGACCGTCGCCGGCATCCTGTTCGGTGAAGAGGGCGAGGACGGGCTTATCACGGTAGACATGGGCACGCCCAAGTTCGCCTGGTACGAGATCCCGCTCAACGAGGAGTTCGCCGATACGCGGCAGGTGGAGCTGCAGATCGGGCCGATCGACGAGCCCGTGCTGCATTCGCCATCGGTCGCCTCGATGGGCAATCCGCATGCGACCTTCTGGGTGAAGGACGATGTGTGGAGCTACCAGCTCGACCGCTTCGGGCCGCTGCTCGAGAACCATCCGCTGTTTCCCGAGCGCGCCAATATCTCGATCGCGCTGGTGACGGCGCCGGACCGGATCGTGCTCAGAACCTGGGAACGCGGGGCGGGGCTGACCCAGGCCTGCGGCACCGCGGCCTGCGCGGCTGTGGTCAATGGCGCCCGCACCCGCCGCACGGCGCGCAAGGCGACGGTGACGCTGCCGGGCGGCGACCTCGTGGTCGAATGGCAGCCCGACGACCATGTGGCGCTGACCGGTCCCGCCGAGTGGGAATGGGCCGGCCAGCTCGACCCCGCCACCGGGGCATGGACCCGCGACGAGGCGGCGTGATGGCGGTCGAGACGCTGACATTCGGCTGCCGGCTCAACGCCTATGAAGCCGAGGTGATGAAGAGCGAAGCCGAAAAGGCCGGGCTCGACGACGCCGTCATCATCAATACCTGCGCGGTGACCGCCGAAGCCGTGCGGCAGGCCAAGCAGGCGGTGCGCAAGGCGCGGCGCGACCACCCGCAGGCGCGGATCATCGTCACCGGCTGCGCGGCGCAGACCGAAGGGCGCACCTTCGGCGACATGGCCGAGGTCGACCTCGTCATCGGCAATGCCGACAAGCTCAAAGCCGACAGCTACACCCCGATGGTATTCGGCACTGCGCTCAACGACAAGGTGCAGGTCAACGACATCATGAGCGTGCGCGAAACCGCCGGGCACCTCATCGAGGCGATGGATGGGCGCACACGGGCATTCGTGCAGGTGCAGAACGGGTGCGACCACCGCTGCACCTTCTGCATCATTCCGTTCGGACGCGGGCCATCGCGCTCGGTGCCGATGGGACTGGTGGTCGAGCAGATCCGGAAGCTGGTCGGCAACGGCTATCGCGAGGTGGTGCTCACCGGGGTGGACATCACCTCCTATGGCCCTGACCTCCCGGGGACGCCCACACTGGGCAGGCTGGTGCAGGCGATCCTGAAGCACGTACCGGACCTGCCGCGGCTCAGGATTTCCTCGATCGACTCGATCGAGGCCGATCCCGCGCTCTATGAGGCGATGGCCGACCGGCGGCTGATGCCGCATCTGCATCTCAGCTTGCAGTCGGGCGACGACATGATCCTCAAGCGGATGAAGCGGCGGCACCTGCGCGACGATGCCCTCGCGGTGGTCGAGAAGCTGCGCTCGATCCGCCCGGAGATGGTGTTCGGCGCCGACATCATCGCCGGCTTCCCCACCGAAACCGACGCCATGTTCGAGAACACGCGGCGGATCATCGGCGAGGCCGGGCTGACTTATGTGCACGTTTTTCCCTATTCCCCGCGGCCGGGCACGCCGGCAGCACGGATGCCGCAGGTGGACAGAGGGGTGGCGCGCGAGCGTGCCGGAGTGCTGCGGGCCGAGGGCGACAAACAGTTTGCGGCCCTCTGCGCCAGCCGCCTCGGAGGGGTGGAAAACGTGCTGGTGGAGCGCAACGGCCTGGGCCGGACGGAACAGTTCGTGCCGGTCAAGGTTGCAGGGCTTGCGGCCGGCGAGTTGGTGCGTGTGGCGATCACCGGCGTGACGGCCGAGGGCCTCGTGGGCGAGCCGCTGCGCGTGGCGGCGTAGCACGGTGACCGCGACCTCGTGGTTCGACAGGCTCACCATGAGGTCTACTCGGGCGCTGCGTTCGTGTAGACCTCATCCTGAGCCCGTCGAAAGGCGAGGTCGGTGACACCCGAAGCTGAGGAACAAGGAAATGGCACAAGAAAAACCCGGCTTCTTCAAGCGCCTGTGGGGCGAGATCATCGGGGAGGAGCCGAAGCCGGTGCCGAGCCCGGCCCCGCCCGAGACCGCACCGGAACCGGATGCACCGCCCCCAGCGCCCGAGCCGGTGCCGCCTACGCCGGCGCCGGTGCCCGACGAGCCGGATGCTCCCGCCCAAGAGGTGCCGCCCCCGGGCCCGCCGGAAACAACTCCGGACTATGTGGAAGAAATCGAGGAGCAGGCAACCGCTGCGCGGCTTGCCGAAGGCGTGCCGGATGCAACGCCGGTGATCCCGGCGCCCGCCACGGCCGAGCCGAAGCAGGGCTGGCTGCAGAGGCTGACCACGGGGCTCAAGCGTTCCTCGGACCAGCTGACCGGCTCGATCACCGCCGTGTTCACCAAGCGCCGGCTGGACGATGCAACGCTGGAAGAACTCGAGGACGTGCTGATCCAGGCGGACCTGGGGCTCGAAACCGCCACCGCGATCACCGAAACCCTGCGGCGCGACCGCTTCGATCGCGACGTGACGGGAGAGGAAGTGCGCGGTGTGCTGGCGAGCGAAGTCGAGGCGGTGCTGGCGCCGGTGGCGGAGCCCTTGCGGATCGATCCGGCGCGGCGGCCGTTCGTGATCCTGATGATCGGGGTGAACGGATCGGGCAAGACTACCACGATCGGCAAGCTGGCACAGAAGTTCTCGGCCGAAGGCAAGTCGGTGATGCTGGCGGCGGGCGACACCTTCCGTGCTGCGGCGATCGAGCAGTTGCAGGTCTGGGGGCAGCGCACCAATTCACCGGTGGTGTCGCGGCCCGCCGGGTCCGACGCGTCGGGGCTGGCCTTCGATGCGGTGACCCAGGCCAGGGCCGAGGGCCGGGACATCCTGATCGTCGACACGGCGGGTCGTTTGCAAAATCGCGACGAGCTGATGAACGAGCTCGAAAAGGTCATCCGGGTGATCAAGAAGGTGGACCCGACCGCACCGCACGCAACCTTGCTGACACTCGACGCCACCACCGGGCAGAACGCCATGAAGCAGGTGGAAATCTTCGGGCAGCGGGCGGGGGTGACCGGACTGGTGATGACCAAGCTCGACGGCACTGCCCGCGGCGGCATCCTGGTCGCGATCGCCCGCAAGTTCGGCCTGCCGGTGCACTTCATCGGGGTGGGCGAAGGGGTGAACGACCTGCAGCCGTTCCGCGCCGACGAGTTCGCGCGGGCGATTGCTGGGATGGAGTGATTTCGCCGAGCGCTGCCGGTTTGTAGACCTCATGGTGAGCCCGTCGAACCACGAGGTCGCGGCCGCTGAGGCCTCGTGCGCACGACCTCGTCCTTCGACAGGCTCAGGATGAGGTCTACTGAGGCATCGGGAGGCTCTAACCCCGTTCCCTCAGCTGCAGGGCCTGCAGCATCATGACGGTTTTGGCGTCCATGATCTCGCCGGTCCTGATCATGGACAGCGCGTCAGCGAGGGGGAGTTCGACCACTTCGATCTCTTCGCCCTCGTGGTCGAGGCCGCCGCCGCGGCCGCTGGGCTGGCCCGAGGTGTAACGGCCCAGGAAGCAGGCGACCTTTTCGGTCAGGGCGCCGGGGCTGGGATAGACTTCGAAAAGCAGTTCCAGGTCCTGCGGCTCATAACCGGTTTCCTCGAGCGCTTCACGCCGAGCCGCCACTTCGGCCGACTCACCGTCGTCGCGCATGCCGGCGCAGGCTTCGAGGACCAGCGGGTGATCGCCATTGAGCTCGGGCGGCAGGCGCCATTGCCGTGTGAGGAGCACCGTGCCGGCAGCGGGGTCGTGGAGCAGCACCGCGGCGGCGAGGCCGTGGTCATAGACTTCGCGATCGTAGTCGCGGGCCACGCCATCGGGGCCGACATGGGTGACATGGTAGTTGTCGAAGCGGCCCCAGGCGCGGGCCAGTTCGGTCTTGCCACGAATGGTGATCCTCGATCGCACGAGCGTCCTCCTGAACGGGTGCTGCCCCCTACGCCCGAGAGCAGAGACGGGCGCCAGCACCGGCTGAACCAACCCGCGCACGCGCTGTTCGCTTTGCGAACAAAGTGCGCAGTGCGACAAAAGTCTGCCGGCGGCGCTTTGATTTGGTAAGCATTGCAGTCTAGAAGTCTCGAACCATTCCAAACTGCGCGCGGTTCCGCGCACCAGCGAGGCCTTATGGCAGTTCGATCCCGCCCGCTCTCCCCGCACCTGCAGATCTACCGCTTCACCATCACGATGACGATGTCGATCGTCCATCGCGCCACCGGCATTGCCAACTATGCCGGCATGGCCTTTCTGGCGCTGTGGCTCGGCGCCGCCGCCTGGGGGCAGGAGCCGCTGGACGCCGTCAACGCTATCTATGGCAGCTGGTTCGGGCAGCTGGTGCTGTTCGGCTATACCTGGAGCCTTGTGCACCACATGCTGGGCGGCATCCGCCACTATCTCTGGGACGTGATCATCGGCTTCGAGGCCGGGCAGCGCGAGGCCATGGCCTGGGCCAACCTGGTGGCCTCGGTGGTGATCACTCTGCTGATCTGGACCGTTTTCGTGTGGGTGGGCTGAGATGCGTGAACAGGTCGTCACCAGCAACGTCGTTGCCAATCCGAAGTCGCGCTACGGCAATGCCCGCTCGGCAACGCGGCACTTCATCGTCCAGCGCCTGACGGGCTTTTCCAACATCCTGTTCCTCGGCCTGCTGCTGTTCGTGGGGGTGCGCCTGGCAGGGCAGGACCGGACCGACATGGTTGCCCTTCTGGGCCAGTGGTATGTGGGCCTGCCGTTCGCGCTGCTGATCGCCATCGCCTGCGTGCACATGCGGATCGGCATGCGGGAGGTGGTAGAAGACTATGTCCATGAACCGCGCACCCACCGGCTGGCGCTGTCGCTCAATACCTTTGTCGTGCTGTTGATCGGCGTCGTTGCCGTCGGCTCGCTCGTCAAGCTCGTCTTCTGGGGTTAGGCCTGATGGCTAGTTACGAACTCATCGACCACGAATTCGACGTGGTGGTGGTGGGCGCCGGCGGCGCCGGCCTGCGCGCCACGCTCGGCATGGCCGAGCAGGGCTTCAACACCGCCTGCATCACCAAGGTGTTCCCGACCCGCTCGCACACCGTGGCGGCGCAGGGCGGCATCGCCGCCTCGCTGCAGAACATGGGCCCGGACTCCTGGCAGTGGCACATGTACGACACCGTCAAGGGGTCGGACTGGCTCGGCGACAACGACGCCATGGAATATCTGGCGCGCGAGGCGCCGGCGGCGATCTACGAGCTCGAGCATTACGGCGTGCCGTTCTCGCGCACCCAGGACGGCCGCATCTACCAGCGCCCGTTCGGCGGGCACATGACCGAATTCGGCGAAGGCCCTCCGGTGCAGCGCACCTGTGCCGCCGCCGACCGTACCGGCCACGCCATCCTCCACACGCTCTATGGCCAGTCGGTCAAGAACGACGCGCAGTTCTTCATCGAGTACTTCGCGCTCGACCTGATCATGGGCGAGAACGGCGAATGCCAGGGCGTGATCGCCTGGAAGCTCGACGATGGCACGCTGCACCGCTTCCGTGCCAAGCTCGTGGTGCTGGCGACCGGCGGCTATGGCCGTGCCTATTTCTCGGCGACTTCGGCCCACACCTGCACCGGCGACGGCAACGGCATGGTGGCGCGTGCCGGCTTGCCGCTGCAGGACATGGAATTCGTGCAGTTCCACCCCACCGGCATCTATGGCGCCGGGGTGCTGATCACCGAGGGCGCGCGCGGCGAGGGCGGGTACCTGACCAATTCGGAAGGCGAGCGCTTCATGGAGCGCTATGCCCCCAACGCCAAGGACCTTGCCAGCCGCGACGTGGTTTCGCGCTGCATGACGCTGGAGATCCGCGAAGGACGCGGCGTGGGCCCCAAGAAGGACCACATCTTCCTTCATCTCGACCACCTCGACCCCAAGGTGCTGCACGAGCGCCTGCCAGGCATCACCGAGAGCGCCAAGATCTTTGCCGGCGTCGACCTGACGCGCGAGCCGATTCCGGTGTTGCCGACGGTGCACTACAACATGGGCGGCATCCCGGCGAACTACCATGGCGAGGTGCTGAACCCGACGCCGGAGGACCCGAACCGCATCGTGCCCGGCCTGATGGCCGTCGGCGAAGCGGCCTGTGCCTCGGTGCACGGGGCCAACCGGCTCGGTTCCAACTCGCTGACCGACCTCGTGGTGTTCGGCCGTGCCGCGGCGCTGCGCGCCGGCAAGGTGCTCGACAAGAGCGCCCCGGTGCCCGGCATCAACGCGGCCCAGGACGACAAGATCCTTGCCCGCTTCGACCGGCTGCGCCACGCCAATGGTTCGCAGCCGACCGCCAAGCTGCGCGACGAGATGCAGCGGACCATGCAGGGGGATGCGGCGGTGTTCCGCACCTCCGACTCGCTGCGGCAGGGCGTCGCCAAGATGGGCGAGATCTATTCGCGCCTGCCGGACGTGAAGGTCACCGACCGCTCGCTGATCTGGAACTCGGACCTGGTGGAGACGCTGGAACTCGAGAACCTGATGGCCTGCGCCATGACCACGGTGGTGTCGGCGGAAGCCCGGCATGAGAGCCGCGGTGCCCATGCGCATGAGGACTTCCCCAACCGCGACGACGAGAACTGGCGCAAGCACACGCTGAGCTATCTCGAAGTGGCGTCGGGCGCGGTGGAACTGTCGTACCGCCCCGTGATCACCGATCCGCTGACCCCGCAGGACCAGGGCGGCATCGACCTCAAGAAGATCGCACCCAAGGCTCGGGTGTACTGATGCGCGGGCTGCTCTTTCCCTTGGCCCTTCTGGTGCTGGTGGCGCCGGCCACAGCCGCTCCAACGGCGGCCCAGAAGAGCGAATTCTACGATGTGTGCATGGGCATCTCCCAGGACGCGGCGCTGTGCGGGTGTAAGGCGAATGCGGCGATGACGCTGATCGACGAGCGTTTCATGGGCGTGGTGATCGCCTCGATGAAGGGCGCGGCGCCGGCTGCGGACGATTTCCGCGCCTACAACGCCTATGTCGCCAAGTCGAACCAGATCTGCAAGCCGAACTACTAGGGTTTCACGTGCCGGGTTGAGCGGCGCGTCTCGAGAAGGAAGACCACCATGGCCGAACTGCTGCTGCGCAAGGCCGACCAGCCGACCAAGGGCAAGACCTGGCCGAAGCCGGAAGGCGCCAAGCGCCTGCGCGAGTACCAGATCTACCGCTACGACCCGGACCGGAACGAGAACCCGCGGATCGACACCTATTTCGTCGACCTCGACGATTGCGGGCCGATGATCCTCGACGGGCTCCTCTGGATCAAGAACAAGGTCGATCCGACCCTGACGCTGCGCCGCTCCTGCCGCGAGGGCATTTGCGGGTCGTGCTCGATGAACATCAACGGGCTCAACACCCTGGCCTGCACCAAGGGCATGGACGACTCCTCCGGCCCGATCAAGATCTACCCGCTGCCGCACATGCCGGTGGTCAAGGATCTGGTGCCGGACCTGACGACGTTCTATGCCCAGCACCGCGCCATCGAGCCGTGGCTCAAGACCACTTCGCCCACCCCGGAGAAGGAGTGGACGCAGTCGATCGAGAGCCGCGCCAAGCTCGACGGGCTTTATGAGTGCATCCTGTGCGCCTGCTGCTCCACCTCGTGCCCGAGCTATTGGTGGAACGGGGAGAAGTATCTCGGTCCGGCGGCGCTGCTGCAGGCCTATCGATGGCTGATCGACTCGCGCGACGAGACCACCCAGGAACGGCTCGACAACCTCGAGGACCCGTTCAAGCTCTACCGCTGCCACACGATCATGAACTGCGCCAAGGTGTGCCCGAAGGGGCTGAACCCGGCCAAGGCGATCGCCGAGATCAAGAAGATGATGGTGGAGCGCCGGGTCGCTGCCTAGGTGCGGGTCGCTTTGCTGATGTGAAAGCGGCGGGACCAGTGTCCCGCCGTTTTTGTGGGGTTTGCACCCTCACCCTTGATCCCTCCCCACAAGGGGGAGGGAGACGATGAACATCGGCGCCTCGGCCCCTGCGCCTCCCTCCCCCCGATGGAGAGGGATTGAGGGTGGGGGTGGGCCAGGCCCGCCGAGGTCCGGCTGCGACTAGATTTCCTCCACCAGCATGACCGTGCCGGCCTTGTAGGCGGCTTCGCAGTCGGCGGCGTCGTGCTCGATGTCGGCGTCGTAGAGCACCGAAGCGGTGCCGGGGCCGACGAAGCGCGGGTCGTCGCAGAGCTGGTCGTTGGCATAGCTCGAGCTGTTGTCGCCGAAGGTGATGCCCTTGGCGTCGTAGGGGGCGCCAGCGGCATAGTCGGGGGTGTAGACCGGGATGATGCGGACTTCGCCCGCTTCCTCCAGGGTCCGGCAGTCGGTAGCGTCGCCGTACTCGTCCTCGTCGAGCAGCTTCTTGGCGGTGCCCGGACCCGCAAAGCGCGGATCGTCGCACTCGCCGTCATTGGCCCATTTGGACCAGTCCGAGCCGTAGTCGAAGGTGGCGACGGCCGGGGCGCCCTCTTCACCGATATAGGTGGCGGTGCCCTGGTCGACGGCGGTGCGGCAATCGGTGGCGTCCTTGCCGATGTTCTCGCTTAGCGGGCTCGACGCCACGGCTTGACCGGTGAAGCGCGGGTCGTCGCATTCGTTGTCGTTGGCCCATTCGGAGCTGTCGTCGCCATAGTCGATGGCGGGAGTCGCTGCGGTGGCGGTGCTGCTGCCGGTGATGCTGCCCTTGTAGGTCAGCCCTTCCATGAACAGCGTACGGCAGTCGCTGGCGTCCTTGCCGAGATCGGCGTCCACCGCTTCGTCGGCCATGCCGGGGCCGGAGAAGCGCGGATCATCGCACTCGCCGTCATTGGCCCATTCCGAGCTGTCGTCGCCGAAGTCGATGGCGGTCTGCTCGCCCACAAAGGTCAGCGTGCCGGCCTGCACGCCGGCCCGGCAGTCGGAGGCGTCGTGGCCGATATCCGTTCCGTCGAGCTCAGCGGCCATGATCGAGCCGGTGAAGCGGGCGTCGTCGCATTCCTCGTCCAGGGCCCATTGGGAGGTGTCGTCGCCATAGGCGATGTCGGCAGCCGGCTGGGTCTCGCCGACATAGGTGATGCTGCCGGCATCGAACAAGGTCCGGCAGTCGGTGGCATCCTTGCCGATGTCGGCGGCCTCGAGTTCAGCCGCCATGCCGGTGCCGGAGAAGCGTGGATCGTCGCATTCGCCGTCATGGGCCCAGTCCGAGGTGTCATCGCCGAAATCGACCGCGGCGGTGGCGGTGTCGGCGTCACCCGTGAAGGTGATGCTGCCCGCCTCGTAGAGCGCGCGGCAATCCGAGGCGTCCTTGCCGTTATCGGCATCCTCCAGTTCGGCGGCCATGCCGGTGCCGGTGAAGCGGGGGTCGTCGCACTCCTCGTCATTGGCCCAGGCGGACGTGTCGTCGCCGAAGTCGATGGCGGGGGCTGCCGTTCCGGCCGCAGTGTCCGTGCCGGCGTCGGTCAAGGTGATGGTGCCGGCCTCGAATGCGGCCTGGCAGTCCGCGGCGTCATGGCCTTCGTTGTCGTCCCAGGTTTCGCTGGCCATGCCGGTGCCGGTGAAGCGGGGATCGTCGCATTCATCGTCATTGGCCCATTCGGAGGTGTTGTCGCCGAAGTCGATACCTGCCGAAGACGTCGCTGTTGCTGCGACGGGCGGGTTCTTCTTGTCGATCTTGTCCTGCGCAAAGACCGGTGACAGCCCGACGGACAGCAGGATGCCCAGCATCGCCCCGGCCAGCACCTTCGTTCTGGTGATCATCACTGATCCCTCCCCAATGAAACACCACGCCGCGGCGCGCACCTTACAGTGCCTTCACGGCGGCCAAAAGCCATTCACTGCTGCCGCAGCGCCCGCCGCTCCGCCCGGGTGAAGAGGAAGGAGCCGAGCAGCACCAGACCGGCGCCCAGAGCATCGAAGCCGCTGAACGGTTCGGCGAGGACAATGACGGCAAGCGCAATGGTCACCAACGGTCCCAGGGCGGCGGTGGAGGCCGTGGCCCGGGCTCCAATGCGGGACATGCCGGCATTCATCAACAGGCTCGGCAGAACGGTGCCGAAGACGCCAAGCGCCAGGCCCAGCCACCAGACCTCGATCGGCAGCGCCGCATAGGCGGCGGGGCCTTCCACCGCGACCCCCTGGAGAATGGCGCAGACAGCAGCGGTGGACATGGCGATGCAGGTGAAGGCAGTCGAGCCGAGGCCGCGGCTCATCTGCCGCCGCGCCAGATGCTGGTAGAGGGCGAAGGTAATGGCCGACCCCAGCACCAGTAGCGTACCGATGACGAGGCCGTCTGGCGCGACCACCAGGTTCCAGCCGAAGATCACCAGCAGGCCCGCATAGGAAACCAGCATCGGCGGGACCACCCTCCAGACCAGTTCTTCGCCGAAGAACCAGGCGCCGAACAGCACCACGAAGAACGGGTAAGTGAACAGCACCAGCCGCTCGTACTGGGCCGACACGAAGGCCAGGCCAAGGAAATCGAGATAGCTCGAGATGTAGTAGCCGAGGATGCCGACAGCCATGGTGACCAGCACCAGCCGGGGGGAGAGCCGCCCGGGCAGGTCCGGGCTGCGGCGAAACAGGTTGGCGAGGATCACCAGATACACCGGCAGGGCCACCAGCATGCGCAGGCTGAGCAGCATCTCGATCGAAACGCCATAGCCATAGGCGAGCTTGATGAAGATGCCCTTGGTGGAAAACAGCACCGACCCGGCAATGGCGAGCCCATAGCCGAAGGCATCGAAGCCTTGCGGGTTTCCAGCTGGGGCGGGGGTGGACATCGGCAGGGTCTCTGAGTTGTTGCCTGCCACCATCGTCACACCGGAACGCCTGGCGGCGGGCCGGTGAAACGGACGGGCTGAGCGTCAGCGCGCGTTCCGGACCCGGCAGGGACCGAAGAGGGCAAGCCAGCGAAGAATGAGGCCGGTGAACGCGTGCATGAGACCTGTTCTAGTGCGCCCGCAGGGAGAGCCACAAGGCGGACCGGGCCGGAAGCGTTCGGCTTCTATCCGCGTGGATGGGCGCGGCGATAGGCGTCGAGCAGGCGATCGGTGTCGATGGCGGTGTAGATCTGGGTGGTCGACAGCGAGGCGTGGCCGAGCAGTTCCTGGAT
>JAEYXQ010000096.1 GCA_023431205.1 Pseudomonadota bacterium | reverse complement strand
GCCGCTTCCCACGAATCCGGATTTCTTGCGCACGCATCGAGCGGCCACCCTTTCGGGTTTGGAGCCATATGGAAGCGGAGCCCGGACCATCATGGGACCTGTCGGCTATCGCTCCCACCTCCGGCCGGTGGTCAGCATTCACGCATCCGCCTGGGCGACCCCATGCGGCCGGTCTCCCCGCCCGGCACTTCGTCGGTGCCGCGTGTTGTCGGCGAGGACAGGGGGATGATGGCACAGGTGGAGGGGGTGGAGGATAAGCGGGATAGAGTCTTGGGGCGGATGCTTTGGCACGGCACCCTCGGGCGTGAGCCGAGGTGCCTCCACTCGAGGATGCCTTGGCAAGTGCGGGGCCCTCGGGTCAAGCCCGAGGGTGACGTCCGGCGGGTGGAGGGGGCGTCCGGTGGGTGGGGTGCGCTGGGCGCTGCGTAGACCTCATGGTGAGCGTGTCGAACCACGAGGTCGCGGGCACAGCCCCACCTTGCCTCCCCCGCGGGCGGGGGAGGGAGAGATCGGGGATGCGGTGGACGGTCAGCCCGAGACGCGTTCGATCTCGGCGCCGCAGCGGGAGAGCTTGTCTTCGAGGCGCTCGAAGCCGCGGTCGAGGTGGTAGATGCGGTTGACGACGGTCTCGCCGCGGGCGGCAAGGCCGGCGATGACCAGCGATACCGAGGCGCGCAGGTCGGTTGCCATCACCTGGGCGCCCTTGAGCTGGGACTTGCCGCGGATGGTCGCCACCTGACCGTCGACGGCGATATCGGCGCCGAAGCGGGCGAGTTCGGCCACGTGCATGTAGCGGTTCTCGAAGATGGTCTCGCGTATCTGCGAGGTGCCCGAACTCATGGTCATCAGCGCCATGAACTGGGCCTGCAGGTCGGTCGGGAAGCCCGGGAAAGGCTCGGTCTCGACGTCGACCGGCTGGATGCCGTTGCCGTTGCGGTGAACGCGGAGGCCATCGGCTTCAGGGGTGATGGACACGCCGGTGCGGGCTAGGATGTCGAGGGCGGACTGAAGGTGCTCGGCGCGGGCTCCGCGCAACAGCACGTCACCACCGGTCATGGCGGCGGCCATGGCGAAGGTGCCGGTCTCGATGCGGTCGGGAATCACTTCCACCGTGGCGCCGTGAAGCTTCTCGACACCCTCGATGGTGAGGGTGCGAGTGCCGATGCCGGAGATCCTGGCGCCCATGGCGACGAGACACTCGGCGACATTGGTGATCTCGGGCTCCTGGGCGGCGTTCTCGATCACCGTGGTGCCCTGGGCCAGGGTTGCGGCCATCAGGATGGTATGCGTGGCGCCGACCGAGACCTTGGGGAAGCTGACGGTCGCGCCCGTGAGGCCGCCCTTGGGGGCGCGGGCGACGACATAGCCTTCGTCGATATCGATCTCGGCCCCCAGCGCGCGCAGGCCGAACAGGAACAGGTCGACCGGGCGGGTGCCGATGGCGCAGCCGCCCGGCAGCGACACCCGGGCTTCATGGCAGCGGGCCAGCAGCGGCCCGATCACCCAGAAGCTGGCGCGCATCTTGGACACAAGATCATAGGGCGCGGTGGTGTCGACGATATCGGCGGCATGGAAGGTCATCCGCTGGCCGACGCCCTCGGCCTCGCCCCGGCGACGGCCGTGAACGGCAATGTCGACGCCGTGATTCTCGAGGATGCGCTCGAGCTGCTTGACGTCCGCGAGCCGGGGCAGGTTTTCGAGCACCAGCGGCTCATCGGTGAGCAGCGAGGCGATCATCAGCGGCAAGGCGGCATTCTTGGCGCCCGAGATGGGGATTTCGCCCCGAAGCTCGTTGCCGCCAACCAAACGAATTCGATCCATGTTGTCCTGGTCCTGAATGGCGACCCTTTTGCGGGTCAGCTACCTGAAAGGGAGGTAGGCCAAGTCTTCTTTGTCCCGTAGACCAGACTCGCCGCGCTCAGCGTATGTACGATGCGAACAGTTCGCCCGAAATTGGTTTACGGTTTCTTGACCGTGCCCGGTTCGGGGGCCGCAGGAGCATCGGGCGCCAGCGCATCGCGATCGGCCCGCGCCCGCGCCTGAGTCTTGCGACGCTTGAGGTTCTCGCGAAGCTTTGCGGCCAATCTTTGCTCACGCAGGATGGCCTGTTCGGACTTGCCCATGCTGTGCCCGACTCTGGTGTTCGGCATCGGCTTGCTCATAGGCGCTTTTTGGCCTTGCGTCGAGCGGGGGGCTATGGCAGTAGAGCCCCCGTTCCGCCGGACGGCCCAGCCCCGGCAGAAATTGCTGCCGTAGCTCAGTGGTAGAGCACTCCCTTGGTAAGGGAGAGGCCGACAGTTCAATCCTGTCCGGCAGCACCATTCTTCCTTTGCTCTTGTTGTGCTGCCATCGGGTGCCGCTGCTGACTTGCGGGCCGGGGGCTTCTGGTGTCCTGATGGGGGTCCTCCGCTCTGTTGCCAGGACCGATCCATGAAGACCTACAGCGTGCCCGAAGCCGGGATGACCGTGTCGAGCCTGGTGCTTGGGCTGATGCGCATCGCCGAGATGGAGAATGCGGCGATCCGGCGCTTGTTCGACACTGCGGTGGAGGCCGGGATCACCATGGTTGATCACGCCGACATCTATGGCGGGGCACCGCATCGCAGCGAGTCGCGGTTCGGCGAGGCGGTGCAGTTATCGCCGGCGGAGCGCGAGCGCATCCAGATCCAGAGCAAGGTCGGTATCCGCAAGGGTTTTTTCGATTTTTCGACCGAGCACATCCTCCGGTCGGTCGACGAGTCGCTGGCGGCGCTGCGCACCGATTACCTCGACGTGCTGCTGCTGCACCGGCCGGATGCGCTGGTGGAGCCCGAAGAGGTGGCGGCCGCATTCGACGCGCTTCATGCTGCCGGGAAGGTCCGGCATTTCGGGGTGTCCAATCATACGCTGGGCCAGATCGAGCTCCTGAAGACCGCGGTGCGGCAGCCGCTGTTGTTCAACCAGATGCAGCTGAGCCTGACCCACGCCAACCTGATCGCCCAAGGGATCGCCGCCAATATGGGCGAGCTCGACCAGTCGGTGTCGCGCGATGTCGGGCTGCTCGACTACAGCCGGCTGAAGGGGATGACGCTGCAGGCGTGGTCGCCCTTCCACGCCGGGCGGGGCAAGGGGATCTTTCTCGGCGACTACGACACCTACGGTGAACTCAACCAGGCGCTGGATGAGCTGGCAGAGCAGTATGGGGTCGCTCCGACCGGCATCGCCATCGCCTGGACCGTGCGGCACCCGGCCAACATCCAGGTGGTGCTGGGCACCACGCGCCCGGAGCGGGTGCGCGACAGCGCCGCCGGCGCCGATGTCCGGCTGACGCGCGAGGAGTGGTACCGCCTGTTCCGGGCGGCAGGACACACGGTGCCCTGACCACCGCCTGCCCAAACGAAAACCGGCGCTCCGAGGAGCGCCGGGGGGCGAAAAACATGATCTGGTGCTGAAACTACCTGACCGGGGGCGCGGTCAGATCCAGTAGGGGGCTACGCCATAATAGTCGTAGACCCGGCGGCCGTTCTCGGCCGTCCAGTAGTCGTTATCGTTGTCGCGATCGTAGCGCGGAGCGCCTTCGAGCTGTTCCCTGGTGACGTCCACCCGGTAGCCACCGAGCGTCTCGTCGTAGTTCAGCTTGGACCACGGCAGCGGGTAGTGTTCGTGGCCGATACCCATGAAGCCGCCGAAGCTGAGCACGGCGTAGGAAACCTTGCCGCTGCGTTTCTCGACGAGGATGCGCTCGATCGAGCCGATATGCTCGCCGCGGGGATCAAAGACCTTGGTGCCTTCCACCTTGTCGGAGGCGATGAGGTCGTGGGTCTCGTGGACGTCGGCGTCAGCCTTGCGGATGTCGTCGTAAGCCATCTCTGACTCCTCTCGTTTGCGGTGTGCAGAAAGAACGCATGCCCGGTGGCGTGGTTCCCCGATTGCCGGTCCGCGCGGAACCGTGATCGCGCCATTGCATTGAGCTTTCGACGGCTTTTTCACTTGCCGAAGGAGACAGCTATGGCTTTCGACAGCCTCAAGGATCGCCAGGGCGGCAAGGACCGGTTGCGCCCGATGGAGATTGCCCACAACACCCTGTTCACCGCGCGCGAGAAGATCGCCCTGCTGAACGATCTCAAGGCGGAAGTCACCGGCGCCCAGCAGGAAGGCGACGATCTCGGCATCGATGCCGAGGAGATCGACGCCGCCATCGCCGAAGTGCACCAGGGCGTGCAGTCCGGGGTGGGCACCGAGACCGTGTTCAAGGGAGATTATTGATGGCGACCGCCCCCAAGGCACCGACGCCGACCGTGGCGGAGGTGGACTTCCTCACCGACGAGAACGGGGCGCGCGTGGACGTGCCCGATGGCTCGCAGCTCAAGGTCGCCGGTGATCATGAGCCGACCGTCGGCTCGACCGGTCCAACCAACTGGTGGCTCTATGGACTTGTCGGCATGGCGATCGTGATCGCAGTGCTGCTGGTGCTGCAGCTGTTCAACGGCGCCCCCAGCACCGAGGTGCAGCCGGGTACGCCCACGGCGGCGCCAGTGGTGGAGCCGGTGGCGCCGCAGAGCTGACGGAACGACAGCGCCCCAACGCAAAAGGGCCACGCACTGCGTGGCCCTTTTGCGTTGGGTGGAGCTGGATCAGCCCTGGATGGGGGAGAGCTGGATCTCGACGCGGCGGTTCTGGGCGCGCCCGGCTTCGGTGGCGTTCGAGGCGATCGGGGCGGTCTCGCCCTTGCCCTCGATGTAGAAGCGGCGCTGGTCGATGCCCTGGCTCGACAGCACGGTCGCCACGGAAACGGCGCGGCGCTGGCTGAGGCTGAGGTTGTAGGCGTCGTCGCCCTGGGAGTCGGTGTGGCCGTAGACATCGACAATGGTCTTGTCGAACTTCTTGAGCACCAGCGCGACCGACACCAGGGTCGAGTTGAACTGCGGCTGTACCGTCGAGGAGTCGGTGGCGAAGGTGATGTTGGACGGCATGTTGAGGATGATCTGGTTGCCGACGCGGGTCACCGAAACGCCGGTGCCCTGGAGCTGGGCGCGCAGTTCGGCTTCCTGCTGGTCCATGTAGGAACCGATGGCCACGCCGGTCAGGCCGCCGACACCAGCCCCGATCAGGGCGCCGACCCGCGGATCACCACCCACCGCTGCGCCCACCAGGGCGCCGGCAACGGCGCCGCCCCCGGCGCCGAGCAGGCCGCCGCCCGCCGTGTTGGAGAGCTGGGACTGGCCGGTATAGGGATTGGTGGTGGTGCAGGCGGTCAGCGCCAGCGTGGCCGCGAGCGCGACCAGGAACTTCGACTTCTTCAATGTATCCCCCTGAAGGATTGGTTCGGTGGCCTTGGTGGCCGCGGAATACGGCAGGACCGTGGTGGAAATATTCCCCTGCCCTGCCGCTAGATGAACGCAGATGAACGCCGGCTGAACGGTTTATGAGGAGCGGATCAGCGGTTCAGGTGTGCGCCCAGCCGCCATCCACGAGGAATTGCTGCGCAGATATCATGGCGCTGTCATTGGCGGCAAGGAACAGCGCCATGCGGGCGACGTCATCGGGCATAACCTGTCCGCCGAGCGCCTGGAGTTCCTGGATACGCTCCATGGACTGGGGGTCGAGCCATAGGTCGAGCTGGCGCTGGGTGACGACGGAGCCGGGCGTGATGGTGTTGACGCGAATGCCCGCCTTGCCGAGTTCGCGGGCCATGGCCCGGGTCATGCCGTGAACGGCAGCCTTGGCTGTCTCGTAGACGGGAATGCGCGGGGTCATGATCATCCAGCTGATGGAGCTGAAATTGATCACCGAACCGCCGCCGGCGCGGCTCATGCCCGGGGCGACTGCCTGGATGGCAAAGAAGAAGTGCTTGAGGTTCACCGCCATGCGGTCGTCCCAGTACTCCGGCGTGACCTCGGCCCAGTCGTGGCGCTGATCGTGGCCGGCATTGTTGACCAGCACCAAGGCATCGCCGTGGACGTGAGCGAAGCCTTCGATGGTGGCCTGGTAGGCGCCGGTGTCAGTGATGTCGCAGCGGGTGAAGCGCACGGTGTGGCCGGCGGCGGTGAGCTCGGCGGCAAGGCGCTCCCCCGCTTCATCGGCGATGTCGACAAAGCCGACCCGGGCGCCCTGGGCGGCGAAGTTGCGGACCAGCGACTCGCCGATGCCGGAGGCGCCGCCGGAGATGACGACGGGCCGATCGCGCAGGCTGGGATAGGCGGCGAAGGAGGTCATGGTGAGGTCCGAGATAGTGAGCCTGGTTCTTGGTAGCGCTCCTGCGGGTGGGCTGCAAGTGGGTTTGAGGTACGTACCTCATCTGTGGGCTCGAGCCGCTGGGGCTGCCCCTACCCCCACCCTTGATCCCTCCCCACAAGGGGGAGGGAGACGATGAACATGGCGGTCTGCCTGGTGGCACCATCCGGTGCTCATCTTCCCCTGGATTGTGCGCCCGGCACCTTTACCCCCCCCCTTGGTCCCTCCCCCCAAGGGGGAGGGAGACGATGAACAGGGCGGTCTGCCTGATGGCACCATCGCTGCTCATCTTCTCATGGGTGGTGCGGCACCCCCACCTTACCTCCCCCTGGGAGGGGGAGGGGTCGAGAGATCGGGGAGGGGCGCTGCGGGTGTCAGGCGATGTCGCGGGCTTCGGTGCTTTCGAGCAGGGTGAGGATATCGTCGACGCGCTGGAGGTAGATGTCCTCCATGGCGAAGTTCAGGGTGATGAACTCGCGGTTGGGCACGAAGGTGCAGAGGTTGGCGCTGGGGTGGAAGGAGCCGACATAGACCGGCTCCATCAGGCTCCTGGTGAGATTGCCGTACATGCGGTGCGGCGGCACCAGGGTCAGCACCACGTCGGTCGAGCGGTTGTAGCGGAACAGCCGGTCGCCGAACAGGAAGGGCAGCACCCGGGCCGTCTTCCGCATCATGCCGAACATGCCCATGATCATGAGCTGGAAGGTGGTGGTGTCCTTGGCTTCCACTTCGGTCAGGGTCCGGTCGATGCCGCGCACGTAGTCGACGAAGTCGGGCTGGACCTGGAACTTGGTCTCGAGCGCGCGGACGCGGAACTGGTCGTCATCGGCGTCGAACCGCTCGGAATTGTCGAGCATGGTGTAGGCGGCGGAGATCACCTTGGCCTCAGGGCCCTTCTCGGCGACGTTGAGCGCCTGGGTGATGAGGCCGAACATCAGCGAGCGCTGGCGCACGCCGAGCTTGTTGGCTACGGCGCGGATGCGCGTCCGCTCGATGGCGAGCGAACGGAAGCCGAGCTTTTTTTCCGGCACCGGCGTGACATGGGCGAGGATGACGGTCAGCGCCGTCATCATGAAGGCGCCGAGGGCCAGACCGAGACGGCGCTTGAACGGAATCCGAGTCTTGGTCGGCCGGGCGGAAACGTCGCTGCGGGCGATAGAATGGGAGCGCGTCAAAAGCGAGGAATCATGGCCCTCGAGCAGGGCATGGCTGGAGCGCACCAGGACGGCGGCAGCGCGCCCCTGAGCGTCGGGCCCGCCACGGCGGGTGACGGCATAGACGCGGAACAGCGGCAGGTCCTTGCGCTCGAAGATGTCGAGACCCTTGCCGAGCCACTTGTCCGGGTACTCGTCGAACTCGTCGACCTCGGCCACCGAAGTGATGGCGTCGAGGATGTGCTTGGGGAAGGGCTGGCCCGGAAGCGCGCCGACAAAGCCATGGGTCAGTTGCGGCGCCAGCGACACCATTTCGGCAACGAAGTTGTCGAGGGTGGCCTTGTCGAACGCGGTGGTCGAGAAGGCGGTGAAATAGACGGTGTTCCTGGAGTGATAGAGATACCACTGAAAGTTGGTGAACAACGCCTGCGGATTCTTGCGGACCGCGCGAGCGGCCCAAAGCAGGGCCTCGTCATGCTCTGCGGCGGTATTGCTGCCGGAAAAACTCTTCACAATAAACATCCCCCCTGGTCCTTTGGACCTGACGGGAGCGTAGTAATTCGCGAAGAAGCGGGCAACACCCCCTGTTTGGGCGGGTTAATGGCGCCTCACGATCAGTTATGCGGTGTGGCCGGCGCGCCACCCTGACGCATTGGCAATCCGGGCGCCGGACTTTAGAATGGCTCTCAAGAGTTCGCTTCCCTGCGAGGCGAGTCAAAGGCTTAGCTTCCGACCCGCAGCCACTTGACCCATGTCAACGCGCAAGGCCGGAGACTGGGAGACAAGAGTGCCAGCCTAGCAAGCTGGCAAGAAGGACGAGCCTCATGGACTATCGCGGCATATTCGAAGATGCAGTGGACGCGCTGCGGGCGGAAAAGCGCTACCGCGTGTTCGCTGATCTCGAGCGTGTTGCCGGGCGCTTCCCCAGCGCCGTCTACCGCGACGATTCGGACAATGCGCGGGAGATCACCATCTGGTGCTCCAACGATTACCTCGGCATGGGCCAGCACGAAAAGACCGTGACGGCGATGCAGGAGGCGGCCGCCAGGCTCGGCGTGGGCGCCGGCGGCACCCGCAACATTTCCGGCACCAACCGGCCGCTGGTCGAGCTCGAGCGTTCGCTCGCGGACCTGCACCGCAAGGAAGCGGCACTGGTGTTCACCTCCGGGTTCGTCTCCAACGAAGCGGCGATCTCCACCATTGCCAGGCTCCTGCCGGACTGCATCATCTTCTCGGACCAGCTCAACCACGCCTCGATGATCCAGGGCGTGCGCCAGTCGGGCATGGAAAAGAAGATCTTCCGCCACAACGACGTTGCGCATCTGCGTGACCTCCTGGCGGCGACCGATCGCAAGCGCCCGAAGCTGATCTGCTTTGAATCCGTCTACTCGATGGATGGCGACATCGCCCCGATCAAGGAAATCTGCGACCTGGCCGAGGAATTCGGCGCTCTGACCTATATCGACGAAGTGCACGCGGTGGGCATGTACGGGCCACGCGGCGGCGGCATCGCCGAACGCGACGGGCTGATGGACCGGATCGACGTGATCGAGGGCACGCTGGCCAAGGGCTATGGCGTGATGGGGGGCTATATCGCCGCCAACAAGTCGATCGTCGACGCGGTGCGTTCCTATGCGCCGGAGTTCATCTTCACCACCGCCCTGCCCCCGGCGCTCTGCGCGGCGGCCCGGGCCTCGATCGAGCACCTCAAGGCCTCGGACCACGAGCGGCAGCTGCACCAGCGCCAGGCGCGGCTGACCAAGGCGATCCTCGCCGATGCCGGCCTGCCGGTGATGGACACCCCCACCCACATCGTGCCGTTGCTGGTGGGCGATGCACGCCAGTGCAAGGCGGCCAGCGACATGCTGCTCGACAAGCACAACATCTATATCCAGCCGATCAACTACCCGACGGTGCCCAAGGGCACCGAGCGCCTGCGCATCACCCCGACCCCGCTGCACACCGACGAGAAGATCTTTGCGCTGCGCCATGCGCTGGTGAGCGTGTGGACCAGCCTCGAGCTGCCGCGCGAGAAGGCCGACGCCACCATCACGGCGAACAAGCTGACCAGCGGTGATCTGACGCTGCCGACGGTGGGCGGGTGAGTTCCTGATCACACACTCGGTGTCATCCCCGCGTAAGCGGGGATCCATCCTGAGATAGCTCAGATCTCACCTGGCGGCCGTTCAGGCATCTCAGGATGGGCCCCGGCTCAAGGCCGGGGTGACATCGGGGGTGTGGAGGGTGCGGGGTCATGGACCAGGCCCCAGACTCCGAGGTCCCTTTGCGCCGGGTGTGCCCTTCTTACCTTTCCCCTTGGATTCGAGTTCCTGCTGTGGGGGTGAACCCCTCACCCTAACCCTCTCCCCTCAGGGTGAACTCGAAATCGCACTCGGTGTCATCCCCGCGCAAGCGGGGATCCATCCTGAGATAGCTCACATCTCACCTGGCGGCCGTTCAGGCATCTCAGGATGGGCCCCGGCTCAAGGCCGGGGTGACATCGGGGGTGTGGAAAGTGCGAGGTCCAGCGACAAAGTCCCAGGCTCGAAGCCCCTCACCCTGCCCCTCTCCCCTGAGGGGAGAGGGGACGAAGGGCCGATGGGTTTGCGTTCTGCTGCGTGCCCTCTACGCTCTTGCCGGGTGCAATGGACCTTTGGTCGCAGTTGAAGTTCCCTATCCCGCGGCCGATGTAGGTGGTGGGTTCTAAAACCCTGTTCCGAAACCATTATTTTGCGCTCCGCCCTGTGCGAGACGCGAGGAGGTATGCCGTTATGTCCGCCCTGAGGCTGTGTCCATCATGTGCCGAGCCGTGGCCGCGCGCTGCGGTTCGCTGCCCGTGGTGCCGCGCAACCGTCGACATGCCGAGCCGGGTGCCCGAACACCTGTTCACCGCACCGGGGCCGAAGACAGGGCAGACCGATCGGCCGAGCCGAAGCCCGACCATCGGGCAGATCACCCACTAGCGTTCGACGGCCAGCTCGAACACCACGTCGGCCCGATCGGCCGACGTGGTCACAAGATCGTAGTTGGGCAGGTCGTTGCGAGCGATTCGGGCGCGGTTGCGCTCTTGGGTGAAGAGGCCGTGCTCGGCGTGGCGCCGGAGCAGGCGCGCTTCGACCAGGTCGCGCGGCACGTCGAGATAGACGGCATAGTCGAGCAGCGGGCGGATGCCGGCCCAGGGCGGGCTCGGCAGCAGCAGGTAGTTGCCTTCAACGATCAGCACGCTGACGGCAGGGTCGATGGTGAAGGCGTCATCGACCACGTCCTCGATCTCGCGCGAGTAACCGGGGCCGCTGACCGGACCGGTCGCGGATTTGAGGTGGTGGAGGAAATCGACGAAGGCAGCGCCCTCGAAGGTGTGGGGGGCGCCCTTGCGATGGATTTCCTCGAGCGCCTCGAGCTTGGCGTGGCGCATGTGGAAGCCATCCATGGGCACCAGGGCGGCGGAGCCGGTGCGCACGACGTTGAGCAGGTTGACCAGCTCAGCCGCCAGCGTCGACTTGCCGGCGCCGGGTCCACCGGCAAGGCCGACAGCGATGCGGCGCCCCTGTGCCTCCGACTGCATCTGCGAGATATGGGGAACGAGGCGCTGCAACGCCTCGGCGGGGGTGAGGCGGAGGCGCTCGGCCATCAGCGGCCCCGGGTGAGCCGCAGCAGCAGCCAGACCGGAACGACGACGGCGGCGCCGGTGACGATGTAGCTGCCGAGGTGGCGGAACTCGCGAAAACCATCGCGCAAGGCATCGCGGAGGATGTCGACGGCGCCGCGCACCAGGTCACGGACGTCGAAGCCAAAACTCTGCATGACGAAGCCGACCAGCAGCGAGACGATCACGAGCCGCAGGACCACCCCGGCGGGGTTGCCGCCGAACAGGCGCTCGCCCAGGGAGCGGGATGGGCGATCAGTGGTGGTGTCGGTCATGTGAAAGCTCCCTTCCGGCGCAATGGATATCATATAGGCTTTGTGGCGATTTGCAGAAGAGCGCGCGCTTGAGTCTGTTTGCGGCATCGAGTTTGCCGAACCCCCACCCTCATTCCCTCCCCACAGGGGGGAGGGAGGCGATGAACACTGGCCGCTCGGCCCTGCGCCTCCCTCCCCTTGATGGGGAGGGAATGAGGGTGGGGTGGGACCGCGCGCGCGGAGTTCTGTTGTGACGGCCACCCTGCCCCCCGTCATTGCCGCGTGGTTCGAGCGCAAGGGGTGGCGGCCGCGCGAGCATCAGTTGGGGGTGCTTGGAAGCTGGCAGCAGGGGCGGTCGCAACTGCTGATCGCGCCAACGGGGGCGGGCAAGACGCTGGCGGGGTTTCTGCCCACGCTGAGCGATCTCAGCGAGGGCGGGTTCGAGGGCCTGCACACGCTCTATGTCTCACCGCTGAAGGCGCTGGCGGTGGACGTGCAGCGCAACCTCAACGCGCCGATCTTCGAGATGGGGCTGAAGATTTCGGCCGAAACGCGGACCGGGGACACGCCCGCGTCCAAGCGGGTGCGGCAAAGAACCAAGCCGCCGCAGATCCTGCTGACCACGCCGGAGCAACTGGCGCTCCTCATCAGCCATCCGCATGCCGAACTGATGTTCGACTCGCTCAGGCGCATCGTGCTCGACGAACTGCATGCGCTGGTGACGTCCAAGCGCGGGGATTTGCTGTCGCTGGCCCTGGCCCGGATCGCGGCCCATGCGCCGGACCTGCAGATCACGGCGCTGAGCGCGACGGTGGCCCGGCCGGACCTGTTGCGGGACTGGATCGCGGCGCCGCTCCCCGAGCGGGAAACGGAACTGCTGGTAATGAAGGGCGGGGCGGCGCCGGAGCTGCAGATCCTCGAAACCGCGCAGCACCTGCCCTGGGCCGGGCATTCGGCCAACTACGCCCATGCCGAGCTCTACGAGGTGATCAAGCGGCACCGGACGACGCTGCTGTTCGTCAACACGCGCTCGCAGGCGGAGATGCTGTTCCAGGGGCTGTGGAACATCAACGAGGACATGCTGCCGATCGCGCTGCACCACGGGTCGCTCTCGGTGGAGCAGCGGCGCAAGGTCGAGGGCGCGATGGTGTCGGGCGCGCTCAAGGCGGTGGTGTGTACCTCGACGCTCGATCTCGGCATCGACTGGGGCGATGTGGACCTCGTGGTGCAGGTGGGGGCGCCCAAGGGCTCCTCGCGCATGCTGCAGCGGATCGGGCGCGCCAACCACCGGCTGGACGAGCCGTCGCGGGCGCTCTTGGTGCCGTCGAACCGGTTCGAGGTGCTCGAATGCGAGGCGGCGGTGGAGGCGGTGGCGGAAGGCCACCAGGACAGCGAGGACCCGATCGCCGGCGGCTATGACGTCTTGGCGCAGCATGTTCTGGGCATGGCCTGCGCCGAGCCGTTCCTGGCAGACGAGCTTTATGCCGAAGTCAGGCGGGCCTGGCCCTATCGCGAGCTGCCGCGCGGGCAGTTCGACCGGATCCTCGATTTCGTGGCGACCGGCGGCTATGCGCTTAGGGCCTATGAGCGCTATGCGCGGCTGCGCCAGACCGAGGACGGGCGCTGGCGGATCGCCCATCCGCAGGTGGCGCAGCAATACCGGCTCAATGTCGGCACCATCATCGAGGAGCCGATGGTGAAGGTGCGGCTGGTGCGCGGGCGCGGCTTCAAGCGCGGTGCCGTGACCGGGCCGATCGGCTATGGCGGGCGGGTGCTGGGGGAAATGGAAGAGTCGTTCTTCGGCCAGCTGCAGGTGGGGGATACCTTCATCTTCGGCGGCGAAGTGGTGGCGTTCGAGGGGCTGCGCGAGAACGAGGCGTTCGTCACCCGCGCGCAGGCGACGGATCCCAAGATTCCGTCCTACATGGGCGGCAAGTTTCCCCTGTCGACCTATCTCGCCGAGCGGGTGCGGCGGATCATGGATTCACCCGACGAATGGGGGAGGCTGCCGGAGCAGGTAGAAACCTGGCTCAGGCTGCAGCGCGAAGTTTCAGTGGTGCCGCAGCGCGACAGCCTGCTGGTGGAGACGTTTCCGCGCGGCACACAGAACTTCATGGTCTGCTACCCCTTCGAGGGGCGGCTTGCGCACCAGACGCTGGGCATGCTGCTGACGCGGCGGCTGGAGCGGGCGCGGGCGCGGCCGCTGGGGTTCGTGGCCTCGGAATATTCGCTCGGCATCTGGGGGCTGGGCGACCTGTCGGGGCTGATCCGTACCGGGCGACTGTCGCTGGACGAATTGTTCAGCGAGGACATGCTGGGCGAGGATCTCGAGGACTGGCTCGATGAATCGGCACTGATGAAGCGAACCTTCCGCAACTGCGCCATCATCGCCGGGCTGATCGAACGCCGGCATCCGGGCAAGGAGAAGTCCGGCCGGCAGATCACCATGAGCTCGGACCTGATCTACGACGTGCTCTACCAGCACGAGCCGGACCACATCCTGATCCAGGCGACACGGCGCGATGCGGCGCGGGGGCTGCTCGACATCGAGCGGCTGGGGCAGATGCTCAAGCGCATCCGCACCCATATCGTGCACAAGCCGCTCACGCGGATTTCACCGCTGGCGGTGCCGGTGATGCTCGATATCGGCCGGGAGCCGATTTACGGGGAGGGGCGCGAATCAGCTATGGCGGAAGCAGCCGACGAACTGATGCGCGAGGCGCTGGGGCGGAGTTGAACCAACCATTCATCCGGGCGGAGATCACGGAGACCCCGATCTTGCGCTTTGCGGGACACAATTTTGAACCCCTACCCTCGGGCGCGCTCTTCTGGCACGGCCAGCAGACGCTGCTGGTTGCCGACCTTCACCTCGAAAAGCTGTCGAGCTATGCCCGGCACGGGCAGATGCTGCCGCCCTATGATACCGGCCTGACGCTGGCCAAGCTCGAGCGCGACATGCGCCGCACGGGCGCCAGCCGCGTGGTGGCGCTGGGCGACAGCTTCCATCGCGACGAGGGCTCAACGACGCTGCTGGAGGCGGACCGGGCGCGGGTGGACCGGCTCACCGACCTGGCGGAGTGGATCTGGCTCGGCGGCAATCACGATCCGCGGCCGCATGCGCTGGGCGGACGCTGCATGAGCGAGGTGGAACTTGCCGGCGTGCTGCTGACGCACGAACCGCAGCGCAATGCGGCGGGGATGATTGCGGGGCATCTGCATCCATCGGCCCGCGTGCACATGGAGGGCCGGACGGCGCGCCGGCCATGCTTCGTGCATGACAACCGGCTGATGATCCTGCCGGCCTATGGCAGCGCCACCGGCTCGCTCAACATCCTGTCGCAGGCGTTTTTCGGGCTGTTCCAGTGGCCGGCGCTGGAAGTGGTGATGCTGGGGCGGGACCGGACCTATCCGGTGAGCCCGAAGCGGCTGGTGCAGGGTTAGTCTGCGGCCACGTCCCATCTGCGGCCGCATCCACCCGGGTCATCCCCGCGAAAGGATCCATCCCCTAGGTGCCTGCCCATCCATCTGGCGGCGGTTCAGCCATCTCAGGATGGGCCCCGGCTCAAGGCCGGCTGACATCGCGTGTGGGGTCGGCTCAAGGATCAGCGGCGGAAGACGACGCCGCCGAGCCAGCCGGTGGTGAGGGCGAGCAGGACGCAGATGACGCCGTAGGCCAGGGGGTACTGGACGGCGGAGATGGCGAGGAAACGCTCGAAGCCGATCTTGCGGACGGCAAAGCCCTCGGAGCGGCGGGCGACGATCTCGCCATTCTTGAACACATAGGTCAGCGCCAGATAGGGCCCGGGCGGGGCATGGCTCGGCAGGGTGAGGCGGGCCGAATAGAAGTTGTCGGCGAGGAACTGGACGCTGTTCTCCTGCACGCCGAACAGGCGCTCCTCGGTCATCAGGCGGACGAGCTGGCGGCCGAACACCGCCGTCTTCCACCAGCCGGCCTGGGTCGGCGTGACGATGTGCGCTTCGGGCAGGATGCGGTTGGTGGTGAGCGTGGTGACGTCGGAAATATCCCGCAGGCGGGCGCTCGAGAGCACGTGGAAGTAGCTCGGGAAATTGTTGAACTCGACCTGATCGGTGTTGAGCCAGACGCCGAAGATGTTGGACTTCTGCCGGGCGACGCGGGTCTGGGTCGGGCCGACCACCACGACGACGACCTGGTAGGGGCCCTGCACCGTTGAGGCATCGGCACCCGCTTCGGGGCCGATCTGGCCGAAGAAGGTGAGCCTTTCGCCATCAAAGCTCGAGGTGATCTCCACCGTGTCGCTCGAGATCTGGGTGACGAGGCGCTGCGCGGCGGCCGGCGGCGCCGCAAGGACGAGCGCGGCGAGAAGGGCGGCGAGAAGGCGCTTCACCGCAGGCCTCCAGGCCCCATGACGGCCATGCTGAACGGATCGGCCGGAGCCAGGACCAGCGACACGCCGAAACGGATGGCAACGGCCAGCACCAGGAGCGCCAGGAGGCCGCGCAACTGTTCGCCGCGCAGATACTTGCCGGCCGAAGCGCCGAACTGCGCTCCGACCGTGCCGCCCACCATCAGGCAGAAGGCGAGGAGGATATCGACGCTCTGGCTCTGGACGGCATGGAGGATGGTGGTGGCCCCCATCATGGCAACGACCTGCGCCAGCGAGGTGCCGATGACGACGTTGCCTGGGACGCGCAGCAGGTAGACCAGCGCCGGCACCATGATGAAGCCGCCGCCGATACCCAGCAGCGAGCCGACGAAACCGATGAACAGACCGATGATCAGCACCGGCAGGACGCTGATATAGAGGCGCGACTTCTTGAACCGCACGCGCATGGGCAGGCCGTGAATCCAGTTATGCTGGTTGGGCAGGCGCTCGCGCACCACCACGCCCTGGCGCTGGCGCAGGATGGCGCGGGTGGATTCGATCAGCATCATGATGCCGACGGAGCCGAGCAGCACCAGAAAGCCCAGAGAGATGACGAGATCGAGCTGGCCGGCATTGCGCAGGAGCGAGAAGGCAGCAACGCCCCCGAAAGCGCCGAGCACGCCCGAGAGCACCAGATACATGGCCAGATGGAGGTCGACGGCACCGCGCCGATAATGGGCGAGCGCTCCCGAAGTGGAGGCCGCGACCACCTGCCCGGTGACCGAAGCCACGGCAACCGAGGACGGAACGCCGGAGAAAATCAGCAGCGGGGTAAGGAGGAAACCACCGCCAACGCCGAACAGACCGGACAAAAAGCCGACCGCCC
This sequence comes from Pseudomonadota bacterium, assembly GCA_023431205.1. Lineage (GTDB taxonomy): Bacteria > Pseudomonadota > Alphaproteobacteria > Rhizobiales > Devosiaceae > Devosia. The sequence continues at coordinate 15,110 of JAEYXQ010000096.1, read as the reverse complement.
CTCCGATCCCCACGAGAAAGAAGAGGTTCACGGAAAGCTCGGCGATCGGCAGATAGACCTGCAAGGCTCAGAATTCCGGTGATCAGCTTGATCGCGACCAGCTTAGCGCATTGTGCGTCAACAAGAAGTCAAGCGCCGGCTGGATCGGTCGCATCGGGGGAAAAAGTCGGGTCGGTGTGGTGGCGACACCGCACCCCCACCCTTGATCCCTCCCCACAAGGGGGAGGGAGACGATGAACATCGGCCCCTTGGGTCGAGGCGTAGAAGCCCGCTTGGGTGGCCGATTGCTAGACCGGCTGGCTGCCGAGGACGGCGAGCAGGCGGGGATTGACCTGGCCGCGTTCGGACATGCCGGTGCCGCGCTCGAAGGCCTTGATGGCTTCCGCCGTCTTGGGGCCGGCGACTCCATCGGGGGTGCCGACGTCATAGCCGAGCTTGACCAGCGCCTGCTGGACGCGGGTGATGACGTCGCGGCTCACGATGGCTTCACCCGGATCAAAGGCTTCGGCCCAGGTGCCGATCGGCGCGAAGTTGGACGCCAGGTCGATCGGCGTCGCCTTCCAGGCCGCAAGTTCGGTGTCGAGACGGCTGACAGCTTCGGCGCTGAGCGACTTGGCGATGTCGTCCCTGGCCTTGTCGGCGTCGGCATCGCCATTGCGGGCAGCAAGCGCGAACCACTTGTAGGACTGCTCGAAATCCTGCTCGACGCCGAGGCCGCGGGCATAAAGCATGCCGAGGTTGAACTGGGAGTCGGTCATGCCGAACTCGGCTGCCTTGGTGAACCACTCGGCGGCGGTTTCGAAGTCCTGCTCGCCGAGGCCACCACCGGCGTGCAGGGCAGCAAGGTTGTGCATGGCCATGCGGTTGCCGCCTTCGGCGCTGCGCTGGTACCAGAGACGGGCAACCTCGAGGTTCTTTTCGAGCCCCTGCCCGGCTTCATAAAGGTTGCCGAGACGGTACTGGGCCGGGGCAAAGCCCTGGGCGGCGGCACGCTCGTACCATTTGGCGGCTTCGACGAAATCCTGCTCGACGGCGCGGCCTTCACTGAAGATGGCGCCGATCTCGAACTGAGCGCGGACGTCGCCATCGGCAGCGGCCTGGCGCAGCTCGACGGGACCCACGGCATCGGGCGGCAGGTCGAAGGGCTCGGCGGGAACGGCTGAGACGGTATCGGGGATGCTGCCGGTGGTCTCGCTCGACGGTATGCCGGTGGGAACAGGCTGGGGGACCGGCTCGTCCGCAGCCGGGGCGGCGGCGGTGGCGAGCAGCGTGGGCGGCATGGGGGTTGCCGTTGCCATGGGGGCGGAGAAGCCTCCCGCAGCGCGCGGATTGATGGCACCCACTTCGGTGGAATCGACCATGTCGATGACGCGCGGGTTCGGCGGCACCAGGGAAACATCCTGCTGCTCGCTCGGCACCGGCTCGGCGACCGGGTCGGCCGGGACGGTTTCGGCCGGCGCGGAGGTTTCGCTGGAGGCAGTGGCGGCGGCAGGCTCCTGCTCGACGGTGCGTTGCAGCACGAGGTTCAGCGCCAGCATGGAAACGGCCACCAGGGCGGCGGCAAGCAGGATCGGGCGGCGGTTGCGGGCAAGGAAGCTGCCCTGAGCCACCGGCTCCTCTTCGACCAGCGGGAACGGCGCGACTGCGGCGGCGGCAGCGGCCTTGCGCGACGGGCGAGGTTCCGCGGCGGCCGGATCAGCCTTGGCCGGCTTGGCGGGCTTGGCCGCCCTGGCCTTGGCCGGCCTGGCGGGCTGAGCCGCGGGCGCAGGCACAGCAGCATCGGCATCTGGCTGGCCCGAACTGGCTTTCGGCCGGAAGCGTGCCAAGGCACGCCCGATGGGCGAGGCGTCGGAGACATCGGCCGATGGGCCGTCCTGCCGGGCCTGCTGGGCGCGGCGCGCAGCGGCGACAAAGGTCGAGGTGCTGCTCGCAGCAGGGGCTGCGACCTCGGGCGCCGCGGTGCGGCTCCCGGGCTGGACCTCGGCAAAGGGATCAACGGTTTCGGTGCCGAAGCTCGAGACCGGGCGCGGCGGCCGTTCGACCACAGCGGGATCAAAGGCGGGGCGCGCCTCCGCCGCTGCACGGGCGGGCGCTGGCGGGGCTGGGGGCGGCGGGGGGAAGCCTGGATCGACCAGCGGCGCTTCGGCGGCCGGGCTCGCGGGCATGGCATCGGACTTGCCGGAACGGGCGAGCGCGCTGAGGATGGCGTCGAGCCGGTTATCCTCGGCCGCGTCTGCCTCAGGTTCCGCCTCGGCGCGGCGGGAAACGGGGGCAGGCTGGGGGGCCGGCTGACGCGGGGCATTGCCGCCCAGGGCCGCCTCGAGCCGGGCGAGGCGCTCGGCGGTATCGCGGCCGGCGGTGTTGAGGACAGCAGTCATGCGCTCCTCGAGCGCACTGATGCTGTCTTCGGTCAGTCCGGCTGCCGCGCCCGGTGCGGCGGTCTTGCTTATGGCCTCGGAGGTCTTCTGCGCCAGCATGGTGGCGAGCTTGTCGTAGTCCGGCCCCTTGCTGGCGGAGCGGATGAGACCGGTGATCTGATCTTCGATGCTCTTGAGGCTTTCCGGCCCGAACATGGCGACTGGCGCCGGCGCCTTGCGGGTGACAGCTTCGCTGGTGCGCTCGGCAACCAGGGTGGCCATGGCCTCGAGATCGGCCTGATCCGGAGCAGAATTGGAATAAAGGCGCGCCAGCGTGTCGAGCTGGGTGCCGGCATCGTCCATGCGGGCCATCAGCTGGTGGAGCTGGTCCTCGACCTTGCGGGTGTCGGCGGCCGGTGCCTTGCGGCTGGCGAGATCTTCCAGCCGATCCTCGATCTGCTGGAAGCGCGGCTCCATGCCGGCGAGCACGGCATCGCGGAGGGCCGTGACATCCGTCATCAAGCCGGCAACGTCGCCATTGGCGTTTTCGTAGTCGCCGATGCGCGCGGCGAGCGCGTCCACCTTGGCAACGAGCTTGCTGGGTGCAGCATCGCCCGACTTCATCGCCTTGGTGAAGGCGGCCATTTCGGCGGTCAGCCGCTCGAGCTCGGGGTGGGAGAGCGCGACGTTGCGCTCGATGGTGTCGATGCGGTCGTAGATGTTGCGCACGCTCTGCTCGATCGACTCGACCAGGGGGGCGGAACTGCCATCGCCTTCGAGGCGGCGCTCCTCGCGGACGACCTCGCGTTCCATCTGCTGGGCCTGCAGTTCGGCAAGCTTGCCGACCGTGGCGGTGACATCATCGAGGCGGTGATTGATGGCGCTGAGGTCGACCCGCGGGCCTTCCTCGATCATGGCGCCGAGGGCGGCAATCTGGGATTCGAGGCGCTTGACCTGGCCGGTTTCGCCGACGGCGCCGGCGAGCAGTTCGACCACATGGGTGAGTTGTTCCACCTGGCTTGCGACTTCGCGCACGCTGCCGTGGCCGTTGCGCTGGGCCTTGAGCTCGCCTTCGAGGCGCTCGAGTCGGCCGGAGAGGCCGGTCACGAGAGTGGTGAGTTCGCGGAACTCGGGATTGACGCTGGCCCCGCGGCCGACGGCGGGCCCGGGCGCCGACATCTGCCGGCTGCGGATTTCGGCGATGGCCCTGGTCAGGGCGTCGTTTTCGTCATCGGCCATGGTGTCCCGCTCGCTGAACCGGTCAACCGCACGCTTGACGGTGCGCAGGGCCTCGCGCCGCCGGATCGCGGGCTCGGCACCGCCTTCGACCCGCTCGCGCAGGCTGCGGACACGCTGGGCCAGACCGTTGACGGCGGGTTCGGGGCGTTCGGTGTGGGCGTAGCGATCCTCGACCTGATCGAGCAGGGCCACGAGTTCGCCGCGCAAGGCCTGCCACTCACCCCCGGAAGGATCACGGGGAGCGTTCAACATATCCGGATCGAGATAGGCGCGGGGCATCGTTGGTCCCTGTGCAGTGAAACGCAGCCCTCGCGACTCCACGAAGGTATGACGGTCACTGTTGGGAAAACATGGTAAAGAAGCCGTTAAGCATTGTTGCAATATGCACCAGCCTTCCCCCTTCGGACCTGCTTTTGTGTGGGTTCCACCCCTACCCTGGAGCCGGATTCGCGCATGACCCGACGCCGCATCATCATCGTCGACGACCACCCTCTGTTTCGGGCGGCGCTGAAGCAGACGCTGGCGGGCGGGGATACCACCGTTGCGGTGGAGGAAGCCGGCGACCTCAACGGGCTGAGCGGGGCGCTCGACACAGACCGCGACTGCGACCTGGTGCTGCTCGACCTCAACATGCCGGGCGCGCGCGGATTTTCGGGCCTGCTGCTGCTGCGGGCGCAGTATCCCGACATTCCGGTGATGATCATCTCGGCGGTCGAGGACGGCACGGTGATCCGCCGGGCCTTCGAACTCGGCGCGGCGGGCTATTTGCACAAATCGGCCGGGCCGACGGAAATCCGACGGGCCATCGAGACGGTGCTGTCGGGCGAGATGTTCGTGCCGGCGGGCGCCAGCCTTGCCGCCGAGGACAAGCACAGCGCGCTGATGCGGCGGCTGGCAACGCTGACGCCGCAGCAGGTGCGGGTGCTGATGATGCTCAGCGACGGGCTGATGAACAAGCAGATCGCCTATGAGCTGTCGATCTCCGAGGCGACGGTGAAGGCGCATGTCTCCGCCATCCTCCAGAAGCTCGACGTCGACAGCCGCACCCAGGCGGTGATCGCGGCAGCGCGGATCGAGGAAGGCGAGTTCGAGGCGCTGTTCAGCCTGGGCGCGGAGAAGGCCTAGAGCCTAGCCGACTCGCCTGACCTGGCGGCCGCTCTGGCTGGCGAGGCCACTGATGGCGGCGCGCAGGGCGGCGGGCTTCACCGGCTTGGTCACAACGGTGATGCCGCGATCTTCGGCGAGCGCCCGCACGGCCGGGCTGCGATCGGCAGTGACCAGCGCCGCCGGCAGGTGACCACCGAGATTGTGGCGCAGCCACTCGATGGCATCGAGGCCGGAGGTCTGATCGAGGTGGTAGTCCATCAGCACCAGATCGGGGTACCAGCCCTCGAGCAGGTGCTCCTTGTCGATCTGCTTGAGCGAGAGGGCGCTGCGCACCTCGCAGCCCCAATGGCCGAGCAGGCCTTCCATGGCCTCGATGATGGCGCGCTCGTTGTCCACGCAGAGCACCTTGAGGCCTGCCATGCCGAAGCCGGCTTCGGCGGCGGGGCTCGCCGGCTCGGCTGCGGCCCGCACCGGGCGGGTCACCGGCAGGTAGAGCGAGAAGCGCGAGCCGCGGCTCTCGACGCTGTCGAGTTCGAGGGTCAGGCCCAGCGCGGTGACCAGCCGCTGCACGATGGAGAGGCCGAGGCCCAGCCCCTGGGCCATGCGGGCGCCGCGCTCGAGGCGGGAGAACTCGGCAAACACCAGCCGGTGCTGGTCGCGATTGAAGCCGATGCCCGTATCGACAATGTCGAGGCGGACGCGGGCGCCGCGTCGGCGCAGGCCCACCAGCACCTTGCCTCCCGGGGCGGTGTACTTGATGGCGTTGGAGACGAGGTTCTGGACGATACGGCCGACCAGGGTGCGGTCGGCGAGCAGGGTCAGTGCCGAGGGCACGATGCGCAGGGAAATGTCGCGCTCGCGGGCCATGGGGGCGAATTCGACCTCGATCTTGCGCAGGAGATCGCGGGCGGTGACCGGCGCCACGGCGGGGCGGAGGGCACCGCTGTCGATGCGCGAGATATCAAGGAGCGCCGCCATGATGTCTTCCACCGCGGTCAGCGAGGCCTCGATGGAATTGGCAAGTTCGGCGAGGCCGGTGGACTTCGCCCGCTCGATCAGCGTCGAGGTGTAGAGCCGGGCGGCGTTGAGCGGCTGCAGGAGGTCGTGGCTGGCGGCGGCAAGGAAGCGGGTCTTGTCGTGGTTGGCGGCATCGGCCTTGGCGCGGGCGATCTCGAGTTCGGCATTGACCCGGGTCAGCGCCGCGGTGCGTTCGGCAACGCGCCCTTCCAGCGTCTGGTTGACGCGTTCGAGTTCGCGCTCGGCATGGGCGCGGGCGGTGACGTCGGCGATGCTGATGACGAGCCCGCCATCCGGCAGACGGCTCGAATGGAACTCCAGCGTCCGCCCGGAATGACCGAGTCGCTCGGTGACGGTGCTCTGCGAGGAGGTCAGCAGGTCGATGCGCTCGACCGCCAGCCGGGTGGCATCGCCAGCGCCGAGATCGCCACGCGTCGCGAGGCGCAAGGCGATGTCGAACAGCATGGTGCCGGGCGCCGTGACCGCGTCTGGCAGGCCCAGCAGGTCGACATAGCGCCGGTTGCAGGTGACGAGGCGCAGGGCGGCATCGAAGATGGCGATGCCTTGCGGAAGATGGTCGATGGCCTGCCGGAGGCTGGTGGCAGCGTCGGCCGCTGGCGGTTGCATGGGCGCGGGGATCCGGTTGTCGGGCCGGACTATGAGCGCCCGGCGCAGTGCAGGCAAGGTCGACATCCGGCCCATTGCCACCACCGCTATGTTAACAGATGGTAGGCTCATCCGGGTTGAGCCGGATTCGCGGCAAGGAGGTAGCCATGGCCGGAGTGTTGAAGGAATTCCGTGATTTCGCCATCAAGGGCAACATGATCGACCTCGCCATCGGCGTGATCATCGGCGCTGCTTTCGGCGCCATCGTGTCCTCGATCGTGGACGACATCTTCATGCCGCTGATCGGCCTGATCATCGGCGGGATCGACTTTTCCAACCTGTTCATCGTGCTCTCCAACCCCGAGGGCGTGCCGGTGCCGTCCGTCGCCGCCGCCAAGGCTGCGGGCGTGGCGACGCTCAATATCGGGCTGTTCATCAACGCCGTGGTGAAGTTCACCATCATCGCCTTCGTGCTGTTCATGGTGGTGAAAGCAATCAACACCATGAAGCGCGAAGCGGCCAAGGAGCCGGTGCAAACCACCCCTGCCCCGAGCAAGGAAGAAGTGCTGCTTACGGAAATCCGCGACGCGTTAAGGGCGAATCCGCGGGTGTAGGAAAGCTTTCCTAATTATATACGTGACAAAAGTGGCCTGATTCGCTAACAATATCAGCGACAGGCCGGCGTTTCATGTGTATGATGATGGGAGAACAATCCTAGGTGTAGGAAATGTGCCGAGATCGCGCCGAAAAGGCTGGTGAGATTGAGGTTACCCCTCAGATGGCTCAGGCGGGCTCTCTGGAGCTGATGGGCTTTGATCCGGAGTTGGACTCCGGGGCAGAGGTTGTTTCCCGAATATTTCTCGCAATGTGGGACGCCCTGCGTACTGATCCGCAAGCTCCTGAATGCGACCGGAAGCCTTCGCGATCTTGATTTGCAGGGCAAGCAAGTCGCCAACGCTGACGGGTACGTGTTCTGCCAGTTTTAGGAGTTGCGTTCTCTGGTCCCGCACGACCGTCGCGGTGTGCTGCATCCGGTGAACGGTGTCGGGCATCACGATCCAGTAGTCGTGGATCAGTCGGTTGCGTTCAGGGCGTAGCTTGTTGTCGATCTCGTTGATTTCGGTTTGGAGTTGCGAAAACCAGGAGTCGCTGCGCTTCTTGGAGAAGGCGATGGGCAAGATCGCTTGCATCTTACCGCGCATATCCAAAGAGGATATCACGACGTTCTTTACGGTGGCGTCCTCAATGGCCATGAGATCGCCCAGCATGCCGGCCATTGTCAGCTCAAGCTGGCTCCATAGGATGCAGACCCGCCCGATCTCTTGAGCGTGCTTGTCGAAAGGGCTCTGCCTTATGGCCCAAATCACTTGGTCAACGGAGTCATCTTCGCTCATGTCAGGCCCTAAATCAGAAGACGAAAAGCAGCGTGACGAAATCCTGCGGCGCATGCTCAAGACGCCGCCCAAGCCGCACGGCGAATCGAAAGCTCCGCTTAAAAAGCCTACGTCAAGGACTAGCAAAAAGCCCGAGTCGGAGTAGTGTGTGAAACATAAGCGGTGCGTCGTGAAACACACCGCAAAAAAGAGCCCCGCCGAAGCGGGGCCAAGTGGGACGGTCATACGGGCCTAGCGGCTCGGATAACCACGACAGTGCTCACGGACGTATTCGACACGTCCGAAGCGAATGCGGGTGTAAGCACATACGTGCACACCCTTGGGCAGAGAACATGCGATCATGTTCTTTGTCTCCGGGCGGTGACTTCGCCCCCGCCACTGGCGTCCGGCACACCTCGCGCCGCGGCAAAAGCGCTTGCGTGTGTCGGACCCAGTTGGATCAGCCAGTTACTGGTTTACGCCGATTCTTCGGCTATGCCGAATCCGGTTTTGTTCTTTTCACAGGCTGTGATTTCAAGCGCTTAGCGATACGCTTCAAGCGCTTGATCTTCTGCTTAGGGGTTACGGGCTTCACCAATCCGCCGATAGGTGAGGCGCTTGCCACGGATTGCAGCGAGCAGCATGTCGTGGCGCTCTTGATCGTTGATGCCGAGCGCGGCGCGGCGGTTGTAGCGGAAATCGAACTCGGCAAGGTAGCGGTGCAGGTGAGCCTCGCCGCAGTGCTGGTAGGTGCCGAGCATACCGCGCTTGAACACCGAGAACACGTTCTCGATGGTGTTGGTGTGGATCACCTTGTCGCCCTCGTAGCGGACATATTCGCCAGTCGAGTGGGTGACGGTGCGGTGCTGGTCGAAGTCCTTGCCGGGAACGGTGTAGATGCGGGCTTCGTCGGTGTAGAGCGTGGACTTGCGGGAAGCGTTCGTGAACAGGATTTCCTGCACGGTTTCCTTGGTAGCGTTCTCGACATGGAACGAGCGGACCGAGCCGCCGCGCTCGACCAGAGCGACAACGGTGCGCTTCATCGCGCCGCCTGACCTGCCACGCTTGGTGTAGGTGGGCTTGCGGCCACGAGAGAGTTTGCGGGGCTGGTCGCGCTTGCCGATGTAGGTTTCGTCGGCTTCCACGACCTTGCCCTCGCCGCCGAGCGGACCAGACGTTTTCACGGTTTCGGCCATCGCCTCACGGATGCGGTGTTCCATGAACCATGCGGTCTTGTAGGTGACGCCGAGCATGCGGTGCAGCTGGTGGGCGGAAGTACCCTTCTTGCCAGCAGCCATTAGGTGCGTAGCCAGAACCCACTTGTTGAGCGGGACTTTGGAGCGCTCAAACACGGTGCCAACGGTGACGGTGAACTGGCCCTTGCAAGCGTTGCAGTAGTAGAGGCCGGGACGGTGAGCCTTCTTCTTGCCCTCGACCTTGGCAATGCCCTCGACCGAACCGCAGTGCGGGCAAACGGGACCGTTCGGCCACTGGATGGCTTCGAGGTGTTCGCGGGCTGCTTCGGCGTCGTGGTAGATCTTGTCGGTGAGGTTCATGGCTTCGCTCCCAGTGATTAGGATTCTACGCCTAGCCCCACTTTTGTCAAGTATATAATTGGGAAAGCTTTCCTTGCCTTTGGCTGAATAGGCTCATATGCGGCATATTATACTTGCCGTACCCATCGGGAGGCGCTTAGATGAGCGCCGACCGGGGGCACCCATGGGATCACCCCGGCAAGCTATGGAGCTTGTTGGACCTCGTGGAAAAATACGCCGTAGGTGAACTGTTGGACCTGCACAGTTTCGTTTGTTCGTTCAACCAATATCATAAAACTAACCCGATCGCTTATGCGCCTGATCAGGTTGACATGCTAAGAAGTAAGTTCTCCCGGTATGCAGAAATAGTTCGTTCTCTTGATTTGAATGTCTCTGCGTACTGTGCGCGAGAAGCCAGTGATATCATCAATAACCAGCCTCTTGTCGATGGATGTCTATATATACAAGGACAAGTTGCAGGCAATCTGTCTGCTGCCACCAGAACTATTGTTGACGTTCTGGGCAAGGACATGGAAGGCAAGCTATTCCTCATGTTGCCGCGCAGCAGAGAGGCATTTTTCGATCAACCTCGGCCACTTTTTGGGGCGGATGTAGCTGACGCTTTCCCAGAGGCTGCCGAAGACATAAGTGAGGCCGGAAAGTGCTTCGCCCTATCTCGATTTACTGCCTCAATATTCCACCTAATGAGAGCGATAGAAAGCGCCATGCAAGTCATCGGGCCTCGCATAGGAGCAGCGGTCCAGGATGCGGATGGCAAAGGACTACCTTGGGGCGTGATCGCCAGAAACATGAAGGACAAGATCGATAGGTTGCCCAAGGGTAGCGACGAGCAAGTCAGGTGGTATCGGGCCCACTCATTTCTGGAGGTTCTGAACCGAGCTTGGCGGGCACCCACCGCCCATCCCAAACAAACCTACACCGCCGAGGAAGCGGAGGCGGTAATGAACGCAGCCAAGAGCTTTATGCAGGAGCTTACCCCTTTCGTGGAATTATAACCTCAACCACCCGCTCAAATTTATCCCCACTCTCATCAGCCTCAAGCTCCCGAGCGGTTTGCTTAAACCGCTCGGACTGCTCTTTCTGGCTAAGCTTTTCGGCTTTTCCGCCGCCGCTTTCTTTTGGCTTTTGGCCGGTATTTTGAGGGTCGCCAGACGCCATAGGGTTTCTCACCTTGTACGAGTTGTTTCGTAGGTGAGCCGCTTGCCCACTACGCCAGTCAGGATGCTTTCGGCGCGGGCAACGTCACCCATGCCCAAGCCTACGCGGCGGTTATGGCGGAAATCGAACTCCGCCAGATAGCGGTGCAGGTGCTTTTCGGCACAGTGCTGATAGGTGCCGCGCATCCCGCGCTTGAAGACCGAGAAGTAACTTTCGATGGTGTTGGAGTGAATGACCGCCTCGCCATCGTAGCGGACGTATTCTCCCGCGCCGTGGGTGGTGGTGGAGTGGCCGGCGAATACTTCCGACATGCCGGTATAGAGGCGGCTTTCGTCGGTCATAAGGATGCTTTCGATGCGGACGCTCTCGGTCACGAGCTGCGCCACGTTCACCTTGGTTGCCTGTTCGATGTGGAAGGTGCGGACGCGGCCACCGCGCTCCACCAGACCGAGAACGGCGCGCTTGGTCGAGAGACCGCCACGGTTCTTGTAGGGCTTACCAGTGTTGGCGCGGATTTCAGGGCGGCTGGTCTTGCTGCCGAAATAGGTTTCGTCCGCTTCCACGATCTGACCCGCGCCACCGAGCGGGCCAAGGTTGCCTTCGCGCATCGCTTCGCGGATGCGGTGAGCCATGAACCAAGCGGTTTTGAGGGTCACGCCGAGGGTGCGGTGCAACTGGTTGGCGCTGATGCCCTTCTTAGAGGAAGCCATCAGGAAAATGGCTTGCAGCCACAGGTGCAGGGCAACGTGGCTGCTCTCAAAGATGGTGCCAACCTTGACGGTGAAGGGCTTGCGGCAAGCGTAGCACTTACGGACGCCGACGCGGGTGGACTTGCCCTTGAGGGTGCCGATCTTCGCTTCGTCAGCGTTGCCACAGTGCGGGCAAGTGACGCCATTGGCCCAAACGCGCGCCTCTACAAACTTGTAAGCGGCGGCTTCGTCGTGGAAGTGCTTTGCGGAAAGAACGGACATGGCCCTAACTCCTTGTAGAGCCTGTCTAACACACCGATTTGGGTACGGCAAGTATAATATGCCGCTCATATGCCTACCCCGTAGGTGCTGCGTCCATCCGGGTTTTTCCGGATCGGGAAAAATCCGCACACCTCGTGCACAGTGTATCCGCGTTTTACCGGGCTTGCCGGAATGATGGGGCATGGAGCTGCGCCGTCGCCGGATGGCCGTTGGGACAGGTAAGCGTGGGACGGACGCATCTGGCCAAGGAGGGAACGGCAATGAGCGACCAGGCCGACTACCACTCGCATCGTATCGGTGAGCGGCTGATCCATATCGTCGACGGGGACATCGAAACCTGCGAAGCGCTGAGCGTGCTGTTCCGCCTGGAGGGGTTCCAGACCGGGTATTTTTCCGAGGCGGCACAGTTCGTGACGGCGCTGGAGCGGTGGCGGCCGGATGCGGTGGTGCTGAACCTCAGGGTCGGGCAGGACAGCGGTCTGGCGCTGTTGAGCCGGATCCGCGGGGCGCAGCACGGCACCCCGGTGGTGATGCTGGCCGACGGGCCGCAGGTGGAGGCGGCGGTGACGGCGATGAAGCTGGGCGCCACCGACGTTCTGAGCAAGCCGCTCGACAGCGACCACCTGCTGATGGTGGTGCGCGAGGCGCTGCGGCGGGAGGCGGCGCGCACGCCGCCCCCAGCCGGGCACCGGCCGGTGGAGCTGCGGAATTTCGCCCGGCTGACGCCGCGCGAGCGCGAAGTGCTGCAGTTGATCACCAGCGGGCAATCCAACAAGGAAGCCGGACGGCAGCTCGGCATATCGCCGCGCACCATCGAGGTGCACCGGGCGCGGGTAATGGAAAAGCTGGGCGCCAAGAACACCGCCGACCTGATGCGGATCGTGCTGACGGGCTGATGCGGTGGAGGGTGCCGCCCGGGTTGTCCTGGGGACTGCGGCTGCCGGGCATCTCAGGATGGGTCCCCGCTTTTGGGGATGACGGCCGGTGGGTGTGGGGCGATGTGGCGCTCTCGTAATGACGGCCCCCCCTCATCCGCCCTTCGGGCACCTTCTCCCGCGAGGGGAGAAGGGGATCGCGCGTGGGAAACTATGGTGGCTTGTTGAAACGATCCTGGACGCGGGGGCTTGTTTTGCCTCGGTCGCAGCGGTGCAGCGGCAGTAAGCAGCCATTGGGCAGCGGCGAGGGTCGACTGCCGTGGCGGGTCGCTCTGCGTCGGGATCTATCGCGAAACCTCAGGATGGGTCCCCGCTTTCGCGGGGATGACAGCGGGTGGGTGTGGGGCGATCGTGGCGCTCTCGTGATGACGTCCCCCCTCATCCGCCCTTCGGGCACCTTCTCCCGCGAGGGGAGAAGGGGATCGCGGGCGTGGAACTATGGTGGCTTGCCGAAGCGATCCTGAACGCCGGGCTTGTTTTGCTCGGTCTGCAGCGGTGCCGCGGCAAAGCAGCCATTGGGCAGCGGGGAGGGTCGACTCCATGGCGGGTCGCTCCGCGTCGGGCCCACCGCTAAACCTCAGGATCGTTCCCGCTGTCGTGAGGATGACAGCGGGTCGGTGTGGGCGCATTCTGCCCTTGCGGTGAGGACGGACGGTGGTGCCGGCCTGAGGAGGTGCGGATGGAGCGGGTGACGGGTGGGTGCCTGTGCGGGGCGGTTCGGGTGGAGGCGGTGGGAGAGCCCTATCGGGTGGGCATCTGCCATTGCATGGACTGTCGCAAGCACCATGGCGCGCCGTTCTTTGCCGCGGCGATGTTTGCCGCTGCGGCGGTGACGGTGAAGGGGCCGACGAGCAGCTATCACGGGCGGCATTTCTGCCCGCGATGCGGCTCGTCGGTGTTCGCGGTGAGTGAGGACGAGGTGGAACTGCATCTGGGGGTGCTCGACGCGCCGGACCAGTTCGTGCCGACCTATGAGTGCTGGACAGTGCGCCGCGAGAGCTGGCTGCCCGAGTTTGCCGGGATGCGCCGCTACCAGAACAATCGTGAGGCGCGGGGGCGCAGCGAAGGCTAGAGCCGCGCCGCGCCGCTTGCGCAGGACGCAGCGGCCGCTACAAGACGGGCGGCGTCTCCTGCTTTTTCGGACATCATGACCACCACTCCCCCGCCGGCGCGGCCGCAGCATCCCTTTGTGGTTCGCCATGGCGACGTGCTGCGGATCGCCCTGCCTGCCTCTATCGCCTTCATCACCGAGCCGCTGGTGGGGCTGGTCGACATCGTGGTGATCGGACGGCTGGGCGACGCCGGCCTGCTGGGCGGGCTGGTGCTGGGGGCGCTGGTGTTCGACGTTCTGTTCTCGCTGGCCTATTTCCTGCGCATCGGCACGGCCGGGCTGGTGGCGCAGGCGGTGGGGGCGCGCGATCCGCAGGACGGCCTGCTGCATGTGAGCCGGGCGCTGGTGATCGGCGTCGGCATCGGGGTGGCGATGATCGCCCTGTGGTGGCCGATCCTGTGGCTGTCGACGACGCTGCTGGCGCCGGAGGCCGGAGCGGGCGCTGCGCTGGCGGACTATTTCTTCTGGCGCATCTGGTCGGCGCCGTTCTCGCTGGTGAACTACGCGCTGCTGGGCTGGTTCTACGGGCGGGCGGCGGCACGGACAGGCATGCTGCTGCAACTGCTGCTGCACGGGATCGACATCACGCTCAGCATCTGGATGGTGCATGGGCTGGGCTGGGGCGTGCCGGGAGCGGCGATCGCCACGGTGATCGGGCAGGTGGTTGCTGCCGGTGTGGGGCTGACGCTGCTGGTCCGCCACTATGGCGGCCTCGCGGCGATGCTGCGCCGGCTTAGCGTGCCGGACCTGCTGCATGCGCCGGCGGTGACGCGAATGCTGGGGCTGAGCCGGGACCTGATGATCCGCTCGGCGGCGCTGATGGGCGCCTATGCCTGGTTTGCCGCACAAGGCTCGCGCATTGGCGAAGTGGCGCTATCGGCCAATGCGGTGCTGCTGAACCTGCTGATGGTGGCCGGCTATTTCCTCGATGGCATCGCCCAGGCGGCCGAGCAGACCGGCAAGGCGGTGGGCGCCAACTGGCGGCCGGCCTTCGACCAGGCCTACCGGCTGTCGATGGCGTGGGGGCTCTGCATCAGCATCGTGATGGGCGCAGCCTGGTATCTGTCGGGGCCGTGGCTGATCGGCTTCATGACCACCAATGCCGAGGTGCAGGCCTATGCGCTGACCTATCTGCCCATCGCGGTGGTGGCGACGCTGACCTTCATGCCGGCCTTTGTCTATGACGGCATCCTGATCGGCACGACGCTGAACACCACCATGCGCAACGGCATGGTGGCCTCGCTGGTGGTGTTCCTCGCCGCCGCCATGGTGCTGCAGCCGCTGCTGGGCAATTGGGGGCTGTGGGCCGCGCTCCATTGCTGGTTCCTGGCGCGCGGCGCGATCTATTGGTGGGCGCTGGAGCGGCGGCGCGCGGCCCTGTTCGTGGCGCCGGTCTAGAGGCCGACGCGGCCGGCGGCCCAGTCGTCGGTGCGGGTGCCGGACAGTTCGGCAATGCTGGTCTTGCCCGCGGTGCGAACGGCGGTGACGAGGCCGCGCTTGATGCGCTCGAGCAGGTCGAGGCCGCCGAAGACGAGCGCGGAATAGAGCTGGATGGCGTTGGCACCAGCCTCGAACTTCTGCACCGCGGTCGTGGCGGAGTGGATGCCGCCAACGCCGATGATGGGCAGCGCGCCAACCCGCTGGCGCATCTGTGCGAGGCGACGGGTGGCGAGCGGGAAG